>NZ_JBVIWA010000001.1:634835-1036802 GCF_055595065.1 Streptomyces sp. NPDC040545
CGATCACCATCGATTCTGCCCCCCCTCCCCCCCCCCCCCCCTCCCCCTTCCCCCCCCCCCCCCCCCCCCCCCCCCCCCCCCCCCCCACCCTCCCCCCCCCCCCCCCCCCTCCCCCCCCTCTCCCCCCCCCCCCCCCCCCCCCCCCCCCCCCCCCCGGCGAGGCTGAAAGTGCCCCCGGCGAGACGGAATTGGCCCGACGCGAGGCTGAACCGGCTGCGCGGACGGTTCGGCGGCGGCTCGGCGGGGATCCCGTCAAGGCGCTGCTGCACCGGCACCGGCAGCTGTGCGAACGCGCCGTGGACCCGCTGGAGATCGCCGCCGGGCTGGAAGCCCACGGCATCACCGACCGCACCGCCGCGCGGTTCCGGCACCGGGACGTCTTCTCGCTCGCCGAGGAGCTGTACGCGCGCAGCCCCCACGAGGAGGTCACCGCCGCCGCGCCCGCCCTGGTCCCGGCCGGCCCCGCCGCCTTCCGCGGCTTCGGCCACGCGCTGCTGCCCGGGGCCCTCGCCTGTGCCGCGGCCGCCGCCGGGCAGGCCTGGGCCGGGGTTGCCGCCGTGGCCGCCGTCGCCGCCGCGCTGGTGTGGCCCGGACGGGCCGCCGGGGGCCGGTTCCCCTACGTCGCGCACCTGCTGGCCGCGGCCGTCGCCGGCTGGGCCGTGCACCGGCACGGCACCGCCCTCGCCGTCGGCCTCGCGCTGGCCGTCGTCCCCGGGCACCTGGCCGCCGTCGCCTTCGCCGCCGGGGCGCGGGCCCGGCTCGACGGGAGCCGCGCCCTGGAGGACTTCGCCGACCGGGCGCGTCCGCTGCTGCTGACGGCCGTCGCGCTGTTCACCGGGGCCGCCGCCGCGGCCGCCGTGCTCGCCGGAACACCGCTCCCGGTGGCCGTGCCCCTCGCCCTGCTGCTCTTCCTGACCCGGCTCCTGCTGCGGCACGGAGCCCACCGCGCACCCGTCGGCGCGGCTCTCGCCCTCGCCCTGGTCCCCGTCCCGGCGGCGGCTCTCGCCGCCGCGGCCGGACTCCTCGTACACGCCGTGCTCGCCCTGGCCCGCGCCTCCGCGCATGCGCGGCCCTGACGTCCCCCGGGACGTCCCCAGACCTTCGGAGCCGACCCCGAGGCGCTTTACCCGTACCCCGCCCACCCATCCGTCCATCCGTCCGCAAGGAGAAACAGACATGACCGGCCAGCCAACCAACCAAGGGGTCACGCGATGAGGGTGCTGCTGATCGGAGCCAACGGATACCTCGGCCGCTACGTCGCCGACCGGCTGCTCGCCGACCCCGCCGTCCAGCTCACCGCGCTCGGCCGCGGAGACGACGCCGACGTCCGCTTCGACCTCGCCACCGGCAGCCCCGGCGCGCTCACGCGCTTCCTCGACGCCGTCCACCCGGGCGTCGTCATCAACTGCGCCGGAGCCACCCGGGGCGGGGCCCGGGAACTCACCCGGCACAACACCGTCGCCGTCGCGACGATCTGCGAGTCGCTGCGCCGAAGCGGCTGCGGGGCCCGCCTGGTGCAGCTCGGCTGCGCCGCCGAATACGGGCCCAGCCAGCCCGGCTCGTCCACGGCCGAGGACGCCGTGCCGAGACCGGGTGGGCCGTACGGCGTGAGCAAACTGGCCGCCACCGAGCTGGTCCTGGGCTCCGGGCTGGACGCCGTCGTGCTGCGGATCTTCTCGCCCGTCGGCCCGGGCACCCCCGCCGGATCCCCGCTCGGCCGGCTCGCCGAGGCCATGCGCCGCGCGATGCAGGCGGGCGACGGCGAGCTGAAGCTCAGCGGGCTCGGCGTGCAGCGCGACTTCGTCGACGTACGGGACGTGGCGCGGGCCGTGCACGCCGCCTCGCTCTCCGCCGCCCAGGGCGTGGTCAACATCGGCACCGGCCGTGCGGTCCGGCTGCGCGACGCGGCCGCGGTCCTGGCCCGGGTCGCCGGGTACGGGGGAGCCCTGCACGAGCTGGACGTCCCGCACGGCGGACCCCAGCAGGTGCACGGGCACCCCGGCCGCCCGGTCGGACTGGCCACCATCGGCTCCCCGCGCTCCGAGGCCACCGCCGAACAGATGGCCGCCGCGGCCCCCCAGCCGTACCCCTACCCGGACGGCTGCGGAGCCTGGCAGCAGGCGGATGTCCGTACCGCCCGGGACCGGCTCGGCTGGCGGCCCCGGATCAACCTGGAGGAATCCCTCGCGGACATCTGGATGGAGGCGGCGTGCCGCATCTGACGACGCCGCCCGGGGCCATGACCGCCGCCGCGACCGAGGCCGGCCGCCTCGGCCTCGGCATCCCCGGCTACGCGCACCCGCTCCTCGCCCCCGTCGAGTGGGCCGAGCTGACCCGCCCCGGCACCCCGCTGCACTGGGCCGTGCTCAACATCGCGGACGGCCCGGGCGGGCGGCCCGACCCGCACTGCACGGAGGCGGCCGCGAAGCTGCGCCGCGCCGGCGGCATGATCCTCGGTCATCTCGCGATGCGGGACGGAGCGCGGTCCTTCGGAGAGCTGATCTCCGACGCCCACCGTTTCCGCGACTGGTACGGGGTCGGCGGTTTCTACCTGGCCGGGGCCCCGGCCGGCAAGGCGGAGCTGGCCTCGGTGAGCCGGGTCGTGGACTCCCTGCGGGGCCTCGGCGAGGACCTGCGGATCGTGCTCGGGCACGGCACGCACCCGTACGAGGGCTATGCGGAGGCCGCCGACCAGCTGGTCACCTTCTCCGGAGCCTGGTCGGACTACCGCTGGTCGCAGGTGGCCGAGTGGACGGCGGACCATCCGGCGGAGCGGTTCTGCCACCTCGTCCACGGGGTGCCGCGCGCGCATCTGGAGGAGGCGATGCGGATCGCCCGCTGGCAGGGGGCGGGCACGATCTGGTTCACCGACCGGCTCGGGACGCGCGGCAGCGACCCATGGGCTTCCATGCCCGCGTACTGGGACGAAATCGTCTCAAGGGTCGGGACAGGTGTCTTGGAATGAAGACGGGCGTGGCAGTGTTACTGGGAGGACAACCATCAGTTTGCTCCCTGCACCTGCGGGGATGCTCCCATCTTCGGAGTGCCCGTGTCGCTGCCACCGCTGGTCGAGCCAGCAGCTGAGCTCACCGTTGACGAGGTCCGTCGGTATTCGCGGCACCTGATCATCCCGGATGTCGGGATGGACGGCCAGAAGCGCCTGAAGAACGCCAAGGTGCTGGCCGTGGGTGCCGGCGGTCTCGGTTCGCCCGCCCTCATGTACCTCGCCGCGGCCGGTGTCGGCACGCTGGGCATCGTGGAGTTCGACGAGGTCGACGAGTCGAACCTGCAGCGCCAGATCATCCACAGCCAGGCGGACATCGGCCGTTCCAAGGCCGAGTCGGCCCGCGACAGCGTGCTGGGCATCAACCCGTACGTGAACGTGGTCCTTCACGAAGAGCGGCTCGAAGCCGAGAACGTGATGGAGATCTTCAGCCAGTACGACCTCATCGTCGACGGCACGGACAACTTCGCCACGCGCTACCTGGTGAACGACGCCTGCGTGCTGCTGAACAAGCCGTACGTGTGGGGCTCGATCTACCGCTTCGACGGCCAGGCCTCGGTCTTCTGGTCCGAGCACGGCCCGTGCTACCGCTGCCTCTACCCGGAGCCCCCGCCGCCGGGCATGGTCCCGAGCTGCGCCGAGGGCGGCGTGCTGGGCGTGCTCTGCGCGTCCATCGGGTCGATCCAGGTCACCGAGGCCATCAAGGTCCTCACGGGTGTCGGCGAGCCGCTGGTCGGCCGCCTGATGATCTACGACGCCCTGGAGATGCAGTACCGCCAGGTCAAGGTCCGCAAGGACCCCGACTGCGCGGTCTGCGGTCCGAACGCGACCGTCACCGAGCTCATCGACTACGAGGCCTTCTGCGGCGTCGTGTCGGAGGAGGCCCAGGAGGCGGCCGCCGGTTCGACGATCACTCCCAAGCAGCTCAAGGAGTGGATCGACACCGACGAGCCCATCGAGATCATCGACGTCCGTGAGAAGAACGAGTACGAGATCGTCTCGATCCCCGGCGCGAAGCTGATCCCCAAGGGCGACTTCCTGATGGGCACCGCCCTCCAGGACCTGCCGCAGGACAAGCGCATCGTCCTGCACTGCAAGACGGGTGTCCGCAGTGCGGAAGTCCTCGCGGTCCTGAAGTCCGCGGGCTTCGCGGACGCGGTGCACGTCGGCGGCGGCGTGATCGGCTGGGTCCACCAGATCGAGCCCGAGAAGCCGGTCTACTAGGCCGGTCCACCAGCAGTGGCCCGAAGAGGCCGTACCCCGCGACGGGGTACGGCCCCTTCGGCGTCCCGTCCCGCGAACCCGGACCGGATCAGGCGGCCGACGACTCCGGCGCCTCGGGCGGCGGCGTCGGGTTCGGAGCCGCGGTACAGACGGTGCCCGAGGCCGGCGCCTTCCCGTCCAGCAGATAGGTGTCGACCGCCTTCTGCACGCACGGGTCGCCGCTGTTGTACGCGCCGTGCCCCTCGCCCTTGTAGGTGAGCTCCACGCCCACGCCCGGACCGAGCCGCTCCACCATGTTGCGGGCGCCCTCGTACGGGGTGGCCGGGTCGCCGGTGTTGCCGATCACCAGGATCGGGTCGGAGCCCGGCGCCGAGACGTCGGGGGTCTCCCAGGTGCCGGCCACCGGCCAGCCGGTGCACGACATCATGGCCCAGCCGAGGAGGTCCCCGAAGACCGGCGAGGCGGCGCGGAACTGCGCGAGCTTGGCCTTCGTCTGCTCCAGGGTGTAGCGGTCCTTGTCGTCCACGCAGTTGATGGCGGTGTTGGCCGCGCCGATGTTGCTGTAACGCCCTTGCTGATCACGTCCGTTGAGCGCGTCGGACAGGGCCATCAGCAGTTGCCCCTGGCCGCCCTCCGCCTCGTCGAGGCCCTGTTCCAGCAGCGGCCACAACTCCTTCGAGTACAGGGCCTGCGCGATGCCGTTGGTCGCCTGGGTCTCGGTGAGCATCCGGTCCCCGATGCCCGGGATGGGCTTGGCGGCCAGCGCCTTCTGCAGCTTGATGATGTCGGCCTCGATCTCCTTGGGCGTGCTGCCCTGGAGCCGGCACTCGTCCCCGCGGTCCACGCAGTCCTGCGCGAAGTTGCCGAGCGCGAGCTGGAATCCCCTGGCCTGGCCCAGGGCGCTCCCCTCGGCGGTCTTGGTCGGGTCCACGACGGCGTCGAAGACGGCCCGGCCGACGTTCTTGGGGAAGAGGTGGGCGTAGACCCCGCCCAGTTCGGTGCCGTAGGAGATGCCGAAGTAGTTCAGCTTCTTGTCCCCGAGGGCCTGGCGGATCCGGTCCAGGTCGCGGGCGGCGTTCTCCGTGCCGACGTGGGGGAGCAGCTCGGCGGAGTTCTTCTCACAGGCCTCCTGGTACTTCCGGATGTTCTCGATGAAGGCCTTCTCCTCCTCCGGGGTCTCGGGGGAGGAGTCCTCGCCGAAGTACTGGTCCAGCTGCTTGTCGTTCTGGCACAGGACCGGATCGCTGCCGCCCACCCCGCGCGGGTCGAAGCTCACCAGGTCGTACCGGGCGCGCAGGGCCTCGTACTCCTTCGCGGAGCCCGGCAGCGTGCTGATCCCGGAGCCGCCGGGGCCGCCGAAGTTGAAGACCAGTGAGCCCAGGCGGTTCTTCTGGTCCCGCGCCTTGGCCCGGATCAGGGCGATCGGGATCGTCTTGCCCTCGGGCTTCGCGTAGTCGAGCGGGACGTCGAGGGTGGCGCACTGCCAGTCCTTGGGCGGGGCCTGGCCACCGCCCTGGGCGGCGGTCGGGGCCTCGCAGTCGCCCCATTTCAGGGGCTTGACCTCCGGAGAGCCGTCGGCCGTCGTCTTCTTCCCGTCGCCGTCCCCGGAACAGGCGGCCGTGGCGAGCAGCCCGGCGGCGAGCGTGGCGGCGGCGGTGACCCGCCAGGCGTGTGTCGGCATGTCCCCATCCTGTGCGCCCCGCCCCTACCCCGCCCGTGCGCTGACCCGAACGGGGGGCATGCCCGCCCGCAGGTCAGTAGCCGTACACGCTCAGCTCCGTGATCGCGGCGAACAGGTGCTCCCAGGTCGCGGCGGAGGGCGAGCCGCCGGCCAGCGCACCGGGATCCAGGGCCTCCATCGCCTCGAGGAAGGCCCCGGTGCCGTCCTCGGCCGGGTACGGGGACCAGCAGGCGCCCATGTACCGGCGCACGCCGTCGAGGAACCCGACGAAGGCCGCCACGTCCCGGGCCAGCGGGATGGCGGACTCCTGGTACATGTGCACCGCTCCAGTGAGGCGGTGGACGCCCACCAGACCCGGGTCCGTGTACCCGAAGTCGAAGGTCCCGAGGTGCAGGAGGTCCTCGTCGCCCGCCGCCGGGGCCGACGCGGTCAGCGGCCGCAGCAACTGTGGGGCGACCTCGAACGAGCTGACGCCCGCGGCCCAGTGGCGCGGCAGCCCGACCCCGCTCAGGAACTCCCGGGTGGCCGGGTGCTCCAGCGCGTCCGGGAGCTCGTCGACGGGGACGCGGGTGACCCACGCGCCGCCGAAGGTCCGGGCGAGCCCGGCCGCGGTGAGCGGACCGGAGCCGCGCGTGCCCGGGCGGAACCACGGGGTGTCCCCGGCGGATTCCCAGGAGGAGGTGTCGGCGCCGCCCCGGGGCCGGTCGGCGAGCGCGGCGGCGTTCTCCTCCACCACCACGATCCCGCGGTCCTCCGCGTACAGGTAGCGGCCGCCGCCGAGCACGACCGGCTCCTCCCAGGTGCCGGGGCAGTGCAAGGCCCAGCCCTCGTCCTCCGCGTCGAACAGCCAAGGGCCGTCCGGCTCCTCCGTCTCCCGCGGGGCGGCCTCGCCGTCGGCCGGAGCGGGCAGCCGGCGTCCCGTGTCCAGGTCGAACCAGGCGTCCTCGCACCACAGGGCCCACACCTTCACGGCCGCGCCCCCGTCGAGGTCGTACACCTCGGCGGTGTGGTCCCCGCTGAGGTTCGGCTCCGCCACGTAGGCGCCGACGGGCCGCCACCAGGCCCACACCGTCCGCCAGGGCAGCCCCGGTTCGGCCTCCGCGACGCGGGCGGCGTAGTCGTGGTGCCCGAGCACGGTCGCGGCGAAATGCAGCCAGGAGGCGAACTCCGCCCGCCCCACGTCGGCCCGCCCGAAGACGGCCTCGGCCTGGGTGAACACCTCCCGCCCGATGCCCCCTTGACCGGCGGCCCCGCCCCGCAGGGCCGCCCGGTCCGCGCGCAGCACCGCGGCCGGATCGTCGAACGGGCAGCGGCTGTCCAGGTCTTCACTCATGGACGCATGCTGCCACCCGCCTCGGACATCGCCCCCGCCGGCCGGAACTTCCAGCCACGCCGGCGTTCGAGGCGCGGGCGCGAAGCGCCGTAGCGGGTACGGGAGCGCCCGGTGCCGCAGCCGCCGGCCGGAGCCGAATCCGCCGACCGGGCCGGAGGTTAGTGCTGTGGCCGGGTGAACCTTCCCGGTCACAGCACTAGATGGCTTCCTTGCGGGTCAGGAAGTTGAACGAGATCCACCCCGGCAGCACCGGCAGCCAGAAGGTCATCAGACGGAACAGCAGCACCGCCGAGATCGCGACCTCCTTCTCCAGGCCCGCCGCGATCAGCCCGAGGGTCAGCGTGGTCTCCACCGCGCCCATACCACCCGGCGTCGGCGCCGCCGACCCCAGCGCGTTGCCCGCCAGGAACACCACCGCGATGCTCGCGTAGCTGATGGCCTCGCCGCCCCCGAACGCGCGGATCGACGCGTCCAGGCACATCACGAAGCAGCCCGTCAGCAGCAGCATCCCGCCGATGCCGGTCACCAGCTTCTTCGGCCGCTGGAGCACGTCCAGCATGCGCGGCACCACGCCCGCGAACAGCGCCCGGACCCGCGTCACCACGAACTTCCGCATGAACGGGACGGCCGTCACCACCAGCACCAGGACGGCCACCGTCAGCAGACCCGCGATGACCGCCCGGGACGGGGTCATCTCCGGGGTCTTCTCGGTGCCGGTCAGATAGCCGAAGGACAGCAGCAGCACGATGTGGCTGGCCAGCCCGAACAGCTGGGAGGCGCCCACGCTCGCGACCGCCAGCCCCGGCCGGACCCCCGCCCGCTGCAGGAACCGCGTGTTCAGCGCGACACCGCCGACGGCCGCCGGGGCCACCAGCTTCACGAACGACCCGGCCACCTGCGCGACCACCGTCCGCAGGAACGACACCCGCTCGGGCACGAAGCCCAGCAGGCTCATCGCCGCCGCGAAGTACGTCAGCGCCGAGAAGGCCAGCGCCGCCCCGACCCAGCCCCACTGCGCCTCGCCGATGATGGTCGCGAAGTCCACGTGGGCGAGCTGCGTGAGCAGGAAGTACGCACCGAACGCGCCCGCGATGAACGACACCAGCGTGCGCGGCCGGATCCGCTCCAGCCGGGCCGGCTCCACCGGCGCCTGCGGCCGGATCAGCAGCACCTGGTGGCGGATCTGGGTCAGCAGATCCTCCTCGCGGGCCCCGTCCAGCGCGTCCTCCAGGGCCTTCTTCTCGGCCTTGCGGTCGGCTGCGGCCGAGGCGGAGACGGGGGTCGCGGAAGCCGTGGATTCCGCCTCGCGCGCCGCCTTCGCCGCCCGCGAGGACTCCAGCACGGCCTCCCGCTGCCGCTCCGCCCGCTCCCGGGCCAGCTTGCGCAGCGTCGCCCGGGTGGAACGGCTCAGCGCGATCGGCTGGAGCAGCGGCAGACAGTCCGCCACCGCGTCCGGGCCGAGCACCGACACGGCCGAGGCCACCGCGCGCTCGGCGCCGACCCGCAGGCCGAGCGTGGTCAGCAGCTGGGCGATGTCCATGCGGAGCACCAGGTCGCCGGCGGCGATCTCGCCGCCGCGCAGGTCGGTCAGGATGACGTTGCCGGAACGATCCACCACGAGGGCGTCGCCGGTGAGCCTGCGGTGTGCGATCCGCCGCGACTGGAGGGCCCGTACCTGCTTCCACGTGTGGTGGATCAGCTCGTCGGTGATCTCCTCGTCGGCGAGGGCGTCGAGGGCCCGGACGTCCAGGTGCTCGTACACGAGCATCACCGCGTCCGGGCCGAGCTCGGAGGTGGCGATCAGCTTCGGCGCGTTCGCCCCGGCCGCGATGGCCGCGTACGCGAGGAGCGCCTCCTGCTCCAGCGCTTGGCGCAGCGACTGCAGGCTGCGCCCCGTGGTGATGCCGCGCAGCGTGAGCCGGCGCCAGACCCGGTAGAAGAAGCCGTGGGCCTGCTGCTCGCGGTCGACGATCGTGACGTCGAGCGGCGGCCCGTCCTCCAGGGTCACGTGGTACCGGCGGCCCCGGTCGTTGGCCTCGGAGGGCTCGGGGCCCTCGGGCATCTCCGCGCGCATCGCGCTGACCGGCTGGAAGCCGACCCGGCGCAGTCCGGCGAGGAGGTGCTGCCCGGTGGGCCGCACGTTGGGCGAGCCGACGGCGTACAGGGTGCCGTAGGCGACGCTCCAGCCGATCAGCACGGTGAGGATGATCGAGAAGGGGGTGGTGTACCCGTTGACCAGCATGGCCAGGGCGTTGAGCAGCAGGACCACCCACAGGGCGACCCGCCAGTGGGGTCGGCGGGTCATCCCGACCGCGGTCATGTACGCGATGACGGGCGCGAGGTAGCCGTGGACCGGGTCGGTCAGCGTCCCGCCGGCCGCGGGGCGGGTGAGGGCGTCCTGGATGGTGTCGGGGGCGGCCTGCGAGACCCAGAGGTCGGTGGCGAGGGTGACGCCGTGCGCGAGGACGGCCGCGAGCACGCCGTCGGCGATGCGCAGCCCGTCGCGTTTGATCAGCCGCTCGATGGCGAAGGCGACGGGCAGCAGCAGCACCGCGATGCTGGACACCAGCGCGGCGACCTTGATCAGCAGGGCGGGCGCCTGGCCGGTGCCCTTGCTGATGTCCTCCTCCAGACCCACGGTGGTGCCGTGGGCGAAGGCGGCGATGCCGAGGAGGACGGCGATGCCGAGGATGCCGACGAGCAGGCGTACGAGGTCGGACGGCCGGTGCACGCGGGCGGCGAGCAGCGGTTCGTCGACCTCGACCCGGTCGGCTTCCGTGGCGGCGTGACCGTGCGGGCCCGCGGTGGCCGCGGTGGCCCTGGCCCGTGCCCCGGCGGCCTTGGCGTCGGCGGGCTCGGCTTCGGCTGCCTCGGCCTCGGCTTCGCCTGCCTTGGTCTCGCCTGCCTTGGTCTCGTCGGCCGTGGCCTTGGCCTCGGCTTCACCGGCAGCCTCGGCCTTGCCCGTGCGGCCGGTCCGGCCACCGGGGCGCGGGGGCTCCGGGCGGGGCTCGGGGACGGGTTCGGGGCGGGCGGCGCGGCCGTCGTCAGGGCGTGCGCCGTCGTCGGTCGCCGCGCCGTCCGGAGGGCTCACACCCTGCTCCTTCGTCGTCACATCCGTCTCTTCTTGATCACGTATCACCAGTCACCGCCCGGAAGATGGTGGCACGGACCGACGGGCCAGCGGGGCATCAGGGTGCGCGCCGGTGCGGAAGCGAGACCTCCGCCGGAGCGCGGCCGACGTACTGCACCATGTGCTGAATGAGTGAGGAGCTGCCCGCGTACGCGGAGCGCGTACTGGAGGTGGCCGAGCGTATTCCGCCCGGCCGGGTGATGACGTACGGGGACGTCGCCGAGTGGCTCGGCGAGGGAGGACCGCGCCAAGTCGGGCGTGTCATGGCCCTGTACGGGGGAGCCGTGCCCTGGTGGCGCGTGGTGCGGGCGGACGGCCTGCCGCTGCCCGGCCACGAGGTGCGCGCCCTGGAGCACTACCGGACCGAGGCCACCCCGCTGCGCCTGACGGCGGGCGGCGAGCCGCGGCTGGACATGCGCCGGGCGCGCTGGGACGGGTCCCCCGGGCAGGATGGCGGACAGGACGGCACACGCGACGAGACTCACACCTGACAGCTTCGGCCATGTGCGGCCCGTACGGGCGATCGGGCGACGGCCCGAACGCCCGTACGGGGTACCCCGGGGGACTGCGCGGCGTCGGCCGGTTGCCGTAGCGTTGCCTCTTCGGCTTCCGCGGCGGCTTCCGCGCGAGCCGTCACGGCAACACCGCCACACCCCGCAGACCCACCAGGACCGGCACCCCACGTGATCACCTCTTCCTCCGACCGCACCGAACGGCGGCGTACGCGGACCCCCGACGCGTACCGCCTCGTGCGCACCGGGCCGGAACGGGTGGATCCCCCTGTGCTGGACGCAGCGCAGCGGTCGGTGGTTGACCACACCGGCGGGCCGCTGCTGGTCCTCGCCGGACCGGGCACCGGGAAGACGACCACGCTGGTCGAAGCCGTCACCGCCCGCGTGGAAGCGGGCACCGACCCCGCCCGGATCCTCATCCTCACCTTCAGCCGCAAGGCGGCGGTGGAGCTTCGCGACCGGGCCGCCCTGCGCCTCGGCGGCGCCCGCGCTCCGCAGGCCACCACCTTCCACTCCTTCTGCTACGGACTCGTCCGCGCCCACCAGGACACCGACCTCTTCGCCGACCCGCTGCGGCTGCTGTCCGGCCCCGAGCAGGACGTGATGGTCCGCACGCTCCTGGAGGGCCAGCGCCGCATCCGCTCCATCCGCTGGCCGGACGACCTGCGGGCCGCGCTGACCACGCGCGGGTTCGCCGACGAGGTCCGGGCGGTGCTCGCCCGCGCCCGCGAGCTGGGCCTCGGGCCGCAGGCCCTCTCCTCGTTCGCCGACCGCATCGGCCGCCCGGACTGGAAGGCGGCGGCGGCCTTCCTCTCCGAGTACCTCGACGTCCTCGACATGCAGGGCACGCTGGACTACGCGGAACTCCTGCACCGGGCGGTGCTCCTCGCGGAACGCACGCCGTCCCTCGCCTCCGCCTACGACGCGATCTTCGTCGACGAGTACCAGGACACGGACGCCTCGCAGCTGCGGCTGCTGCGCGCCCTGACCGGCCCGGGCGGCACGCTGGTCGCCTTCGGCGATCCCGACCAGTCGATCTACGCCTTCCGCGGCGCCGACATCAACAACGTCCTGGACTTCGAGACGGCCTTCCCCGGCGCGCGGGTCAAGGCCCTCACCGTCGGCCGCCGCTCCGGCGCGGCCCTGCTGGCGGCCACCCGGCTGCTCACCACCCGGATGCCGGTCCCGCGGCTGCCGTCCGAGGCGGTCCGCGCCCACCGGAACCTCGCGCCGGTGCGGGAGGGCGGGCTGGTGGAGGTCTTCACGTACCCGACGGCGGGCGCGGAGCTGGACAACATCGCCGACATCCTGCGGCGGGCCCACCTGGAGGACGGGGTGCCCTGGCAGGACATGGCCGTCCTGGTCCGCGCGGGCGGCCGCACCCTCCCGGCGATGCGCCGCGCCCTGATCTCGGCGGGAGTCCCGGTCGAGACGGACGGCGCGGACACCCCCCTGCGCCACGAACCGGCGGTCGCCCCCCTCCTGACGGCCCTCCGCGCCTCGGCCACCTCGGCCACCTCTGCCGCCTCTGCCGCCTCTGCCACCACCGACCCGGCTGACGCCGCCGAAGCGGACCCGGCGCTGCCGCCTGCCGCCGATCCGGCGCACCCCGACGCCCCGGCGCCGGCCGACGCCCCCGACGGCACCTCCCCCGCCGGAGACGGGCCCGACGCCGCCGAAGCGGGCCCGGGGCCGGGCCCCGCGAGCCCGGCCGACCCCGCCGGAGGGGACGCGGCCGGCGGCATCACCGTCGAGGCCGCCCTCACCCTGCTCGCCTCCCCCCTCGGCGGGATGGACGCCACCGACCTGCGCCGGCTCGGCCGCGCCCTGCGTGACGAGGAGCGCGCCGCCGGCGTCAAGGTGCCCGCGCCCTCCGACGTACTGCTCGCCCGCGCCCTCGCCGAGCCCGAGCGGCTCACCGCGCACGACCCCGCGTACGCCCGCGGCGCGCAACGCCTCGGCCTGCTCCTGCGCAAGGCCCGTGAACTGCTCCAGGGCGGCGGCACCGCCGAGGAGGCCCTCTGGGTCCTCTGGGACGGCACCCCCTGGCCCGACCGGCTGGAACGCCAGGCCCGCCGCGGCGGCACGGCCGGCCGCAACGCCGACCGCGACCTCGACGCCGTCTGCGCCCTCTTCGACACCGCCGCCCGCGCCGAGGAACGCACCGGCGGCCGCGGCGCGCTCAACTTCCTCGAACAACTCGAGGCGGAGGACATCGCCGCGGACACGTTGACGGCCCGCGCCACCCGCTCCGACGCCGTCCGGCTGATGACGGCCCACCGCTCCAAGGGACTGGAGTGGTCCCTCGTCGTCGTCGCCGGCGTCCAGGAGGGCCTGTGGCCCGACCTCCGCCGCCGAGGCTCCCTCCTGGAGGCCGACCGCATCGGCCGCGACGGCCTCGCCGAGCCCCTCACCCCCGGCGCCCTGCTCGCCGAGGAGCGCCGGCTCTTCTACGTCGCCGCCACCCGCGCCCGCGACCGCCTCGTCGTCACCGCCGTCAAGGCCCCCGCCGACGACGGTGACCAGCCCTCCCGCTTCCTCACCGAGCTCGGCGTCCCCCCGCGCGACATCACCGGCCGCCCCCGGCGCCCCCTCGCCGTCGCCGCGCTCGTCGCCGAGCTGCGCGCCACCACCGTCGACCCCGAGGCCTCGCCCGCCCTGCGCGACGCGGCCGCCCGCCGCCTCGCCCGCCTCGCCGCGCTCACCGACGACGAGGACCGCCCCCTGGTCCCCGCCGCGCACCCGCAGCGCTGGTGGGGCCTGTACGAGCCCACCCGCAGCAGCGTCCCCCTCCGCGACCGGGACCGGCCCGTCGCCCTGTCCGGCAGCGCCCTGGAACAGCTCGCCAACACCTGCTCCCTCCAGTGGTTCCTCGGCCGCGAGGTCAAGGCCGACACCCCCTCCACCGCCGCCCAGGGCTTCGGCAACGTCGTCCACGTCCTCGCCGACGAGGTCGCCTCCGGCCGTACCCCCGCCGACCTGGCCGTCCTCATGGAACGCCTCGACTCGGTGTGGGACGCCCTCGCCTTCGACGCACCCTGGAAGTCCCGCCAGGAGAAGGACAACGCCCGCGCCGCCCTGGAGCGGTTCCTGCGCTGGCACACCACCGACCGCGGCGGCCGCGAGGCCGTGGCCACGGAGCACGAGTTCGACGTCACACTCGAAGCCGGTGAGGTCGCCGTCCGCATCCGCGGTTCCATGGACCGGGTCGAATCGGACCCGCAGGGGCGTGCGTACGTCGTCGACTTCAAGACCGGCAGATCCGCGCCCACCAAGGACGAGGTGGCCCGCCACCCCCAGCTCGCCGTCTACCAGCTCGCCGTGCGCGAGGGAGCCGTCGACGAGGTCTTCGACGGCCTGCGCCCCGAGCCCGGCGGCGCCGAGCTCGTCCAGCTCCGCCAGGGCGCCGCGATCCGCGAGGGCGGCGACGCGGTGCCCAAGGTGCAGGCCCAGCAGCCGCTCGACGGGGAGTGGGTCGGCGACCTGCTCGCCACCGCCGCCGGCCGGGTCCTCGACGAGCGCTTCGCGCCCGCCGCCGGCCGCCACTGCGACCACTGCTCCTTCCGCAGCTCGTGCAGCGCCCGCCCGGAGGGCCGCCAGACCGTCGAGTGAGCCCGGCGGCCGGAGCGCCAGGGGGTGTCTTGCCGGTCGGGACTGTCGGTGGGGGCGGCTAGCCTTTTTACGTGCCCGCGCGTCCGCCCGCCCTCTCCGACCCCGAGCAGCTCAAGGAGCTCCTCGGGATCCCCTTCACGCCCGAGCAGATGGCCTGTGTCACCGCCCCGCCCGCCCCGCAGGTCGTCGTCGCGGGCGCCGGCTCCGGCAAGACCACCGTCATGGCCGCCCGCGTCGTCTGGCTCGTCGGTACGGGTGCGGTCGCGCCCGAGCAGGTGCTCGGCCTGACCTTCACCAACAAGGCCGCCGGTGAACTGTCCGAGCGCGTGCGCAAGGCCCTCGCGCGGGCCGGCATCACTGACCCGGACCCCTCCCCGGCCGACGCGGACGCGGCCGGCGGCGAGCCCCGCATCTCCACCTACCACGCCTTCGCCGGACAGCTCCTGAAGGACCACGGCCTGCGCATCGGCCTGGAGCCCAGCTCCCGGCTGCTCGCCGACGCCACCCGCTTCCAGCTCGCCGCGAAAGTGCTGCGCGAGGCCCCCGGCCCGTACCCCTCGCTCACCAAATCGGTCCCCGACCTGGTCGGCGACCTCCTCGCGCTCGACGGGGAACTCTCCGAGCACCTGGTCGAGCCCGAGCGGCTGCGCCTGCACGACACCGGCCTGCTGGACGTGCTCGCCGGCACCAAGCTCACCAACGAGGACCTCCGCAAGGTCCCGGAGGCCGTGCGCGGCCGCCTCGAACTGCTGGAACTGGTCGTCCGCTACCGCGCCGCCAAACGCTCCCGCGACCTCTTCGACTTCAGCGACCAGATAGCCCTCTCCGCGCAGCTCGCCACCACCCGGCCCGAGGTGGGGGCGCTGCTGCGCGAGGAGTTCCGGGTGGTCCTGCTCGACGAGTACCAGGACACCTCCGTCGCCCAGCGGCTGCTGCTGTCCGGACTCTTCGGCGCGGGCTCCGGCCACGCCGTGACCGCCGTCGGCGACCCCTGCCAGGCCATCTACGGCTGGCGCGGGGCCTCCGTCGCCAACCTCGACGACTTCCCGGAGCACTTCCCGCACGCCGACGGAAGCCCCGCCACCCGGCTCTCCCTCAGCGAGAACCGGCGCAGCGGCGGCCGCCTGCTGGACCTGGCCAACGGACTCGCCGCCCCGCTGCGCGCCATGCACGAGGGCGTGGAGGCTTTGCGCCCGGCGCCGGGGGCGGAAGCCGCCGGGCAGGTCCGCTGCGCCCTGCTGGAGACCCACGCGCAGGAGCTCGACTGGCTCGCCGACTCCGTCGCCCACCTCGTCCGCACCGGGACGGAGCCGCGCGAGATCGCCGTACTGTGCCGCTCCGCCGGGGACTTCGCGCAGATCCAGGCCGTGCTGGTGGACCGGGACGTGCCCGTCGAGGTCGTCGGCCTCTCCGGGCTGCTGCACCTGCCCGAGGTCGCCGACCTCGTCGCCGTCTGCGAGGTCCTGCAGGACCCCGGCGCCAACGCCTCCCTGGTCCGGCTCCTGATCGGCCCGCGCTGGCGGATCGGCGCGCGCGACCTGGCCCTGCTGGGTCGCCGGGCGCGACTGCTGGTGAGCCGGGCGCCCGCCGGGTCCGACCCGGACGAACGGCTCGCCGCGGCCGTGGAGGGCGTGGACCCCGCGGAGATCGTGTCGCTGGCCGACGCCCTCGAGACCTTCCTCGACGGCGCCGGACAGGCCCCGGACGACCTCCCCTTCTCGGCGGAGGCCCGGATCCGCTTCGCGCACCTCGCCCAGGAACTGCGCGACCTGCGGCGCTCCCTCGCCGACCCGCTGATGGACGTCCTGCACCGGGTGCTGACCGCCACCGGCCTGGAGGTGGAGTTGTCGGCCTCCCCGCACGCGCTGGCGGCCCGCCGCCGCGAGACCCTGTCGAACTTCATGGACGTGGCGGCCGGTTTCGCCGCCCTGGACGGCGAGGCCACCCTGCTGGCCTTCCTGGCGTTCCTGCGCACGGCCGCCCAGTACGAGAAGGGACTGGACCACGCGCTGCCCGGCGGCGAGAACACCGTCAAGGTGCTCACCGCCCACAAGTCCAAGGGTCTGGAATGGGACGTGGTGGTGGTCCCGGACCTGTGCGCCGGAGCCTTCCCGAAGCAGAAGCCGCCGGAGGCCTGGACCTCGTACGCGAAGGTGCTCCCGTACGCGCTGCGGGGCGACGCCCCCACCCTGCCCGGGGACCCGGCCTGGACCTCGGCGGGACTGAAGGCCTTCAAGACCGCGCTCAAGGACCACAAGTCGGTGGAGGAGCTCCGCCTCGGCTACGTGACCTTCACCCGGCCGCGCTCCCTGCTGCTGGCCTCCGGCCACTGGTGGGGCCCGAGCCAGAAGAAGCGCCGCGGCCCGTCGCCGTTCCTCGAAGCCCTGTACGAGCACTGCGCGGCCGGTTTCGGCGAGATCGAGGCCTGGGCGGACGAGCCCGACCCCACCGCCGAGAACCCGGCGCTGTCCGGCGAGTCCACCGCGGACCACTCCTGGCCCCTCCCGCTCGACCCGTACTCCCTCACCCTGCGCCGCGCTGCCGCCGCCCTGGTGGAGTCCTACCTCGCGGCCCCGCCCCCGGAGGAGGACGCGTACCTCTGGCCCCCGGACTGCGACGAGCCGTGGCCGGACGAGGACCCCTGGGAACCGGACCCCGCCGACGGCGCCTGGGCCCCGGAGCCGGCGGCCGCCCCCGCCGAGCCGCTCGACGATCTCTGGGCCGCAGAGGCCCCGCCCGCCGCGGGAGCGGCCGCCCCCGCAGGAGACGGCCTCGTTCCCGAGGAGGCCCGCGCCGTCGCCTCCTGGGACCGCGATCTCGACGCCCTGGAGGGCGAGCTGCGCCGTGCCCGCGCAGCCGTCCGTGACGTCGAGCTGCCCTCCGCCCTGTCCGCCAGCCAGCTGCTCCGGCTCGCCGCCGACGAGCAGGGCTTCGTACGCGACCTCGCCCGCCCCATGCCGCGGCCCCCGCAGCCCGCCGCCCGCCAGGGCACCCGGTTCCACGCCTGGGTCGAGTCCCGGTTCGACGAGCTGCCGCTGCCGTTCCTCGACGTCCTCGACCCCGTCACCGACCTCCCCGGCGCGGGCTCCGACCAGGAGATCGCCGACGAGGCTGACCTCGACTCCCTCAAGGCCGCCTTCGAACGCAGCCCGTACGCGGACCGGCCCCCCCACCGCATGGAGGCCCCGGTCCAGCTCACCCTCGCCGGCCGGGTCGTGCGCGGCCGGATCGACGCCGTCTACCGCAACCCGGACGGCTCGTACGAGATCGTCGACTGGAAGACCGGCCGCACCACCGAGGCCGACCCGCTCCAGCTCGCCGTCTACCGCGTGGCCTGGGCCGAGGCCACGAACACCCCGCTCGACCGGGTCTCCGCCGCCTTCCTGCACGTCCGCAGCGGCCGCGTGATCCGCCCCCGCAACCTCCCGGACCGGGCCCGCCTTGAGCGGATCCTCCAAGGCGGATCGGACCCGGAGGGTGACCATCAGGCGGACAGCTAGGCTCGTGGGCATGAGCGACACCCCGCCGGACAGCGTCGTCCGCACGTACATCGACACCCACCGCGCCGCCTTCCTCGACGACCTCGCCGAGTGGCTCCGCATTCCCTCCGTCTCGGCCCAGCCCGAGCACGCGGGCGACGTACGCCGCAGCGCCGAATGGCTCGCGGCGAAGCTCAAGGAGACCGGCTTCCCGGTCGCCGAGGTGTGGACCCCTTCTGATGCGAAAACCGGCCCCGGCGCGCCCGCCGTCTTCGCGCACTGGCCGAGCGAGGACCCGCACGCCCCGACCGTCCTCGTGTACGGGCACCACGACGTGCAGCCCGCCGCCCTCGCCGACGGCTGGCACACCGACCCGTTCGAGCCGGTGGTCCAGGACGGCCGCATGTACGGGCGCGGCGCCGCCGACGACAAGGGGCAGGTGTTCTTCCACACCCTCGGGGTACGCGCGCACCTGGCGGCCACCGGCGCCGCCGCCCCCGCCGTCCACCTCAAGCTCCTCATCGAGGGCGAGGAGGAGTCCGGCTCCCCGAACTTCCGCGCCCTCGTCGAGGCCCGCGCCGCCGAGCTCGCCGCCGACGTCGTGATCGTCTCCGACACCGGCATGTGGTCCGAGACCACCCCCACCGTCTGCACCGGCATGCGCGGCGTCGCCGACTGCGAGATCGACTTCCACGGGCCGGACCAGGACATCCACTCCGGCGCCTTCGGCGGGGCCGTGCCCAATCCGGCCACCGTCGCCGCCCGCCTGGTCGCGGCGCTCCACGACGCCGACGGGCGGGTCACGATCCCCGGCTTCTACGACAACATCGCCGAGCTGACGGACGCGGAGCGCGCGCTGATCGCCGAGCTGCCCTTCGACGAGTCCGAGTGGCTGCGTACGGCCAAGTCCCACGCGGCCGCGGGCGAGGCCGGGTACTCCACCCTGGAGCGCGTCTGGGCCCGCCCCACGGCCGAGGTCAACGGCATCGGCGGCGGCTACCAGGGCCCCGGCGGCAAGACGATCGTGCCCGCCTCCGCCCACCTGAAGCTGTCGTTCCGCCTGGTGTCCGGGCAGGACCCGTACGAGATCGAGGCGGCCGTCAGGGACTGGGTCGCGGCCGGCATCCCGGACGGGATCCGCCACTCCATCACCTTCGGAGCACCCACCCGCCCGTGCCTGACCCCGCTGGACCACCCGGCCCTGCAGTCGGTCGTCCGGTCCATGGGCCGCGCCTTCGGCGAGAAGATCCGCTTCACGCGGGAGGGCGGCTCCGGCCCCGCGGCGGACCTCCAGGACGTCCTGGACGCGCCCGTCCTCTTCCTCGGCATCTCGGTACCGTCCGACGGCTGGCACTCGCCGAACGAGAAGGTCGAGCTGGACCTCCTGCTCAAGGGTGCCGAGACGACCGCGTACCTCTGGGGAGACCTGGCCGTCCACCACCGGACCACCGCCTGACACCCCAACCCGACGCACACACCTGCCGTACCGAGCCTGCCTGTCCCACCACCGGGGGAGTTGGAAGTACCTGTGAGCACCCATACCGAGCGCCCTCTCACCGAGCGCCCTCTTTCGCTCGCCGCGCCCAGCGGGATCGACCGCGCCGCGCACCACCGCCTCGACGAGGCGTGGCTGGCCGCGGCCTGGAGCCACCCGACGACGCGCGTCTTCGTCGTCTCCGGCGGCCAGGTCCTGATCGACGACACCCCCGACGGCGGTTCCGGCATCGTGATGACCCCGGCCTTCGAGGCCCCGGTCACCGAGACCCACCGCTACTTCCTGGGCACCGACGAGGACGGCGTACGGTACTTCGCGCTGCAGAAGGACGCGCTGCCCGGCCGCATGGACCAGTCGGCCCGCCCGGCCGGCCTGCGCGAGGCCGGACTGCTGCTGTCCCCGCGCGACGCCGGGCTGATGGTGCACGCGGTGGCGCTCGAGAACTGGCAGCGGATGCACCGCTTCTGCTCGCGCTGCGGCGAGCGCACGGTGGTCGCGGCCGCCGGGCACATCCGCCGCTGCCCGGGCTGCGGCGCCGAGCACTACCCGCGCACCGACCCGGCCGTGATCATGCTGGTCACGGACGAGCACGACCGTGCGCTGCTGGGCCGCCAGGTGCACTGGCCGGAGGGCCGCTTCTCCACGCTGGCGGGGTTCGTGGAGCCGGGCGAGTCCATAGAGCAGTCCGTCATCCGCGAGGTGTGGGAGGAGGCGGGCGTGCGGGTCGGCGAGGTCGAGTACGTGGCCAGCCAGCCGTGGCCCTTCCCGTACAGCCTCATGCTGGGCTTCACGGCCCGCGCCACCACCTCGGAGATCACGGTGGACGGCGAGGAGATCGAGGAGGCCCGCTGGTTCTCCCGCGAGGAGCTGCGCGCGGCGTTCGCGTCGGGCGAGGTGCTGCCCCCGTCGGGCATCTCCATCGCCGCCCGGCTGGTCGAGCTCTGGTACGGCGAGCCGCTGCCGAAGGCGGCCGCGTAACCTTCGTCACTTCCCCGCCCCGTCGCCTCGTGACAGGCCTCATGACGACGGAGGGCCCCCGCCTCGGCGGGGGCCCTCCGTCGTGCTCCGGTCTCGCCCGGTCCTCGCGGCCGGTCAGACGGCGAGGGCCTGCTTGACCTGGGCCAGGCTCGGGTTCGTCATGACGGACTCACTGCCCGCGGCGGACTTCACGAGCACGGTGGGAACCGTCTGGTTGCCGCCGTTGGCCTTCTCCACGAACGCGGCGGACTCCGGGTCGAGCTCGATGTTGATCTCGTTGTACGCGATGCCTTCCCGGTCCAGCTGGGTCTTCAGCCGACGGCAGTAGCCGCACCAGGTCGTGCTGTACATCGTGACGGTGCCCGTGTCCTGCATGCTGCGCTCTCCTTCGTGAGGGCTCGGTGGTCCGAGTAGTCGAACGTACGGGACCCGGCGGCCATTCCCGTACGGTCGCCCCCGCGCACCCGGTGTGACTGATACGACTGATACGTGCTGCCTGTGGACAATTTTCCCGTCCGGCTCACCAGACCTGGCAGCATGGCGGGGTGACAGCAGCAACGCACTCCTCATCGTTCCCGGGTGGCCCCGCCTCCGCCGACTCGGCCGACGCGGTGCTCCTGGGCCTCGACCCGGAGCAGCGCGAGGTCGCGACGAGCCTGCGCGGGCCGGTGTGCGTGCTGGCGGGCGCCGGCACCGGCAAGACCCGCGCGATCACCCACCGCATCGCCTACGGCGTCCGGTCCGGGCAGCTCATGCCGGCCAGTGTGCTCGCCGTCACCTTCACCAACCGCGCCGCGGGCGAGATGCGCGGACGCCTGCGCACCCTGGGCGCGGGCGGGGTCCAGGCCCGCACCTTCCACTCCGCCGCCCTGCGCCAGCTCCAGTACTTCTGGCCCAAGGCGGTCGGCGGCGAGGTACCCCGGCTGCTCGAGCGCAAGATCCAGTTCGTCGCCGAGGCGGGCGCGCGCTGCCGCATCCGGCTCGACCGCAACGAGCTGCGCGACGTCACGGGCGAGATCGAATGGGCGAAGGTCACCCAGACCGTGCCCGCCGACTACCCGGTGGCCGCCCTCAAGTCGGGCCGCGAGGCCCCCCGGGACCTGGCCGAGATCGCCCAGATCTACGGGACGTACGAGCAGCTCAAGCGCGACCGCGGCATGATCGACTTCGAGGACGTGCTGCTCCTGACCGTCGGCATCCTCCAGGACCGCCACGACATCGCCGAGCAGATCCGCACCCAGTACCAGCACTTCGTCGTCGACGAGTACCAGGACGTCAGCCCGCTCCAGCAGCGGCTGCTGGACCTGTGGCTCGGCGAGCGCGACAGCCTCTGCGTCGTCGGTGACGCCAGCCAGACCATCTACTCCTTCACCGGCGCCACCCCCGACCACCTGCTGAACTTCCGCACCCGCTACCCGCAGGCCACGGTGGTCAAGCTGGTCCGCGACTACCGCTCCACCCCCCAGGTGGTCCATCTGGCCAACGGGCTCCTGAACCAGGCCAAGGGCCGGGCCGCCGAGCACCGGCTGGAGCTGATCTCGCAGCGCGAGACCGGCCCCGACCCCGTCCACACCGAGTACGCGGACGAGCCCGCCGAGGCCGAGGGCGTCGCCCACCGGATCCGGGACCTGATCGCCGCGGGTGTCCCCGCGGGCGAGATCGCCGTGCTCTACCGCATCAACGCCCAGTCCGAGGTCTACGAGCAGGCCCTCGCCGACGCCGGGGTCCCCTATCAGCTGCGCGGAGCCGAGCGCTTCTTCGAGCGCCAGGAGGTCCAGAGGGCGATCCTCGCGCTGCGCGGAGCCGCCCGCTCCGGCGGGAACGACCCGCTGCTCGACGACGTCGTGGAACTGGGCTCCCAGGTCCGCGCGGTGCTCAGCTCCACCGGCTGGAGCACCGAGCCGCCCGCCGGCTCCGGCGCCGTGCGCGACCAGTGGGAATCCCTGGCCGCGCTGGTCCGGCTCGCCGAGGACTTCGCCCGTGCCCGGCCCGGGGCCACCCTGGCGGACCTCACGGTCGAGCTGGACGAGCGCAAGGCCGCCCAGCACGCCCCGACCGTCCAGGGCGTCACCCTGGCCTCGCTGCACGCGGCGAAGGGCCTGGAGTGGGACGCCGTGTTCCTCGTCGGCCTCACCGACGGCATGATGCCGATCACCTATGCGAAGACCGACGAGCAGGTCGAGGAGGAACGGCGGCTGCTCTACGTCGGCGTCACCCGGGCCCGGATCCACCTGAGCCTGTCCTGGGCGCTCTCCCGCGCCCCCGGCGGCCGGGCCTCCAGGCGCCCCAGCCGCTTCCTGAACGGCCTGCGGCCGGGCTCCGCGGCCCGGGGCGCCGGAGCGGGCTCCGCGGCCGAGCGAGGGGTGCGCAAGCGCCCGCGCCGCGGTCCCGCGCTGTGCCGGGTCTGCGGCAAGACCCTGACCGAGGCCGGCGAGCTGAAGCTGATGCGCTGTGAGGACTGCCCGTCCGACATGGACGAGGGCCTCTACGAGCGGCTGCGGGAGTGGCGCGCGGCCCAGTCGAAGGAGCAAGGCCTGCCCGCCTACTGCGTCTTCACGGACAAGACGCTGATGGCCATCGCGGAGGCCGCGCCGTCCGAGGAGGGGGAGCTCGCGATGATCTCCGGAGTGGGCGGCCGTAAGCTTGACCGGTACGGAGCTGAGGTCCTGGCCATCTGCGCAGGTCAGGACGTTGGGGCCGGGCATCCTGACGACGCGTAGAAACTCGTCGGAAAAATAGTTTGCACATGCCCAGCGAAGACCCATAGGTTCTTAGCAACGGAAACGGTGGCTTCTCCGAAGCCCAGGATCCGTGCTGTACTTATCCGAATACGTATGGGACAGGCCCCCGGGCCGGGTCCCCGAGACGCCGAGAGGAGGCGAGACCAGTGACCAGCTTCATGACCTTCACCAAAATGACCGATCGCTCGGTCGACGCTTCCTGCCTGCTCGGTTCCGTCTCCACCCTGGGTACCGGTGTGTCCGCGATTTCCGCCGACCGCCCCACCCTGCTGGCGATCCTTCCGGTCAGCGAGCGCAATGAGCGACCGACCAAGGCATCGGTGGCAGTACTGGCAGCAGAAGCGCAGACGCATGGCGCCTATGGATTCGCTGCCGCAGCCGGTGCCGGATCCCAGAAGAAGCAGACGAAGCAGCAGCACCACCTGATGTGGGCCTTCCGCGGGCTCGAACCCTGGAGTGATCCAGCCTGATCGCATGATCAGGCCGGCGCCTTCAGGGCCGCGGAACCCCACCCGGGATCCGCGGCCCTTCTGTTTTGTCCCGAACAGGGGCGACGCAGCGAAGGGGCCTCGGGACTGGCAGCCAGGTACCAGCCGAACCCGGCCGACCGGCCGGAACGACTAGCCGAACAAGACGAGGAAGAAACCACCGTGCAACTCGAAGCGCACGCCCCGTCCGTACCGCAGACCCAACTGATCTCCCCGCCCGCAGTCCCGGAGGACCACACCTTGACCCCGCTCACCGCGCTGACCGCGCTCGACGACGCCATCGAGAACCTCGGCGTGCCCGTCCCCTGCCGTACCTTCGACCCCGAGGTCTTCTTCGCCGAGTCCCCGGCCGACGTCGAGTACGCCAAGTCCCTCTGCCGCACCTGCCCGCTGGTCGAGGCCTGCCTCGCCGGAGCGATCGAGCGCCGCGAGCCCTGGGGCGTCTGGGGTGGCGAGCTCTTCGTCCAGGGTGTCGTCGTCGCCCGCAAGCGTCCCCGTGGCCGTCCGCGCAAGAACCCGGTTGTCGCGGCATGACCGCCATCGGAACCATCGACCGCCCCCTGACGCACGACCCCTTGAAGCAGGCCCTCATGACCTCCTACACCACGAGCGAGCAGCCCCACGGCGCCGCCCACGCAGACTTCATCACCACCGGCGCGATCACCTCGCGTCAGAACAGGACCCGCGAAATGCAACTCATCCCAGAAGCCCTGGCTCGTGCCCATATGGACGAGCGCATGCGCGAGGTGGACGCCGAGCGCCACGCCGTGCGCCTGGTCGCCGCCCGCCGCATGCAGCGGCGTGCCGAGCGCGTCTCCATGCGCGCCCGGCGTGCGCTGGCCATGGCCGTCATGCAGTAAGAGCTGACAACAGCATCCCCGGGGGGACCGGTCCGCACGGACCGGTCCCCCCGGTGCGTTGCGCGGGCCTGTCCGCCCCGACGGGGATATCGTCTGGAGGTGGACCAGCCGATTCCCCACCCCGGCCCGTCGGGATCCGATGCCCAGCCCGTCGTCTGCGCGGGCTGTGGCGCCAAGGCCCCGGGCGAGATCCCACCCACCTGGACCTGCTCGGTGGAGAACGGGACCAGACAGTACTTCTGCGTCGACTGCGCGCGCGCCAACCTCCGGTCGATCGAGGGCAGGCTCGACTCGTCCTGGTGGTGACGCGCCTACGCGGTCTCGGCGGGGGCGAACCCCGGCAGCCAGGTGTCCAGTTCGTCCCGCAGCCGCACCGTCGCGCCCAGCTGGCACAGCACCCCGATGGTGCTCAGCGTCACGCGGTGGATGAGCAGGTAGGACGGCGGTAGGTTGATCTGCCGGCCCAACTGGTGCGCGGGGGAGCGGGGATCGGCGATCCGCGCCGCCTGGCCGCGCAGCCACGGCCGGGTGAAGGTGAACTCCTCGGCCTCGGCGGGCTCGATGATCGGCTTCAGGTAGTCCAGCACCGCGTCGGGATCGAGCTCGACGGACTCCTTGACGAACCCCTCGGCGCGCAGGTGCCCGTAGACCCCCTCGGCATCACCGTCCAGCGTCATCCGCAGCGACCTGCCGATGGGCTTGGGCCAGCCCCCCGGCAGCCGGTCGACCGTGCCGAAGTCCAGGACGCCCAGCCTCGTCCGGCCGTCCGCCCCCGGTATCAGCCGGAAGTTGCCCGGGTGCGGGTCCGCGTGCAGCAGGCCGGTGCGCGCCGGACCGGCGAACAGGAACCCGGCCAGGAGCTGTCCGGCGCGGTCCCGCTCCTCCTGGGTCCCGTCGGCTATCACCTCCGACAGCGGGGTCCCTTCCATCCACTCGGTCACCAGCACCTGGTCGCCCTGGTGCACGACGTCCGGCACGACCACGTCCGGGTCGTCCACGAAGGCGTCCGCGTGCGTCCGCTGGGCCTCGGCCTCCAGCTCGTAGTCGAGCTCCTCCGAGACCCGGTCGCGCAACTCCTTGATCAGCGGCTTGATCTCCATGCCGGGGATCAGCGGCCCCAGCAGGCCCGCGAACCGGCCCAGCTGCTTCAGATCCGACAGCAGCGCCTCACCTGCCCCCGGGTACTGGACCTTGACGGCCACCTGCCGCCCGTCGTGCCACACCGCCCGGTGCACCTGCCCGATGGATGCGGCCGCGGCCGGCTTGTCCTCGAACTCCTCGAACAGGTCTCGCCAGTCGGCGCCGAGACGGTCCGTCAGCACCTGATGCACCGTCGCCGCGGGCAGCGGCGGGGCCGCCTCCTGAAGCTTGGTCAGCGCCGCCCGGTAGGGCCCCGCGACCTCCTCGGGCAGGGCCGACTCGAAGACCGACAGAGCCTGCCCGAACTTCATGGCACCGCCCTTCAACTCCCCGAGCGTGCGGAACAACTGCTCGGCGGTGCGCTGCTGGAGCTCGCGCGCCACGATCTCCGCAGACTTGCCCCCGATCCGCTTGCCCAGCCCCCACGTGGCCCGGCCCGCTATGCCGAGCGGCAGCGCGGCCAGCTTGACGGTACGGGTGACCGCCTTCCGGGGAAGATCAGACATAGCCCCTCCAAGTCCCAGACAGCTGCGCCGCGAACGGCGGATTCAGGAAGGGCTCCGCCGACCCGACAGCCTCAGCGCATCCTGTCATGGCCCTCCCGCCCGCACTCCGCCCGATCCTCCTCCGGTGACCCGCCCGCCCCGCAGGGGCAGTCGGGATGCGGGTGGACCGGCGTGGATTCCCAGTGCAGGGCGGGGAGGGCCGCTTCCCAGCGGGAGGCCGTGGACGCGGGCAGCTGTCCGTCGAGGAAGGCCAGCGCATGGGCCGCGGCCAGCCCGGCCACCGCCGTGGACAGGCCCAGGTCGCAGGCGGCACCCGCCCGGCGGCGGTGGGCCGAACGCCACTGCACGAGCATCCTCGGCCAGGCCGCGTCCCGGTCCACGCGGTCGCGCTCCATGCACCCCGCGCACGCGGTCGACCCCGGCAGCACCAGCGGCCCCACGAGACCCGTCCCCTCCAACACCCCCGCGTACAGGTGCGGGACGCCCGCGGCGATCCAGTCGGCCGCGGTGTCCGGATCCGGGGCCCAGGCGTGCAGCCCGTCCCGGGGCGCGACCACCACCAGGGCCAGCCCCGGCTCCGCCCCCTCGTCCTCCGCGGCCCGCGGGGTGCGCCCCGGGGCCGACCCGCGCACCAGCCTGCCCGCGGACTCGGCCCGCGGCCGGCCCACGCTCCCGGGGTCCAGCCCGCCCGGTGCCACGTCCGCCGGCTCCACCCGGCCCCCGTCGAGCACCTCCACCCGGCCCACGCCGGCTCCCGCCAGGACCGCGGCGATCACGGCTCCCACCCGGCCGCTCCCGCGCACCCGGACCCGTATCGCCCGGCGGGCCGCGATCCCCCGCAGGTCCCCGCCCGGCTCCCGGTGGACCAAGGACAGCGAACCGAGGTCGGGTCCCAGCCGCTCCACGGTCTCCGGATGCCCCCGCAGAGCCTGGGCCCGCGGACCGCCCGCCGTGACGTCGTCGAGCAGGCCGGCCCCCGCCAGCGTCCTGACCACCTCGTCGGCCCGGCCGTCCGGCAGTCCCATCCCCGAGGCCTCGGCCCGCAACAGCTCCATCCCCCGGGTGCCGTCGATCCGGTCGATCAGCGCGCCCGTCGCCGTGTCCACGGGGCCGAGCACCACCGCATGGGCGGGCGTCACCCCGAACTGGACCGTCTGCAGATCCCGCCACGCCCGCGCCAGCGCCGGCTTCACCTTCGGATACATGTCCCGTCCCCCTCGATATCCCGTGCGCATGCGCACCACCCGTTTCCCGCTCTTCCGCAACAGTGCCCGCCCAACGGAATCCGTGCAGGAATTTGTCCACAGGTGCGAGGTATTAGGCATATGAGATGAAGGGAAATGGGGTTCCGGAAATCGGCCCCGAATCCCTCGTGTTCGAACCGCGGACGGGCGGGACTTCCGCCACCACGACCGGGTACCGTCGTGGCGTGTCCGCCGACCCACCGCAGCGCGCCGTCGAAGTCCGCCGGAGCGCGCGCCGCCGCAGGACCGTATCCGCCTATCGCGAGGGTGACCGTACGGTCGTGCTCATCCCTGCCCGGATGTCCGAGGCGGAGGAGCAGCGCTGGGTGGGGGTCATGCTCGACAAACTGGCCGCCCAGGAGAGCAAGCGCACCTTCGGGGACGAGGAGCTCACCGAGCGGGCCGCGCAGTTGTCCGAGCAGTACTTCGACGGCCGCGCCCGCCCCCGCACGGTCCGCTGGGTCACCAACCAGAACACCCGCTGGGGCTCCTGCACCCCCGCTGAAGGCAGCATCCGGCTCTCGCACCGGCTCCAGGGGATGCCCGAGTACGTCGTCGACTACGTGCTCCTGCACGAGCTGGCCCACCTGCTCGTACCCGGCCACGGCCCCCGCTTCTGGGAGCTGCTGGAGGCCTACCCGCGCACCGAGCGGGCCCGCGGTTACCTGGAGGGCGTGGTCGCCGCCGAGCGGCTGCCGAAGGTCCCCGCCGCCCGCGAGGAATGAGCCCGCCGACCCGTCCGCCCGCCCGTCCGCCGGTCCGCCCGCCGCTCCTCGTGCCGCCCGCAGTGTTTTGTACCGGGTCGGTACCGGCTTGGCCGGATGTCGGCAATTGCCGTTAGCCTGAGCGCCACGCATTCACAGTCGGGATGGGGGACGGTCGTACGTATGGCCAGGGAATTCCAACGCGGCCACAAGGCCAAGATCAGTGATCTCACGGCGGGCACCGATCTGTACGTAGGCGTCCAGATCGCCGGATCCGGACTCGCCTTCGACATCAGCTGTTTCGGCCTCGACGCCAACGAGCAGCTGTCGGACGACCGTTACTTCGTCTTCTTCAATCAGCCGAAGTCGCCGGAAGAGTCCATTCAGCAACTCGGTGCGCAGTCGGGCGACACCGAATCCTTCCGGGTGACGCTGGACCGCATTCCGGCGTCCATCCACAAACTGTCCTTCACCGCCACCATCGACGGTGCCGGACAGATGTCGCAGATCGGCCCCGGCTACATCCGGATCGTGGCCGGCGGCGAAGAGGTCGTCCGGTACTCCTTCACCGGCTCGGAGTTCACCACCGAGCGGGCCGTGATGCTCGGCGACTTCTACCTGAAGGACGTGTGGCGCTTCGCCGCCGTCGGCCAGGGCTTCGACGGCGGGCTCGACGCGCTGCTGCGGAACTTCGGCGGCGAGGTCGCCGAGGACGCGCAGCCGGCGCAGCAGGCCCCGGCCGCGGCCTCGCCCGGATTCGCCCCGCCGCCGCAGGCGGCCGCCCCGGCCCCGGCCTTCGGCGCCCCGGCCCCCGCCCCGCAGGCCCCGGCCCCCGCGCCGTCCTTCGGCGCGCCCGTGCCCGCGCCCGGCGCCGTCCCGCAGCCGCAGTACCAGCAGCCCCCGGCCCCGGCCCCGGTGCACGCCGCGCCCACCATGGCCGCGCCGCTCGCCCCGCCGGCCCCCGCCCCGTACGGCCAGCCACCGCAGCAGCCGTCCTACGGACAGGTGCCGCCGCCCGCGCCGGCCCCCGCGCCCTACGGGCAGCCGCCGCAGCAGCCCTCCTACGGACAGGTCCCCGGACAGGCCCCCGGCCAGTTCCCGGGCCAGCAGCCCGGCTACGCCCCGCAGGGCGCACCCGCCGCCGGGGCCGGCCTCGCCGCCGCGCTCCAGCCGTACAAGGAAGCCCCCACCGGCACCCGCTGGACCCCGCAGAACCAGCAGCTCATGCGCGTCGACCTGTCGATGGGCGGCCAGGCCGTCCTCGCCCGCCAGGGCAGCATGGTCCTGTACCAGGGCAAGGTCGACTTCAGCTACAAGGGCGCGGGCTTCGCCGGGCGCATCGTCGGCAACGCCACCGGCCAGGAGATGCAGCTGATGCGCTGCACCGGCCGCGGCCAGGTCTTCCTCGCGGAGAACGGCGCCCACCTGCACGCCATCGAGCTCCAGGGCGACGGGATCTGCGTCTCCGCCGAGGCCGTCCTCGCCTTCGACGAGTCGCTCCAGCACGAGGTCCGCCGCATCGAGGGCCACGGCATCCCCGGCGGCGCCCTGTTCACCATGCAGTTCCAGGGCACCGGCACGGTCATCGTCAAGACGCACGGCGTCCCGGTGGTCCTGCCCGTCACCCCGACCACCTTCGCGGACAGCAACGCCATCGTCGCCTGGTCCTCCGCCTCGCAGGTGATCATTTCCAGCCAGGTCCGGCTGCGGCGCAACGCCTACCCCGGCCACAGCGGGGAGACCGTGAACCTCCAGTTCCGGGGCGCTCCCGGCAACTTCATCGTCGTCCAGCCGTACGAGGTCTGAGGGAGCCCGACATGAACGCAATGAACCAGCAACTCGCGGGCTTCGCCCCGACCCCCGTCACGGCCCGCATGGAGAACCACGGCCGGGCCATGCTCAAGGTCGCCATGCAGAGCGGCCAGGACCTCTTCGCCCGCACCGGCTCGATGGTCGCCTACGAGGGCTTCGTCCAGTACGAGCCCAACCCGCCGGCCGTCCGTCAGATGGCCTCCCAGTGGATCACCGGCGAAGGTGCGCCGCTGATGAAGTGCACCGGCGACGGCCTGCTCTACCTGGCCGACTACGGCGCCGACGTGGTCGTCATCAACCTCAACAACGACTCGCTCTCGGTCAACGGCACCAACCTGCTCGCCTTCGACGCGCACCTCCAGTGGGGCGTGGAGCGGGTCAAGGGTCTCGCCAAGTTCGCCGGCCAGGGCCTGTTCAACGTGCAGATCGCCGGCACCGGGTGGGTCGCCCTGACCTCCCGGGGCACCCCGATCGTGGTCGACTGCGGCCGCGGCGAGGACGAGACGTACGTCGACCCCGACGCGCTCGTCGCCTGGTCGCCGAATCTCAAGGTCAAGGGAAAGCGCAGCTTCAAGGCCTCGTCGATGATCGGCCGGGGCAGCGGGGAGGCCTACCAGATGGCCTTCTCCGGCCAGGGCATCGTCGTCGTACAGCCCAGCGAGGACAGCACCGACCGGCTCCGGGCCCGGGGCTGAGGGGGAGCGGACACATCATGCAGAGCGCACTTTTCGCCCACGCCGAGGCGCAGTCCCAGGAGCGGTACGCCATCCAGAACCCGCAGCTGCTGCGGGTCTCATTGACGGGCTCCGACGACGTACTCGCCCGTAAGGGCGCGATGGTCGCCTACCAGGGACTCATCGACTTCGACGGTGAATACCAGACCACCAGCCAGCGGGGCGCCCGCCGCCGCACCGGCGAGGGCCTGGACCTCATGCGCTGCTCCGGGCAGGGCACGGTCTACCTGGCCAACCTGGCCCAGTACGTGCACGTCGTGGACGTGGACCAGGACGGCCTCACGGTCGACAGCAGCTATGTGCTGGCCCTGGACTCCACCCTGCACACCGAGGTCATCGCGGTCGACAGCCAGTACGGGATCTCCGGCTCGGGCAAGTACCAGCTCAACATCTCCGGCCGCGGCAAGGTCGCGCTGATGACCTCCGGCCAGCCGCTGATGATGCAGGTCACGCCCGACAAGTACGTCAATGCCGACGCGGACGCGATCGTGGCCTGGTCCACCTCGCTGCGGGTCCAGATGCAGGCTCAGACGCACTCCAGCGGGGTGTGGCGGCGGCGCGGCAACACCGGCGAGGGCTGGGAGCTGAGCTTCCTCGGCACCGGCTTCGCGCTGGTGCAGCCCAGCGAGGTGCTGCCGCCGCAGAACGCCCAGCTCGGCCAGGGCGTCGCCGCCCAGTTCGGCATGGGCCAGCACGGCTCCCACGCGCAGAACCAGAACAACGCCTGGAACTGACGGTTCCCGGCACGGCGAAGGGGCGGACCCACCAGGGTCCGCCCCTTCGCCGCGTCCACGCGCGGCGCCGGTGTGCTCAGCCGCCGAGCCGGGCCAAGGTCGCCTCCAGCAGCCGTACGACGGACGTGTCGGCCACCGCCGCCACCTCCTCGTACGGGAACCAGCGCAGGTCCAGGGACTCCTCGCTGATCTCCGCCACCGCGCCGGCCGGAGCCAGCGCCGCGTACTGCACGTCCAGGTGCCAGTTGCACGGCGCCGGGATCGGATGCCGGTCCAGGCGCACCGGCCCGCCCTCGAGCAGGGTCAGCCCCGACGCGATGCCCGACTCCTCACGGGCCTCGCGCAGTGCCACCCCGGCCAGGGTCCGGTCACCGGGCTCGCAGTGCCCGCCCATCTGGAGCCACATGCCGAGCTTCTTGTGCAGGGTCAGCAGGACACGCTCCCGCACCGGGTCGATCACCAGCGCGCTGCCCGTGACGTGACCCGCCTCGCAGGGCTTGTAGACCCCGTCCGGGTGGGCCGCCAGGTGCTCCAGGTAGAGATCGCGCAGCTCCGGCTGGTCCTCGTACGCCTTCAGGACGAGGACCGCGTCTTCGTGCAGGCTCACTTCTTCTCGTCGCCGTCCTGCTCGCGCTTCTCGGCGGCCTCGCCGAGCATCTTGTCGATCTCGGAGAAGTCCAGCTGCTCGCGGTGCACGAACCCGTCCGGGTCGTCCAGGTCGGAGGCCGTCGGCAGCATGTCCGGGTGCTCCCACAGGCCGTCACGGCCGTCGACGCCCCGGGCGTCGGTGAGCGAGGCCCACAGCCGCGAGGCGTCCCGCAGCCGGCGCGGGCGCAGCTCCAGGCCGATCAGCGTCGCGAAGGTCTGCTCCGCCGGGCCGCCCGAGGCGCGCCGCCGGCGCATGGTCTCGCGCATCGCGTCCGCCGAGGTCAGCCGGGGCTTGGCGGCCTCGTGCACCACCGCGTCGACCCAGCCCTCGACCAGCGCGAGCGCCGTCTCCAGGCGGGCCAGGGCGGCTTTCTGCTCGGGGGTGTCCTGCGGCTGGAACATGCCGCCCTGGAGCGCCTCCTGCAGCTGCTCCGGGTTCGACGGGTCGAGCTGGCCGACCACGTCCTCCAGCTTCGAGGTGTCGACCTTGATGCCGCGGGCGTAGCCCTCGACCGCACCGAACAGGTGCGAGCGCAGCCACGGCACGTGCGCGAAGAGCCGGGCGTGGGCCGCCTCGCGCAGGGCCAGGTAGAGCCGCACCTCGTCCGAGGGCACGCCCAGGTCCTTGCCGAAGCTCTCGATGTTCAGCGGCAGCAGCGCGGCCTTCCCGGCCGGACCCAGCGGCAGGCCGATGTCCGTCGAGCCGACGACCTCGCCCGCGAGGGTGCCGACGGCCTGGCCGATCTGCTGGCCGAACATGGCGCCGCCCATGGAGCGCATCATGCCGAGCAGCGGGCCCGCCACGGCCTGCATCTCCTCGGGCAGCACGCCGCCCATGGCCGCGCCGACCCGCTCCGCGACCGGGTCCACGAGCTCCTTCCACACCGGGAGGGTCGCCTCGACCCACTCGGCACGGCTCCAGGCCACGGCCGTGGTGGCGCCCGAGGGCAGCGAGGTCACACCGTCCAGCCAGTGGTCGGCGAGGCGCACGGCCTCCTCGACGGCGGACTTCTCGGCGACGCCGACGCTCGTGTCCTTCACACCGTCCGCGGTGCCCTGCGCGACGGTCTGGCGGGCGATGCCCTTGGCCATGTCCCAGTTCACGGGACCGCCCTCGTAGCTCAGCATCTGGCCGAGCTGCTGGAAGGCGGCACCGAGGTCGTTCGGGTTCATCGAACCGAACATCGCGGCGAACGGGTTGTCCGCTCCGGGAGCGCCCGCGCCGCCCGGCAGACCCATGCCGGGGAACCCGAAGGGATTCGCCGGGCCGCCCTGACCGCCCTGGTTGCCCTTCTTCTTGCCATCGTCGCCGTTCTCCGGCTCCTCCGGCGGAAGGCCGAATCCGAATGGGGTGTCGCTCACGGGTTTCCTCGGCTCGTAGGGCCGCCGGCGGGAGCCGACGGGCAATGGTCCGACAACACCACCCAGCGTAGACACCGCGGCCGCATCCGGGCTCGGTGCTCCGCCGGCTCCTGGGCTGCGGCAGGATGGACATCACCTGGTGGGTACGCGTCACGACGCGTCCCTACTGAAGACAACCGCTGGAGACGCCCGGTGAGTTCCCCAGATCCGCAGTTTCGCGCGATGCACGACGACGAAAACAGCTCCGAGCACGGTGACAGCGCCCCCGGCGTTCGCCAGCCGCGAAACCCGGAGGGAATCCGCCGGCGCAGCCCGGTGATCGCCGTGACCGGCGCCGCCTCGGGCGTCGGCGCGGCCCTGGTGAGCCGCCTGGCCGCCTCCGACGAGGTCAAGCAGGTCGTCGCCATCGACGAGCGACGGGGGGACTGCGCCGCCGCGCAGTGGCACATCCTCGACGTCCGGGACCCCGCGATCGCCGAGAAGCTGCGCGGCGCGGACGTCGTGGTCCACCTCGCGCTGGACCTCGACCTGGAGACCGACCCGGCCGCCCGCACGGCGTACAACGTGCGCGGCACCCAGACCGTCCTGACGGCCGCCGCCGCGGCCGGTGTGCACCGGGTCGTGCTCTGCACCTCGGCGATGGTCTACGGAGCCCTGCCGGACAACGACATCCCGCTGTCCGAGGACTCCGAGCTGCGGGCCACCGCCGAGGCGACCGGCGTCGGCGACCTGCTGGAGATCGAGCGCCTGGGCCGCCGGGCCCCCCGCGCGCACCCCGGACTGAACGTCACCGTGATCCGCCCGGCCGTCCTGGTCGGCGGCACGGACACCGCCCTGACCCGGTACTTCGAGTCCCCGCGGCTGCTCGTGGTGGCGGGATCCCGCCCCACCTGGCAGTTCTGCCACGTGGACGACCTGGTCAGCGCCCTGGAGTACGCGGCCCTGGAGAAGGTCGAGGGCGAGCTGGCCGTGGGCTGCGAGGGGTGGCTGGAGCAGGAGGAGGTCGAGGAGCTGAGCGGCATCCGCCGCATGGAACTCCCCTCCGCGGTCGCCCTGGGAGCGGCCGCCCGGCTGCACCGGATCGGCCTGACCCCGTCCCCGGCCGGCGACCTCGCCTACACGATGCACCCGTGGGTGGTCAGCGTCAGCGGGCTGCACGCGGCGGGCTGGCGGCCGCGCTGGACCAACGAGGAGGTGCTCGCCGAGCTCCTCCAGGAGGTCTCGGGCCGCCACACGGTCGCGGGCCGCCGGCTGGGCCGCAGGGACGCCGCCACGGCCGCCGGTGCGGCCGGCGCGACGGTGGCCCTGCTGGGCGCGGCCGCCGCGGTCCGCCTGGCGCGCAAGCGGCGCGGGATCTGACCGGTCCGGTGCCGCGGTCCGCCCGGCCGGCCGGGCGGACCGCGGGATTCCGCGGGTCCGCCCTGTAGGAGGCTCCCAAGGCGGCGTTCCCGCCCCGGGCGAATCTGCTATTTCGCCGTGTCAGCCGCTAGGGCACGATGAAGGCATGGCACCGCACTTCGACCACCCCGGTGAGCAAGCCGCTTCGAACCCGATCCGGCTGCTCCAGATCCGCGAGACCGCCCTGTCGATCGACGAGGTCTTCCAGGCCGTCGGCGACGACGCGTCGGGCGGTACGACGCTCTTCGTCGGCACGGTGCGCAACCACGACAGCGGGGCGGACGTCGACTCGCTCGGCTACTCCTGCCATCCGACGGCCGAGGCCGAGATGCGCCGCGTGGCCGAGCGCGTCGTGGCCAAGTTCCCGGTCCGCGCCCTGGCGGCCGTGCACCGCATCGGTGACCTGGCCGTGGGCGACCTGGCCGTCGTCGTCGCCGTGTCCTGTCCGCACCGCGGCGAGGCCTTCGAGGCCGCCCGGATGCTGATCGACGACCTCAAGCACGAGGTCCCGATCTGGAAGCACCAGACGTTCAGCGACGGCACGGAGGAGTGGGTCGGCGCCTGCTGAGGCCCGGGCCGCGCAGGCCGACGGACGGAGTCCGGCGCGGCCGGGCGAAGCCCGTGAGGCGCTCCGGGCGCCGAGCGGTGCGAGTCCGGCCTTCGAGGAGGGCGTCGTTCAGCGACGGCACGGAGGAGTGGGCCGGCGCCTGCTGAACCCCCGGTCACGGAGCGCCACCCGGAAGGCGGTAGCCTCGCACCCGTTCGGCCGCGCAACACGCCCTCGATTTGCGTAACCCCCCCACGGGCACGAGCGTTGAAGCCACCAACGAAACGTACTTCGGGGTAGGGAGGCACGCCCATGGCGTCTTTGGCGTGGTTGCTGATTCCGCTGTTCGCCGCGATCGGCGCGGCGATATGGGGCAGCTGGGCGGCACGCGACCGCACACAGGGTGACATATCCGAGCTCGCGGGATACGCCCGATTCCGGGAAGCCATGGCCCATGCCGATCAGGCCAGGGTGAAGGCCGACGCCCATTCCTCCCCGTCCGCCCCCGCCGCCTCCGACGCCGTCTGAGACCGCCCGCCGCCGCTCGACGCTCCGCGACCGCTCTGCTCCGGTCCGCCGCCGTCGGTGAGATTCCGCTGAGAGTTTCGCGTGCGGGCCCCGTACGGACCGGCCCCGAGGGCCGCCCGCCAGGGCCGTCCCGTACTGTCGGATGCATGCCACGCCGCACCGCGACGATGCTCGCTTCCACCCTGGTGCTGTTCGCGCTGCTCTGCGCAGGGGTGTTCATCAAGGTCCCGTACTCCGAGATGAGCCCCGGCCCGACCGTGAACACGCTCGGGGACTCGCACGGCGCGCCCGTCCTCAACATCGCGGGGCGCAAGACGTACCCGACCAGCGGTCACCTCAACATGACCACGGTCCGCGTCACGGGTGCGGACTACGACATGAGCCTGGTGGAAGCGGTCTACGGGTGGCTGGCCGGCGACAACATCGTCGTCCCGCACGAGAACCTCTACCCGAACGGGAAGACGGAGGCGGAGTCCACCCAGGAGAACGCCGAGGAGTTCAGCCAGTCGCAGCAGAGCGCCAAGGTGGCGGCCCTGAAGCAGCTCGGCGTCCCGGTCACCGCCCGGGTGATCGTCTCCACCGTGGTCAAGGACAGCCCCTCCGAGGGCCGGCTGCACGCCGGGGACGTGGTCAAGGCCGTGGACGGCACCGCCGTCACCGCCCCCGAGGACGTGGCCAAGCTCGTCACCAAGCACAAGCCGGGTGAGCCGGTGGAGTTCACGATCGTGCCCGCCAAGGAGGCCGCCGAGGCGGCGAAGGCCGGCAACAACGACCCCGCCACCTCGAAGCTGACGATCACCGCGGGCAAGGCGGAGGGCGACGGTCACGCCATCGTCGGCATCCGGGCGGGCACCGACCACGCCTTCCCGTTCACGATCGACATCAAGCTCGCCGACGTCGGCGGCCCGAGCGCCGGGCTGATGTTCGCCCTCGGCATCGTCGACAAGCTCACCCCGGAGGACCTGACCGGCGGGAAGTTCGTCGCGGGCACCGGCACCATCGACGACGCGGGCAAGGTCGGCCCGATCGGCGGCATCCAGATGAAGACCATCGGCGCCCGCAAGGCAGGCGCAGAGTACTTCCTGACGCCCGCCGAGAACTGCGCCTCCGCCGCCTCCCACGTCCCCGACGGGCTGACCCTGGTCAAGGTGTCCACCATCGACGACGCCACGAAGGCACTGGAGAAGATCAGCAAGGGGGACACGGCCGGGCTGCCGCGGTGCACGCGCTAGCCCGGACCGCTCCTCCGTCCCCCTGACGGGCAGGACCTACGAGAAGGTCGCCGCCAGGGCCTCCGCCAGGCCGGGGACCAGGCCCGCACCGGTGAGGACCTCCGTCGAGGAGTCCTTCTCGCGCAGCCGTACGGCCGACTCGCGCGATCCGTCGCGCAGCACGGCCACGGTCAGGCGCACCTCCTGCCGCTCCGGGTGCCCGGCGACCCACTTCGACAGCTGCTTGTCGTTCAGTCCCTCCGGTACGGAGGCCTCCGCGGACGGCGGCAGCATCAGGCGTTCCACCGTCAGCGCGCAGCCGACGACGGCGTCGGGCCAGGCGATGGTGCCGAGGAACTTGTCGAGCGGCGTCCCCTTCGGGACCTCGTCCTGCTCGATGGGGGTGAGGGAGGACTTGCCGGCGTCGTCCTGGTCGAGACCGAGCTGGCTCGCCAGCCGCGGCTCCTGCTTCTTGAGCCGGGCGGTGTCGACGAGGGCGAAGAGCCGCGCGGGCTTGTCCCAGCCGAGGCCGGCCGCGTACTCGTCGATCTCGAGGCAGGCGCGGGTCAGCGGACTGGCCGCCATGGGGGTGCCGGGGGAAGGCGAAAGGTTGGACATGGGCAACATCCTGCCTCCTTTCCATCGATTACCGGGAACTGACCAAAGCCTCAGTAAGTTGCATGAGTGGGCTCTACGATCGGGGGCCCGTTCATTACCAGACTCAGCGACTTTCGAGGTGCGCACCTTGGCTTTCCAGATGCCGGACCGCGGCGGAGGCCCTTCCGGGCCACGGATGAGAGTCGGCCGCCCCTCCCGGCGGGCCCGAACTCTCCTGATGACCTTGGGCGTGCTGGCCGTCCTGGCCATGCTCTTCATCATGTTCGCGGGCTTCTGGACTGACTGGCTCTGGTTCCGCTCCGTGAAGTACTCCACCGTCTTCACCACCACCCTGTGGACCAAGATCGGTCTCTTCGCCGTCTTCGGTCTGCTGATGGCCGGTGCCGTCGGTTTCAACATCTGGCTGGCCCACCGGCTGCGGCCGCCGCTCAGCGCGATGTCGATGGAACAGCAGAGCCTCGACCGCTACCGGATGAGCATCGCCCCGTACAAGAAGTGGCTGCTCCTGGGCATCGCGGTGCTCGTCGGCCTGATCGCGGGCGCCTCGGCGGCCGGCCAGTGGAAGACCTGGCTCATGTACGTGAACGGGGTGCCCTTCGGTTCGAAGGACCCGCAGTTCCACATGGACGTGTCCTTCTACACCTTCGACCTGCCCTGGTACCGCTTCCTGCTCGGCTTCGGCTTCGCCGCCGTCGTGCTGTCGGTGATCGCCGCGGCCGTCGTGCACTACCTGTACGGCGGACTGCGCGTGACCAGCCCGGGCGCGCGGGCCACCGCCGCCGCCACCGGCCACCTGTCGGTGCTGCTCGGCCTGTTCGTCACGCTCAAGGCGGTCGCCTACTGGCTCGACCGGTACGGGCTCGCCGTGAAGTCCAGCGACTTCAAGGCCGCCGACAACTGGACGGGCCTGCGCTACGTCGACGCGAACGCCTACCTGCCGGCGAAGACGATCCTCGTCGCCATCGCCGCGATCTGCGCCGTGCTGTTCTTCGCGACGCTGTGGCGCCGCACCTGGCAGCTGCCGGTCATCGGCTTCGGCCTGATGGTGCTCTCGGCGATCCTGATCGGCGGGCTCTACCCGGCGATCGTGCAGAAGTTCCAGGTCCAGCCGAACGAGCAGGCCAAGGAATCCCCGTACGTCCAGAAGAACATCAAGGCCACGCGCGACGCCTACGGCATCGCCGCCTCGGAGGTCACGGACTACCCGGGCGTCCCGCAGACGGCGGACCGGGGCAAGCTGCGGCCGCAGGCCGACACCACGGCCAGCATCCGCATCCTCGACCCGAACATCGTCTCGCCGGCCTTCCAGCAGCTCCAGCAGGTCAAGGGCTACTACGCCTTCCCGTCCACGCTCGCCGTGGACCGGTACAGCGGCCAGGACACGGTCATCGGGCTGCGCGAGCTGAACATCGGCGGCATCCCGAAGAACAACTGGATCAACGACCACTTCAAGTACACGCACGGTTACGGCGTGGTCGCGGCCAAGGGCACCACCGTGAAGGAGGGCGCTCCCGACTTCACCCAGTCCGACCTGCCCTCCAAGGGCGTGTTCGGCACGGACTTCGAGCAGCGCATCTACTACGGGGAGCAGACGAAGCAGTACTCGATCGTCGGCGGGCCGCAGAAGGAGCTCGACTACTCGGACGACAAGGGCGAGAAGGAGACGAGCTACAAGGGCGGCTCCGGCGTCAATCTCGACAACCCGGTCAACCGCGCCGCCTACGCGCTCACGTTCAACGAGCCGCAGATCCTCTACTCGGGCGCCATCGGCGACGGCTCGCGGATCCTGTACAACCGCACGCCCAAGCAGCGCGTCGAGGCCGTCGCCCCGTGGCTGACCATCGACGGTGCGCCCTACCCGGCCGTGATCGACGGCCGGATCAAGTGGATCGTCGACGCGTACACGACCACCAACGGCTACCCGTACGCCTCGCGCACCACGCTGGGCCAGAGCACCGCGGACTCGCTGACCAACAGCCAGCGCGCGGTAGTTGCCCAGGAGAACCAGGTCAACTACATCCGCAACTCGGTGAAGGCCACCGTCGACGCATACGACGGCTCGGTCGACCTGTACCAGTGGGACACCGAGGACCCGGTCCTGAAGACCTGGATGAAGGCGTTCCCGGGCACGGTGAAGCCCAAGGCCGACATCGCCAAGCCGCTCATGGAACACCTGCGGTACCCGCAGGACCTCTTCAAGGTCCAGCGCGAACTGCTGACCCGGTACCACGTCACCGACCCGCAGACCTTCCTCAGCGGCAGTGAGGCGTGGGCGGTCCCGGACGACCCGACGACCAAGGCCGGTACGGCCGTTCCGCCGTACTACCTGTCGATGAAGATGCCGGGCCAGAAGGAGAAGGACCAGGTCTTCTCGCTCACCACGACGTTCACGCCGAACGAGCGGCCCAACCTGAGTGCCTTCATGGCGGTCAACGCCGATCCGGGCACCCCGGACTACGGCAAGATCCGGATTCTGAAGATGCCGACGAGCAAGCCGCCGGACGGCCCCGGTCAGGTGCAGAGCAAGTTCCAGTCGGAGCCGAAGATCGCCGAGTCCATCCGCCTGCTGCGCGGTGGCGACTCGGAGATCGAGTACGGCAATCTGCTCGCGGTGCCGCTCGACGGCGGGATGCTCTACGTCGAGCCGGTCTACGTCCGCAGCTCCGGCCTGAAGTACCCGCTGCTGCGCAAGGTGCTCGTGACCTACGGCAACCAGACCGCCTTCGAGGACACCCTTGAGAAGGCGCTGAACGTGGTCTTCGGGGCCGAGGCGCCGACCGTTCCGGTACCCCCGGAGCAGCCGCCGGGCGAGGGTACCGTCACGCCGCCGACTGCCCAGGACCCGACGGTCAAGGCCGCGCTCGCCGACGCGCAGAAGGCCATCGAGGATGCCGAGAAGGCCCGGCAGGCCGGTGACTGGGCGGCCTTCGGCAAGGCCCAGGACGAGATCAAGGCCGCGCTGAAGCGGGCGATCGAGGCCGAGGCGAAGCTGACGACGCCCACCCCGGCCGGCCAGTGATCAAGGGGTAATGGTTCCACCCCGCGTCGTGATACTGTGGTTTCACCGACGCGGGGTGGAGCAGCTCGGTAGCTCGCTGGGCTCATAACCCAGAGGTCGCAGGTTCAAATCCTGTCCCCGCTACTGAAGATGAAGGCCCGGATCCATGGGATCCGGGCCTTCGTCATGTCCGGGACGGACACGGGGTAGCCGGGGAGGGTGACTTGTGGGTGGAGCGTGTTTGACTTGCCTCACTGTGGGCATGTCGACAAAACGCTGTAGTGACCTCACTGGCTGCGACATACCAGGTGTACGCGGGTAGCAGGTGATGCGACGATGGGATTTATGGGGGACAGGTCAACTCTGCTGGAGACAGGGCGGTTTGTGAGGGCGGAGTCCGGGACGGACACAGAGGCCGAGGGGGCGGCTCCGGTCGCCGACGCGCAGACCGCACTGACCGATGCGGATTTCGCGCAGGAAATGTTCGCCGAGACCGACGCGGCGAGCGACGCCGAGCTGGAAGCACGGCACCGGGTGGCCGCCGACAAGGGCGACCCCGGAGCCATGAGCGTGCTCGGCGCGCTGCTGCTGCGCCGCGGCGACCTCGACGGCGCCGAACCGTACCTGCGGGGGGCCACAGGCGAAGGGGACCGCGCCGCCGCGAACAACCTCGGCGTGCTCCTCCACCAGCGGGGCTACCCCGAGGACGCGGCCGGCTGGTGGCGGGTCGCCGCCGTCGCCGGGTCCGCCCCCGCCGCGCACGCCCTCGGCCGCTACTTCCGTGAGCGCGGGGACGAGCCCGCCGCCGAGTACTGGATGCGGCAGGCCGCCGAGTCCGGCCACGCGCTGGGCGCGTACGGGCTGGCCGACCTGCTGGAGCACCGCGGGGACAAGGGCGTCGAGCGGTGGTTCCGCGCCGCCGCCGAACAGGGGCACCGCGAAGCCGCGTACCGGCTGGCGAGGCACCTGCGCAAGGGCGATCCCACCGAGGCCGAGCAGTGGTACCGGCAGGCGGCCGCGCGCGGGCACCGGCGCGCCGCCCTGCACCTGGGCGCCCTGCTGGAGGCGCGCGGCGAGCTCAAGGAGGCCGGGCGCTGGTACCTGACCTCCGCCAAGCAGGGGGAGGCCCGGGCGGCGTGCGCGCTCGGCTTCCTGCTGCGCGACGCCGGCGACGAGGAGAGCGCCGCCGTGTGGTGGCACCGGGCCGCGCAGGACGGCGACGGCAACGCCGCCAACGCGCTGGGCGCGCTGCACGCCGCACGCGGCGAGACCCAGACCGCGGAGCGCTGGTACCGGACCGCCATGGACGCGGGCGACCAGAACGGGGCGTACAACCTTGCTCTGCTGTGCGTCGCACAGGACCGGACCGCGCAGGCCGAGCAGTGGTACCGGCGGGCCGCCTACGCCGGGCACCGCGAGGCGGCCAACGCGCTGGCGATCATGCTGCTCCAGGTCGGGGACGCGGCGGGCGCCGAGCCCTGGTTCTCGAAGGCGGCCGAGGCGGGCAGCGTCGACGCCGCGTTCAACCTCGGGATCCTCTTCGCCAGCCGCGACGAGGACCGGACGGCGCTGAAGTGGTACGAGCGGGCCGCCTCGGCCGGACACACCGATGCCGCGCTGCAGGTCGGCATCGCGCTGGTGCGCGACGGCGAGGACCGGGCGGCCGAGCGGCACCTGCGCTGCGCGGCGGGCGGCGGCAGCGCGGAGGCGGCGTTCCGCCTGGCCGCGCTGCTGGAGTCGCTGGCCCCGCCGCCGGAGCCGGTGGCCCTGGGCGAGCCCGTGGGCGGCGCCCCGCGCACCGAGAGCGAGGAGTGGTACGAGCGGGCCGCCGAGCTGGGGCACCGCCGGGCCCAGGTGCGGGTCGGCATGCTGGCCGCCGCCCGCGGCGACCTGGCCGTCGCCGCGCGCTGGTACCGGGAGGCGGCCGAGGCCGGCTCCCGCAACGGCGCCTTCAACCTCGGGCTGCTGCTGGCCCGCGAGGGGAGCGAGCCGGAGGCCGCCCTGTGGTGGACCCGCGCCGCGGTGGCGGGCCACGGCCGCGCCGCCCTGCGCCTCGGCCTGCTCGCGGCCCGTCACGGGGACCTCGCGGAGGGCCAGAAGTGGTGCGTGCGCGCCATGGAACTGGGCCCGGCCGAGGTCTCGGAACGCGCGGCCCGGCTCCGCGAGGCCCTGGCCGAGGAACTCTCGGCCTGAGCCTCGGCAAGACACCCCCTAGCGGTAGAGCCAGGAGGTGGAGCGGGCGTAGACGTGCCGGAAGGCGAGCGGCATCAGCAGGTCGTTGACCCGGCGCTGCACCGTGCCCGGGGTCTTCGAGTCGCGGTTCGTCGCCGCGGCCCGGGTCATCCGGGCCACCCGGGGGCGGCGCAGCCGCGTGTACTCGGCCAGGGCCGCCTCCACGCCCGGGACCGATGCCACGCACCGCGCCAGGGCGACGGCGTCCTCGATCGCCATCGACGCGCCCTGCCCGGCCCCGACCGGGTGGGCCGCGTCGCCGATCAGGACGGTGCGTCCGTCGTGCCAGACGGGCACGTCCGCCAGCCGGTGCATCGGCATCGGGCGGTCGACGCGGGTGGCCGCCCGGATCAGGGACAGCGGCAGCTCCTCCCTGCCGTACAGCTCCGCCAGCAGGGCCCGGGTGACCTCCGCCGGGTCCGGGGGCTCCGGGGCGGGCACCTGGGCCGACCACCAGACCGTGCCGTCCGCCGCCGGGACGCAGAGGAACGCCCCCCGGCGGCCGAAGACGAAGTGGTAGGTGCCGGGCGTGAGGTGCACCCCTTCGGAGACCCCCGACACGCTGTAGAGCCCCGCGTACCGCACCTGCGGCGCCGCCGGGTCCAGCGCCGGGCGGGTGGCGGACCAGATGCCGTCGGCCGCCACCACCAGGTCCGCGTCCAGGTCCGCCGGGTCCACCCGCCGCCCCGTCTCGATCCGGGCCCCGGCCGAGGCCGCCTCGGCGCGCAGCACCTCCACCAGCCGCCCGCGCAGCAGCGTCGTGCTGTGCAGGGTGTCGCAGGCGCGCCGGCCGCGCGGCACCTCCCCGAGGAGCTTGCCCGAGGCGGACCACATCCGCTGCAGGGCGACCGGGAACCCGGCGGCCTGGACCTCGGCGAGGCAGCCCAGCTCGTCCAGCCCCCGCAGCCCGTTGACGGCGAGGCTGAGGAACGAACCCACCTGTCCGGCCGGGTCCTCGTACGCCTCGTGGACCGTGACTTCCGCGCCCGTCGCGCGGCGCAGAGCGATCGCGCTCGCCGCTCCGGCGACCCCGCCCCCGATGACTGACACACGCATGTCCGTCCCCTTTTCGCTGAATCTACATTCACTGAATTCTGATTCGGTGAAACTCAGTTCAGTATGATGAGGCCGAAAAGACGGCGTCAAGTGGGAACGGGGATCGCGGTGGGAGTGCGCAAGGAGCGGGCGGCCGGCACGGAGGCGGCGCTCAAGGAGGCGGCGCGGGCACTCTTCCTGGAGCGCGGCTACGCGCAGACGAAGATCGCCGACATCACCAAGGCCGCCGGCCGCTCCACCGGGTCCTTCTACGAGCACTTCGCGGGCAAGGACGAACTGCTGGACGCGCTGCTCGCGGACATGGGCGCCCAGGTGGACGTGGAGGTCGGCGCCCACGATCACGTCCGCGAACACGATCTCGCCGACCGGGCGCAGCTGCGGACGCATGTAGCTGTCACCTGGCGCGTCTTCCGGGATCATCTGCCCGTCGTGGTCGCCCTCTTCCAGAAGTCCATGGCCGAACCGCCCGGCTCGGGGCAGGTCTGGGGGCGTCTGCTCGGGGACACCGCGCCGCTGCGCGAGCACCTCGCGTACATGCGTGAACAGGGCCGTGAGCTGCCCGGAGACCCCGAACTGGTCGCCGCGGCGATGGGGGCGATGATCTCGATGCTGGGGTACGCCGCCATGACCGGCGGGGCCGGACTCGACGACGACGAGGTGGTGGAGACGCTGACCTCGCTCCTGCACCGGGGGCTCGCCGGTTAACCGATTTGCATCTGCCGTGGGCCTTCACGTAACGTTGGGTTTACCGACGCGGGGTGGAGCAGCTCGGTAGCTCGCTGGGCTCATAACCCAGAGGTCGCAGGTTCAAATCCTGTCCCCGCTACTGAAGACTCAGGGCCCGGATCCAATGGATCCGGGCCCTGAGTCGTTCCTGATCCGTTTCCGCCCGCAAGAAGGTGAACGCGAAGGGTCCGAACACCCTGAGGGGGTCCGGACCCTTCCGTGTGCGTGCGCTCAGGCGGCCGCGCAGTTCGGGCAGACGCCGCGGTACGTCACCTCGACCGCCGACACGACGAAGCCGAAGCGCTCCGTGTCCGGCAGGTCGGCCAGCGGGTTGCCCGCCGGGTGCACGTCGCGGATCGCGCCGCACTGTGCGCAGACCAGGTGCTGGTGGGGCCGGTGCGCGTTCGGGTCGTACCGCTTGGCGCGGCGGTCCGTGGAGACCTCCAGCACCTCGCCGAGGGTGACGAGTTCGCCCAGGGTGTTGTAGACGGTCGCACGGGAGATCTCGGGCAGCTTGGCCACCGCGAGCGCGTGCACCTCGTCGGCCGTCAGGTGCACGTGGTCACCGTCGAGCACCTCGGCCACGACACGCCGCTGCGCCGTCATGCGCCAGCCGCGTCCGCGAAGTCGATCCAGCAGGTCACTCATAGACATCAGCCTAACAGTGAGGGGATTCGGTGTAACTCCCGAACCGGTGCGGACTTGGATGCTTACTTGACTTAGACAAAGTCCATCGTAGGATCGGTTACGGCAAACGCCAAGGACAGGACATGCAGGGATGACGCAGGAGGCGCGCGTGACGCAGGGACCGCTCACCACGGAGGCCGGAGCGCCGGTCGCGGACAACCAGAACAGCGAGACCGCCGGCGCCGGCGGCCCCGTTCTGGTCCAGGACCAGCTGCTGCTCGAGAAGCTCGCGCACTTCAACCGCGAGCGCATCCCGGAGCGCGTGGTGCACGCCCGCGGCGCCGGTGCGTACGGCACCTTCACGCTGACCCGCGACGTCTCGCAGTGGACCCGGGCCAAGTTCCTGTCCGAGGTCGGCAAGGAGACCGAGACCTTCCTGCGCTTCTCCACCGTCGCCGGCAACCTCGGCAGCGCCGACGCGGTCCGCGACCCCCGCGGCTGGGCGCTGAAGTTCTACACCGAAGAGGGCAACTACGACCTCGTCGGCAACAACACCCCGGTGTTCTTCATCAAGGACGCCATCAAGTTCCCCGACTTCATCCACACCCAGAAGCGCGACCCGTACACGGGCTCGCAGGAGGCGGACAACGTCTGGGACTTCTGGGGTCTGTCGCCCGAGTCGACCCACCAGGTGACCTGGCTGTTCGGTGACCGCGGCATCCCGGCGTCCTACCGGCACATGAACGGCTACGGCTCGCACACGTTCCAGTGGAACAACGAGGCCGGCGAGGTCTTCTGGGTCAAGTACCACTTCAAGACCGACCAGGGCATCAAGAACCTCACCCAGGCCGAGGCCAACCGGCTCGCCGGTGAGGACCCCGACTCGCACCAGCGCGACCTGCGTGAGTCCATCGAGCGCGGCGACTTCCCGACCTGGACCGTGCAGGTCCAGATCATGCCCGCGGCCGAGGCGGCCGAGTACCGCTTCAACCCGTTCGACCTCACCAAGGTGTGGCCGCACGAGGACTACCCGCCGATCGAGATCGGCAAGCTGGAGCTCAACCGCAACCCGGAGAACGTCTTCGCCGAGGTCGAGCAGAGCATCTTCAGCCCGGCGCACTTCGTCCCCGGCATCGGTCCGTCCCCGGACAAGATGCTCCAGGGCCGCCTCTTCGGCTACGGTGACGCCCACCGCTACCGCGTCGGCATCAACGCCGACCACCTGCCGGTGAACCGCCCGCACGCCACCGAGGCGCGCACCAACTCCCGCGACGGCTACCTGTACGACGGCCGTCACAAGGGCGCGAAGAACTACGAGCCGAACAGCTTCGGCGGCCCGCACCAGACGGACCGCCCGCTGTGGCAGCCCATCGGCGTGACCGGTGGCACGGGCAACCACGCCGCCGCCGTCCACAGGGAGGACAACGACTTCGTCCAGGCGGGCAACCTCTACCGCCTGTACTCGGAGGACGAGAAGTCCCGCCTGATCGAGAACCTGTCCGGCTTCATCGCCAAGGTCTCCCGCGACGACATCGTCGAGCGCGCGATCAACAACTTCCGCCAGGCGGACGGTGACTTCGGCAAGCGGCTCGAAGCCGCGGTCCAGGCCCTCCGCGGCTGACACGGAGCGCTTGCCGTAGCAGGACGCCGGGCCGCAGACCTCCTCGGAGGACTGCGGCCCGGCGTCGTTTCATGCGGGGACCGTGCGCCGCGCCGGGACCCAGCAGCGGATGACGTCGCGCACGGACACGATGCCGACGGGTCCGCCGTGCTCCAGCACGATCAGATGCCGGAAGCCGCCGTGGGCCATCGCTTCGGCGGCTTCCTGCACCGTGGCTTCCGGGGTGCAGAACACGACGTTGTTGGTGGTGTGCGCGCCCACGGACTCCCGGTCCGGGTCATGGCCCGCGCCGATCGAGTTGAGGATGTCGCGCTCGGTCAGGATGCCGATTCCGCTGTGGTCGGGGTCGAGGACGACGGCCGCGCCGACGCGCCGGCCGGACATCAGGCAGGCCGCCTGCCGGAGGGTGTGTGCGGGTCCGAGGGTGAGGATCACGGTGCTCATGGCGTCGCGGACGAGCATGAAGAGAGCCACCTCCTGGGGTGAGTCCCCCCGCCTGGGTGGGTGCGCCCGAGAGCCGCCTCAAGAGAAACGGTTCACAAGCGCACAAGCGTGGGGAGTATCAGATTCCCATGGACCCGCAGGGCCGACAAGAAGGCGCGCAACGGAGCGCGGACAGCGCTCGGCGGGCTCAGGCGCGCGGGCGCAGCAGGTCCAGCATCTCCTCGTGGAGCAGTCCGTTCGAGGCCGCGGCGTTCCCGCCGTGCACCCCGTCCACACCGTCCAGGCTGGTGAAGCGGCCGCCCGCCTCCTGGACCACGACCGCGATGGCCGCCATGTCCCAGAGGTTGAGTTCGGGCTCGGCGCACAGGTCCAGCGAGCCCTCCGCGACCATCATGTACGGCCAGAAGTCCCCGTAGCCGCGGGTCCGCCAGCACGCCCGGGTCAGGTCCAGGAACCCCGCCAGCCGGCCCTGCTCCTCCCAGCCGCTCAGCGAGGAGTACGCGAACGAGGCGTCGCCCAGCCCGCCCACCTTGGACACGCCGATCGCGCCGGTCTCGCCGAGCGCACCGCCCGCGTACGCGCCCCCGCCCCTGGTCGCCCACCAGCGGCGGCCCAGCGCCGGCGCGGACACCACGCCGACCACCGGGCGGAACTCGCCGTCGGTGTCCTCGGCCATCAGGGAGATCAGGGTCGCCCAGACGGGGACCCCGCGCACGTAGTTCTTCGTGCCGTCGATCGGGTCCACCACCCAGCGGCGCGGACCGCTGCCCTGGAGCCCGTACTCCTCGCCCAGGATGGCGTCGTCCGGCCGCGCGGACGCGATACCGGCCCGGATGATCTCCTCGGCAGCCTTGTCCGCCTCGCTCACCGGGGTCATGTCCGGCTTCGTCTCGACCTGGAGGTCGAGGGCGCGGAAGCGCTCCATCGTGGCGGCGTCCGCCGCGTCGGCGAGTTCGAGGGCAAGGCGCAGGTCATCGTCATACTCGGGCATGTCCGAACAGTATCGAGACTCCCGGAGCCCGACCAACGCTGTCCACAGTGCGGCATCGATGCGCCCTTGACAGGATCTGGCGGCCCGTCAACTCTGACCGGACAGAGCCGAACGGGGAGGCGCGGATGCCGGCAGCCCGGGAGTCCTTGCTGGAGGCGGCGGGAGCGGCGCTCTCGGCGCGCCCCTGGCCGGACGTGCGGATGGTCGACGTGGCCGCGGCCGCCGGGGTGTCCCGGCAGACCCTCTACAACGAGTTCGGCGGCAAGGCGGGCCTGGGCCGCGCGCTGGTCCGCCGCGAGGCCGACCGCTACCTCGACGGGGTCGACCGGGCCCTGTCCGCCCCGGCCCAGGCCGCCGAGCGGCTCGCCGCCGTCGCGGAGTGGATCGTACGCGCGGCGCGCGCCCAGCCCCTCGTACGGGCCCTGCTCACCGGCGCCTGGGACGCGGGCCTGCCCGCGGCGGGCGGCCGGGCACCCGGGCCCGGCGAGCTGGCCCGGGCCGTCCGGGACCGGGCGGCCGCCGCGCTGACGCCGGGCGAGGGCCCGCAGCGCTGCGAACTCGCCGTACGCCTCGCCCTCTCCTACGTGATCGCCCCGGGGGAGGAGCCGGGGCCGGGCGAACTGCGCAGGCTGCTCAGTGCGCCGACCCGGACAGCTGGAGCCCGATGACGCCCAGGATGACCAGCGAGATCGAGACGAGTTTGAGGGTGGAGACCAGGTCGCCGAGGAAGACCATGCCGTAGATCGCCGTCCCGGCGGCGCCGATGCCCGTCCACACCGCGTACGCCGGCCCCACGTCCAGCTTCTTGAGCGCCAGGGTCAGCAGACCGAAGCTGCCGAGCGCGAAACAGGCGAAGGCGACGGTCGGCCCCAGCCGGGTGAATCCGTGGGAGAGCTTGAGGCAGACCGCGAAACCGGTCTCCAGGAGTCCCGCGACCACGACCAGCAGCCACGCCATGTCGAATGCCTCCCCGCGTCAGGTGACATCGCGTCACTTGGTGCGATTATGCATTTATCCAGACAGGGCCCTCGACAAACGCGGCCGCACCGCCGCCGGACGGTCAGTCGCCCTCGCGCCGCTCGCGCGTCTCCAGCAGCCGGCGCAGCGAATACAGCCGGGCCGGGTCCGCGTGGCCGTCCTCCACCCACTTGTCGAGCGCGCAGTCCGGCTCGTCGTGGCTGCACGCGCGCGGACACTCCTCGGTGCCCGGAACCAGGTCCGGGAAGGCCAGGATCACCCGGGACGGGTCCACGTGGTGCAGGCCGAAGGAGCGCACGCCCGGGGTGTCGATGACCCAGCCGTCGCCGCTCGGCAGCGGCAGCGCGAGCGCCGAGGTGGTCGTGTGCCGGCCGCGGCCGGTCACCGCGTTGACATGGCCGGTGGCGCGCTGGCGGCCTTCGGCGACCAGCGAGTTCACCAGGGTGGTCTTGCCGACGCCCGAGTGCCCGACGAAGGCGGTGATGCGGCCGTCGAGCCGCTCGCGCACCCGGTCGGCCGCGTCACCCGTGGCCAGCTCCTCGCGGTTGGTCACCACGTAGTTCACGCCGAGCGTCGCGTAGATCTCCAGGATCTTGTCCGCGGAGGTCAGGTCGGACTTGGTGAGCACCAGCAGCGGCTCCAGCCCGGCGTCGTACGCCGCCACCAGACAGCGGTCGATCATCCGGGGCCGGGGCTCCGGGTCGGCCAGGGCCGTGACGATGGCCAGCTGGTCGGCGTTGGCGACGACCACCCGCTCGTACGGGTCGTCGTCGTCGGCGGTGCGCCGCAGGACGGACCTGCGCTCCTCGATCCGCACGATGCGGGCCAGGGTGTCCTTCTTGCCGGACAGGTCACCGACGATCCAGACCCGGTCGCCGACCACCGCGGCCTTGCGGCCCAGTTCGCGGGCCTTCATCGCGTGCACGGAACGGCCCTCGACCAGGCAGGTCAGCCGGCCGCGGTCCACGGTGAGGACGAAGCCCTCGGCCGCGTCCTCGTGCTTGGGCCGGATGCTGGTCCGCGGCCGGTTGCCCTTGGGGTTCGGGCGCTGGCGGATGTCGTCCTCGTCGGTGTGCTTGCCGTACCTGCGCATGACGGGCCCTACGCTCCCGCACCCGCTCCGGGCGCCCCGGAGTCACCGGCGCCCCCGGCGAGCATGTCGGTCCACATCTTCGGGAAGTCCGGCAGGGTCTTCGCGGTCGTCGCCACGTTCTCGATCTGTACGCCCTCCACCGCCAGGCCGATCACCGCGCCCGCGGTGGCCATCCGGTGGTCGTCGTACGTGTGGAACACGCCGCCGTGCATCCGGCGCGGCCGGATGCGCAGGCCGTCGGCGGTCTCGGTGACATCGCCGCCGAGCGCGTTGATCTCCTTGGTCAGCGCGGCCAGCCGGTCCGTCTCGTGCAGCCGCAGGTGCGCGACACCGCGCAGCACCGACTCGGAGTCGGCCAGCGCGGCCACGGCCGCGATGCCCGGGGTGAGCTCGCCGACCTCGCTCAGGTCCACGTCGATGCCGTGGATCTTGCCGGTGCCGGTGAAGACCAGGCCCGCGTCGGTCAGCTCGCAGGAGCCGCCCATCTCGGTGAAGATCTGGCGCAGCGCGTCGCCCGGCTGCGTGGTGCGGTGCGGCCAGTCCGGAACGGTGACCGTGCCGCCGGTGATCAGAGCCGCGGCCAGGAAGGGCTGTGCGTTGGAGAGGTCCGGCTCCACGACCATGTCGCGGCCCAGCAGCGCGCCGGGCGTGACCCGCCAGACGTCCTTCTCGCCGCCCGCCTCGGGGGTGTCGACCTGGGCGCCCGCCGCGCGCAGCATCTCCACGGTCATCCGGATGTGCGGCATCGACGGCAGGTTCCCGCCCACGTGCCGCACCTCGACGCCCTGGTTGAAGCGCGGGGCGGAGAGCAGCAGCGCGGAGACGAACTGCGAGGAGTTGCTGGCGTCGATCTCGACCGCGCCGCCCTCCAGGGCCCCGCCGCCCAGGACCGTCATGGGCAGCGCGCCGCGGGCGTCGTCGTCGATGCGGGCGCCGAGGGTGCGCAGGGCGCTGATGACCTGGCCCAGCGGGCGCTCGTAGGAGCGCGGGTCGCCGTCGAAGCGGATGTCGCCGTCGGCGAGGGTGGCGACGGGCGGCAGGAAGCGCATGACCGTGCCCGCGTTGCCGACGTCCACGGTCGTCGGGCCGTGCAGGGCCGCCGGGATGATCCGCCAGGCCTCGCCGCCCGCTGCGCCGTTGGTGGAACTCGCCGAGCTGGACGAGACGGTCTCCTCGATGCCCACGCCCATGGCACGCAGCGCGTCGGACATCAGCTGGGAGTCGCGCGAGCGCAGCGGGCGGCGCACCCAGCCGGGCTCGGCGGCGAGCGCGGCGAGCACGAGGGCCCGGTTGGTGACCGATTTGGACCCCGGCACCGTGACGGTGGCGTGGACGGTCCCATCGGCGAGCGGAGCGGGCCAGAGGGCAGGGAGCGCGGGGGTCTCGGTCATGGCCCCCACTTTAGTGGCTTCCCCCGATGCCAGATCTTGATCCCGGTCCCGTCTCAGGGAGCGGTCACAGGGCGAGCAGCCAGCGGGCGCCGCCGATCAGCGCACACAGCGCGACGACGTGGAAGAAGAGCAGCCACACCACCGGGTGCAGATGCGTGAGCCGGCCGAGCTGGTCGGCGTCGGAATCGGGTGCCCCGCCGCCCCGGCGCTTGGCCCCCAGCTCGAAGACCGGCCGGACCCCGCCGAGCAGCAGGAACCACACCACCAGGTACGCGAAACCGGCCTGCACCCCGGCCGGGGCCAGCCAGGACACCAGAACGAAGGTTCCGCCGGTCAGGACCACCGTCAGGGCCCCGTACGCGTTGCGGATCATCACCAGCATCGCCAGCAGCAGGGCGGTGGCCACCCACAGCAGCAGCGTGATCCGGTGCGCGGACAGCAGCGCCGCCCCGCCCAGGCCGAGCAGCGAGGGCGCCGTGTACCCGCCCGCAGCGGTCAGGATCATCCCCAGCCCCGTCGGCTTGCCCCGGCTGACGGTGACCCCGCTGGTGTCGGAGTGCAGGCGTATCCCGCTCAGCCGGCGCCCGGTGAACAGCGCCAGCAGGCCGTGCCCGCCCTCGTGCGCGATGGTGATGGCGTTGCGCGACAGCCGCCACAGCGGGCGGGGCCCCACCGCGGCCAGTGCGACGAGCCCCGTCACGATCACCAGCCACAGGTCGGGCGTGGTCTGTATGCCCGTGAGCCGGTCCCAGAGACCGGCCGTCGTGCTGCTGTCCATAAGGTGGCGGACTCCTTGCGGTGGTGTTCCGGGGGCACCACCCAGCGGTAGCTGGGGGCGGCATGGCAGTGTGACAGCCATGTGCGGACGGTATGCGGCGAGTCGTAGACCCGAGGACCTCGTGGAGGCCTTCGGCATCGAGAGGTGGGACCCGGAGGAGGCCCTGGCCCCCGATTTCAACGTGGCGCCGACGAAAGAGGTCCACGTGGTCCTCGACCGTCCCCTCAAAGACGCCTCGCACCCGCGTCCGGTTCGCCAGCTGCGCGTCCTGAAATGGGGGCTGGTCCCCTCCTGGGCACAGAATCCCGACGGCGCCGCCCGGATGATCAACGCCCGGTCCGAGACCCTGCACGAGAAGCCCTCCTTCCGCCGGCCCTTCGCGCAGCGCCGCTGCATCGTCCCCGCCGACGGCTACTACGAGTGGGTCACCGCCCATGACGAGCGGCAGCTGGAGGTGGAGGGCAAGAAGAAACGGGCCCGCAAGCAGCCCTACTTCGTGCTCCCCTCCGACGGCTCCGTCTTCGCCATGGCCGGGATATACGAGTTCTGGCGCGACCGGACCCTGCCCGACGAGCACCCGCTCTCCTGGTGGGTCACCTGCTCGGTGATCACCACGGAGGCCGAGACCGGTCCCCTGGGCGTGGCCCCCGCCGAAGGGCCGCGCTCGCTCGCCGACATCCACCCGCGGATGCCGCTGATGCTGACCCCGGACCGCTGGGACGCCTGGCTGGACCCGGCGAACACCGACACCGAGGGCTCGCTCCGGGAGCTGCTGGCCCCGCCGCCCGGCGGACTGATGCGGGCCTACCCGGTGTCGACGGCGGTGAGCAGTGTGCGCAACAACGGCCCGGAGCTGCTGACCGAGCTGGCCGCGCCGGAGGAGGGCACCCTCTTCTGACCCGGGCAGGATGGGACGCATGACCACGCGTACCGAGAGTGTCGACACCCCGGCGGGCGAGGCCCGCATCACCTGGCACCGGGCGCCGGAGCCCCGGCTCGTGCTCGCCGTGAGCCACGGCGCCGGCGGCGGCATCGAAGCCCGGGACCTCCAGGCGCTGGCCGCCGCCCTGCCCGCCCGCGGGATCACGGTGGCCCTGGTCGAACAGCCCTGGCGGGTCGCCGGGAAGAAGGTCGCCGCCGCGCCCAAGGTGCTGGACGAGGGGTGGCGCGGGCTGTGGCCGGCGCTCGTCGGGCCCGGGCTGCCGGTGGTCGCGGGCGGGCGCAGCGCCGGGGCCCGGGTCGCCTGCCGGACCGCCGCCGCACTGGGGGCCGCCGGGGTCCTGGCACTGGCCTTCCCGCTGCACCCGCCGGGCCGGCCGGAGAAGTCCCGCGCCGGTGAGCTCACCGGGGCCGGCCGGCCCGCCCTCGTGGTCCAGGGCGGCCGGGACCCCTTCGGGCGGCCCGAGGAGTTCCCGCCGCCGGGCGGGCAGGACCCGTACGAGCTCGTGGAGGTGGCGTACGCCGATCACGGCTTCGCGGTGCCGAAGAAGGCGGACACCACCCAGGAGGAAGCGCTCTCGACGATCACCGAAGCGGTGGCGGAGTGGCTCGCGCGGCTCCCCGTGTGAGGCCCGCCGGCCGCGTCCCGGCGACAGCCGAAAACTCCCGGGAGCCCGGGAATGCGCCGCCCGCCCCTTCTGTTGTCCCGGATGTCGGAACGTAGGGGAACTCGTCGGAGGAGAGGGAGCGCATGACCCAGGTCATCAGCCAGAACCGTCGGCAGGCCGCTGACCTGGACTGGACCGTGCTGCCTGCGCCCAAGCGCAGCTCGCTTCGGGCGGCGGAGGGCCGGGAAGGTCGACTATTCTCCGATTCGAGCGGATCCGCTTTCGGAGCCGCCACGCTGTCGGAGGAGGTGGGTCCTGTCGCTGGGACCGACGAAGGCCACGCGGAGGAGACGACCCTGGAGCGCAACGCGCGCTTCGAACGGGACGCCCTCGGCTACCTCGACCAGATGTACTCGGCCGCGCTGCGCATGACGCGCAATCCGGCCGACGCCGAGGACCTGGTCCAGGAGACGTACGCGAAGGCGTACGCGTCCTTCCACCAGTTCCGCGAGGGCACCAACCTGAAGGCGTGGCTCTACCGCATTCTGACCAACACGTTCATCAACTCCTACCGCAAGAAGCAGCGTGAGCCGCAGCGCAGCGCGGCGGAGGAGATCGAGGACTGGCAGCTGGCGCGCGCCGAGTCGCACATGTCGACCGGACTGCGTTCGGCCGAGTCGCAGGCGCTCGACCACTTGCCGGATTCGGACGTGAAGGAAGCCCTGCAGGCCATTCCGGAGGAGTTCCGCATCGCGGTCTACCTTGCCGACGTAGAGGGCTTTGCGTACAAGGAGATCGCGGACATCATGGGTACACCCATCGGTACGGTCATGTCCCGACTGCACCGTGGCCGCCGTCAACTCCGCGGAATGCTGGAGGACTATGCCCGTGAGCGCGGGCTGGTTCCCGCGGGCGCGGGAGAGCCGAACGACCGGAAAGGCTCGGACTCATGAGTTGCGGAGAGCCGCACGAGACAGAGTGCTCTGAGGTCCTGGACCACCTGTACGAGTTCCTTGACCAGGAGATGCCGGACAGTGACTGCACGAAGTTCGAGACGCATTTCGGCGAGTGCAATCCCTGCCTGGAGAAGTACGGCCTCGAACAGGCCGTGAAGAAGCTGGTGAAGCGCTGCTGCGGGTCGGACGACGTGCCGACCGACCTGCGGTCGAAGGTGATGGGCCGGATCGAACTGATCAGGTCCGGTCAGGCGGTGCCCGACCACGATGTCACCGCCGACGTCACCGCCGACAATTCCGCGCCCGGCTGACCCGCGCCGTTCACGGGCCGGACGATGGAACAGCCGCCCCCGGAAGAGCACTTCCTTCACCCGAATGTGCTAATCCGGGGGCGTCCGCATGGCCCAATGCGGAAATGTGGCCCACCTCGCTCCGGGCCCCACCTATTCTCCCCATTCGGTGCTGGCTCGATTCAGCACAGGTGTGCACGGCACAGGGGAGGAGAGCACCATGCGGGCACTTCCGCCGGGGGCGCGCGGATACATCCTGTGCGCCGTCCTCGCGGCCGTCGCGTGCGTCACCCCCGCCCTCACGGATTCCGCTACGCCCTGGACGGCCGTGGCCCTGCTCGCCGCGCTCTACCTCGGCTGCGAACTCGTCAAGGTCTGCCCGCCGCCGGGGCGCCGCGTGCCCGAGGGCATCGGCCCCTTCTTCCCCGTGGTGCTCGCCGCCGTCTTCCTGCTGCCGCCCGCCGCCGCCGCGCTCGTGGCGCTGCCCGGGGGACTCGCGGGCACCGTCGTCGAGCGGCCCGCCCGGGTGCGCCGCGTGTGGCACGGCGCGCAGCAGGCGACGGCCGCCTGGGTCGCGGGGCAGGCCTACGGGCTGCTGCGCGGCCCGGCCACCCTCGGCGGCGGCCCCTCCGCCGGTTCAGGGCCTCCCGCGGGGCCGGCCGACTTCCCCTACGCCCTGCTTCCCGCGACGGCCGCGGCCGTCGCCTTCTGCCTGGTGCTCACCGCCCTCGACGGCGGCATCCTGGCCACCGCCGAACGCCGCCCGGCCGCCACCGCCTGGCGCGGGCTCGCGGCCTCCTCCCTCACCCCGCACTGCGTCCACGGCCTCGCCGGCCTGATGATGGCCGTCATGTGGCGCAGCCCGTACGGGCCCCCGGCCGCGCTGCTCGTCCTGCTGCCGATGTACATCTCCTGCTGGGTCTTCGCCCAGTACCACCGCGAGCGCACCGCCCACCAGGCGACCATCCGCGCCCTCGTCCAGGCCGTCGACATCAAGGACCGCTACACGCGCGGCCACAGCGAGCGGGTCGGCCAGGCCTCCGCGATGATCGCCCGGGAGCTGGGGATGGCCGACGACCGGCTGGAGACGGTCCGCATCGCCGGGATCCTGCACGACGTGGGCAAACTCGGCGTCCCCACCCGGCTGCTGCGCAAGGACGGGCCGCTCACCCCGCAGGAGCGCCGGATCATCGAACTGCACCCCGAGTACGGGCACGAGATGGTGCGCGGCATCGGCTCCCTCGGCGAGGCCCGGTCCGCGATCCTGCACCACCACGAGCGGGTCGACGGCTCCGGCTATCCGTACGGGCTGACCGGCGAGCAGATCCCGGTACTGGCCCGGGTGGTGGCGGTGGCCGACGCCTTCGACGCGATGACCTCGACCCGCTCGTACAGCCGGGCCCGGCCGGTACCGGTCGCCCTCGCGGAGCTGGAGCGGTGTGCGGGCACGCAGTTCGACCCGTCGATGGTGCGGGCGCTGGCCGACGCGATCGGCCGGACCGGCTGGCACCCGGTCGTGACCTCCGACGAGGACCTCCAGGTGATCCCGGCGCGTGCGCCCGCGCCGGGGCCGGGGCCGGGGCCGGAGCCTGACCCCGCGGCCCTGGCCGGGCTGCCGGACCAGGGCTCCCGCCCCCTCGCACCGGCCCCGCCGCCACCGGGCAGGGTCCCCGCGGTTCCCGGCCCGGCCGGCGGGTCCGGCCCGGACGGCGCCGGGGCGGGCGGATGAGGGCCCCGGCCGCGTGGACCGTGCGGGGGGCCGCCGGAGTGCTCACCGGCGCCGCGCTCGGCCACACCCTGTGGAACGGCGTCGCCGAGCCCGGCGCAGCCCTGGCCTTCGCCACCCTGATCACCGTCGGGGAGCTCGCCCGCCGGGACCGCCAGGACCCCCTCGGACACCGCCCCGCACCGCTCGGCTCCGCCGGAGCCCTCGCCTACGGCCTGCTCGGCCAGAACGCCGGGCAGCCCACCCACCACGGGGTGCTCCAGACCGTCGCGGTCGTCGTCGCGGCCGTCCTCGCCGGGATCGTCCCGCACATCGCCCGCGGCCGCGGCCCCGCCCTCGACCGCCTGTCCCGCCGGGTCCTCACCGTCGCCTTCGCCGCCGCCTGTTTCCAGCCGCTCTACAACTCGGGCCGATTGGAGCAGTGGGGGGGCCAGGGCCCGTACCTCGCGGGCTACCTGATCTTCCTCCTCGGCCTCACCGCCCTGTGCGACGCCGTGCTCGCCGCCGCGCTCGCCGGGGCCCGGACCGGCCGGCCGTACGGTCCGCTGCTGCACGACGAACTGCGCGCCCAGCTCGGCATCGGCTCGGCGATCTGCGCCACCGGGGTCGTGATGGCGCTCGGCGCGGCCGTCGCGGGCCTGTGGGCCCTGCCCGTCTTCAGCGTGCCCCTGCTGCTGACCCAGCTCTCCTTCCACCGGATCACCGCGATCCGCACCACCTACCGCCAGACCATCACCTCCCTGGCCCGCGCCACCGAGATCGCCGGCTGCACCCGGCCGGGCCACTCCCGCCGGGTGGCCGCCCTGAGCTGCGCCGTCGGCCGGGAGCTGGGCCTGTCGGAGCGGGAGCTCACGGTGCTGGAGTACGCCGCCCTGATGCACGACATCGGCCAGCTCTCCCTCGTCGACCCGGTCCCGGACGGGGCCACGGCCGGACTCCCCGAGGGCGAGGCCCGCCGGATCGCCGAGCTGGGCGGGGAGGTGGCCCGGCAGACCGGGGTGCCCGCCGAGGTCGCCGTGGTGGTGGAGCGGCAGGCGGATCCGTACCGGGAGCAGCCCACGGCGGCCCGGATCGTGCGTACGGTGAATGCGTACGACGATCTGGTCGGCGGGAGCCGTCACCCGGGTGGCTCACTGGCCGCCCTGGAGCGGCTCCGCCTGGGCACCGGGCATGATTACCAGCCGGAGGTCGTGGAGTGCCTGGCAAGGGTTCTGGCCAGGGGCGGACGTCACAGAGTGGTGCCCGTCCCACCTGGGTAACCCATGGGTAATGAGCGGCCGTCCGAGTGGGCATGGTTGGATGCCAGTAAGAGGGACCGTAGGAGTGTCCGCAAGGCTGCACCGTTGTCCCCCAGCGACCGCTGGGAGGTGCCCCCAGGCAGGCGGGAATCGTGAGGATCTTCGGGAAGGTACGGCATCGGCCCTCCGCCTCGTGGCGGCAGGCCACCGACCGCGCGTTCACGCTGATCGGCGACGGGCGGTACGAGGACGCGGGCGCGCTCCTGACGAGAGCGGCGGACCTGGAGCCCTGGCTGTCCGAGTCCTGGTTCAATCTGGCGCTGCTGCACAAGTTCCGGCACGACTGGGAGCAGGCGCGGGCCGCCGGGCTGCGCGCCGTGGCCCTGCTGGACCGTGAGACGGGCGCCCCGGACTGGTGGAACGTGGGGATCGCCGCCACGGCGCTGCAGGACTGGCCGCTGGCCCGGCGGGCCTGGCAGGCGTACGGGCTGAAGGTGCCCGGGGACGCGGCCGGGGCGGGCGAGCCGGTCGGCATGGAACTCGGCAGCGCCGCCGTGCGGCTCTCGCCCGAGGGCGAGGCCGAGGTGGTCTGGGGACGCCGGCTGGACCCGGCCCGGCTGGAGGTCCTCTCGATCCCGCTGCCCTCCTCGGGGCGGCGCTGGGGTGAGGTCGTCCTCCACGACGGCGTCCCGCACGGCGAGCGGGTGACCGCGGCCGGACCCTCGTACCCCGTGTTCGACGAGATCGAGCTGTGGGCGCCGTCCCCGGTGCCGACCTGGGTGGTGCTGCTGGAGGCGGCCACCGAGGCGGACCGCGACGCGCTGGAGCAGCTGGCCTCGGACGCCGGATTCGCCGCCGAGGACTGGTCCTCGTCGGTGCGGCTGCTGTGCCGGACCTGCTCGGAGAGCGAGATGCCGAGCGACGAGGGAGACGGCGAGCAGCACCTCGATCCGCACGACCACAGCGAGCCGGGCCACCCCGGACCGCTCGGGCACCGTACGGCCGGCTCGGGCTCCCTGTGGGTCCCCGAGCGTGAATGCGGGATCGCGGCACCGGCCGGTCTGGTGCGCGGACTGCTCGACGGCTGGGTCGCGGACAGCCCGGGTACCAGGGAGTGGCGGGATCTCGAAGAAGTCTGCTGACCCGGGGCCGTAGGCTGTACGGGCACATCGGTGGCCACCACGACCATCGGTGACCGGGACTTACGGAAGGCGTACGGCGGACATGGCGCAGCAGGAGAACGAGGTTGTCGAGAGCGTGAACGACGGGTACGTCGTGGACACCGAGGACTGTGAGGCGCGCGAGCTCGCCCACCGTCAGCGCGGCACGGCCCGTCCGATCACCGTGGTCGGCAACCCGGTCCTGCACCGGGAGTGCAAGGACGTCACCGAGTTCGGCGACGAGCTGGCGCAGCTGATCGACGACATGTTCGCCAGCCAGAAGGCCGCCGAGGGCGTGGGCCTGGCCGCGAACCAGATCGGCGTGGACGCCAAGGTCTTCGTCTACGACTGCCCGGACGACGACGGCAAGCGGCACACCGGCGTCGTCGTCAACCCGAAGCTGATCGAGCTGCCGGCCGGCGCGCGGGTGCTGGACGACTCGAACGAGGGCTGCCTGTCGGTCCCGACGGCGTACGCCTCGCTGGCCCGCCCGGACTACGCCGAGGTCGAGGGCCAGGACGCGCAGGGCAACCCGATCAAGGTGCGCGGCACCGGCTACTTCGCCCGCTGCCTGCAGCACGAGACCGACCACCTGTACGGCTACCTCTACATCGACCGCCTCTCGAAGCGGGACCGCAGGGACGCCCTGCGCCAGATGGAAGAGGGCACCCCGCGCTACGAGACCGTCCCCAACGCCTGATCGTGAAGTGATGGTCTAGGCGGCCTGCGGGCCCCGGAAGGCGCGCCGGAAGGAGTTCGGCGTGGTGCCCAGGGTCCGCAGGAAGTGGTGGCGCAGGGCGGCCGCGTTGCCGAAGCCGCAGCGGCCGGCGATCGCGTCCACCGTCTCGCCGGTCGACTCCAGCAGCTCCTGCGCCAGCAGGACCCGCTGGCGCAGCACCCACTTGTACGGGGTGGTGCCGGTCTCCTGGAGGAAGCGGCGGGCGAAGGTCCGCGGGGACATGTGCGCGCGCTCCGCGAGCTGCTCGACGGTGATCTCCTCGCCCAGGTGGCGGGCCATCCACTCGATCACCTCGCCCACCGTGTCACAGGCGGTGCGCGGCAACGGCCGCTGGATGAACTGGGCCTGCCCGCCGTCCCGGTGCGGCGGGACGACCATCCTGCGCGCGATGATGTTGGCCACCTCGGCCCCGTGCTCCTGGCGCACCACGTGCAGGCACGCGTCGATGCCCGAGGCCGTGCCGGCGGCGGTGATCACCGAGCCCTCGTCGACGTAGAGCACGTCCGGGTCGACGACGGCCCGCGGGAAGCGGCGGGTCAGGGCCGCGGCGTGCATCCAGTGCGTGGTGCACCGGCGGCCGTCCAGCAGCCCGGCCGCGCCGAGGATGTAGGCCCCGCTGCACACGCTGAGGACCCGCGCACCGCGGTCCACGGCCCGGCGCAGGGCCGCGAGCAGGGGCTCGGGGTAGATGCGTACGCCGGCGTCACTGGCGGCCGGCAGACAGACGAGGTCGGCCTCCTCCAGCCGCTCCAGCCCGTGCGCGGGAGTGATTCCGAAGGCGCCCCCGCCCACGTTCAGCTGCCCGTCCTCCGCCGCGCAGACGGCGAAGTCGTACACCGGCACGCCCATGTCACTGCGATCGATTCCGAACACCTCGCAGAAGATCCCCAGCTCGAAGGGGGCGACTCCGTCGACGAGGGCCACGGCCACATTGGTCAGCATGACTCCAGTGTGGCAGTAATTCGGTCTTCTGTGACAGTACTGCCACTGTCGATCATGGGCGATCAGGCGGACAGTAGAGCTATGACCACCTTCGTGAACTACCTCGCCGTCCTCGCCATCGCCGCCCTCGTGCTCGCGCCCAGCCTGTACGGGATCCTGCGCGACCGGCGCGTCGACCAGCAGATCCGGGCCGTCGCGACCCGGCTGGTGTGGCTCCCCCGCCAGCGCGCGGGCGGCCTCCCGCCCACCCCGCGGCGGCGCGCCTTCCGGCCCGCCGCCCGGCGGTACTGGGGCCCGATCGCCCACTGAACAACCGGGGAACGCGAGAAGCCGGGACACGGAAATCTCCGCATCCCGGCTCCCCGGTCCAGACGTATGCTGCCTTAGAAGTCCTCGTCCAGGTCGACCGTGCCCTCGACCGCGACCTGGTAGGCCGACGGACGGCGCTCGAAGAAGTTCGTCAGCTCCTGCACACCCTGCAGCTCCATGAAGGAGAACGGGTTCTGCGAGCCGTACACCGGCGGGAAGCCCAGCCGGACCAGGCGCTGGTCCGCGACGCACTCCAGGTACTCGCGCATCGACTCGGTGTTCATCCCCGGCAGGCCGTCACCGCACAGGTCGCGGCCGAACTGCAGCTCCGCCTCGACGGCCTCCTTGAGCATGTCGGTGACCTGCTGCTGGAGGGCGTCATCGAAGAGCTCCGGCTCCTCCTTGCGGACCGTGTCCACGACCTCGAAGGCGAAGTTCATGTGCATGGTCTCGTCGCGGAAGACCCAGTTGGTGCCGGTGGCCAGGCCGTGCAGCAGACCGCGCGAGCGGAACCAGTACACGTACGCGAAGGCGCCGTAGAAGAACAGGCCCTCGATGCACGCCGCGAAGCAGATCAGGTTCAGCAGGAAGCGGCGGCGGTCGGCGGCCGTCTCCAGGCGCTCGATCTTCTCGACCGAGTCCATCCACTTGAAGCAGAACTGCGCCTTCTCGCGGATGGAGGGGATCTCCTCGACCGCGTCGAAGGCCGCCGCGCGGTCGTCCGGGTCGGGCAGGTAGGTGTCGAGCAGCGTCAGATAGAACTGGACGTGCACGGCCTCCTCGAACAGCTGGCGCGACAGGTACAGGCGCGCCTCCGGGGAGTTGATGTGCTTGTAGAGCGTCAGCACCAGGTTGTTCGAGACGATCGAGTCGCCCGTCGCGAAGAACGCGACCAGCCGGCCGATCATGTGCTGCTCGGAGGGCGTCAGCTTCGCCAGGTCGGCGACGTCCGAGTGGAGGTCGACCTCCTCGACGGTCCAGGTGTTCTTGATCGCGTCCCGGTAGCGCTCGTAGAAGTCCGGGTAGCGCATCGGGCGGAGCGTGAGCTCGAAGCCCGGGTCCAGGAGGTTCTTCTGGTCGTTGGAGCTCATTACTGGCAGGCCTCGCAGGACTCGGGGTTCTCAAGGGAGCAGGCCAGCGCCTCGGCGTCGGCGACCGCCTGCGGCAGCTCGACGGGGGTGGCCGCCTGGGCGGCGCGGGCGATCTTCGTCGCAGGGCGCGAGCGCAGGTAGTAGGTGGTCTTCAGGCCCTGCTTCCAGGCGTACGCGTACATCGAGCTGAGCTTGCCGATGGTGGGCGTCTCCAGGAACAGGTTCAGCGACTGCGACTGGTCCAGGAACGGCGTACGGGCCGCCGCCATGTCGATCAGACCGCGCTGCGGGATCTCCCACGCCGTGCGGTACAGCTCGCGGACCTCCGCCGGGATCCAGCTGAAGCCCTGGACCGAGCCGGAGGAGTCGCGCAGCGCCTCGCGGGTCTGGGCGTCCCACACGCCGAGCTGCTTCAGCTCCTCCACCAGGTAGCCGTTCACCTGGAGGAACTCACCGCTGAGCGTCTCGCGCTTGAAGAGGTTGGAGACCTGCGGCTCGATGCACTCGTACACGCCGGCGATCGAGGCGATCGTGGCGGTCGGGGCGATGGCCAGGAGCAGGGAGTTGCGCATACCGGTCTCGGCGACGCGGGCGCGCAGCGCGTCCCAGCGCTCCGGCCAGTTCAGCTCGACGTCGTAGTGGTCCGGGTGCAGGACACCACGGGCGGTACGGGTCTGCTCCCAGGCCGGCAGCGGGCCGCTGCGCTCGGCGAGGTCGCAGGAGGCCTCGTACGCGGCCAGCATGATGCGCTCGGAGAGCTTGGTGGACAGGGCCCTCGCCTCGGGGGAGTCGAAGGGCAGCTTCAGCTTGAAGAAGACGTCCTGGAGGCCCATCGCGCCCAGGCCCACCGGGCGCCAGCGGGCGTTGGAGCGGCCGGCCTGCTCGGTCGGGTAGAAGTTGATGTCCACCACGCGGTCGAGGAAGGTGACGGCGGTGCGGACGGTCTCGTCGATCCGCTCCCAGTCGATCTCGCCGTCCACGACGAAGGCGCCCAGGTTGACCGAGCCGAGGTTGCAGACGGCCGTCTCGCCGTCGTTGGTGACCTCGATGATCTCGGTGCACAGGTTCGAGGAGTGCACGACCGTGCCCGGCTCGGCGGTCTGGTTCGCCGTGCGGTTGGAGGCGTCCTTGAAGGTCATCCAGCCCTGGCCGGTCTGCGCGAGGGTGCGCATCATCCGGCCGTACAGGTCGCGGGCGGGCATGGTCTTGCGGGCCAGGCCGTCCGCCTCGGCCTTGCGGTAGGCGGCGTCGAACTCGTCACCCCACAGGTCGACCAGCTCGGGGACGTCGGCCGGGGAGAACAGCGACCAGTCGGCGTCGGCGTTCACACGGCGCATGAACTCGTCCGGCACCCAGTGGGCGAGGTTCAGGTTGTGCGTACGGCGCTGGTCCTCACCGGTGTTGTCGCGGAGCTCCAGGAACTCCTCGATGTCCGCGTGCCAGGTCTCCAGGTAGACGGCGGCGGCGCCCTTGCGGCGGCCACCCTGGTTCACGGCGGCGACGGAGGCGTCGAGGGTCTTCAGGAACGGCACGATGCCGTTGGAGTGGCCGTTGGTGCCACGGATCAGCGAACCGCGGGCGCGGATGCGGGAGTACGAGAGGCCGATGCCGCCGGCGTGCTTGGAGAGGCGGGCGACCTGGTGGTAGCGGTCGTAGATCGAGTCGAGCTCGTCCAGCGGGGAGTCCAGCAGGTAGCAGGAGGACATCTGCGGGTGCCGGGTACCGGAGTTGAAGAGCGTGGGGGAGGACGGCAGGTAGTCCAGGCGGCTCATCAGCCGGTAGAGCGAGGCCACTTCCTCCACGGCCTGGACGCTGTCGTCGGCGGCCAGACCGCAGGCCACGCGCAGCATGAAGTACTGCGGGGTCTCGATGACCTGACGGGTGATCGGGTGACGCAGCAGGTAGCGGCTGTGCAGGGTGCGCAGGCCGAAGAAGCCGAAGCGGTCGTCGGCGCCCTCGGCGAGGGTCAGTTCGACGAGCGAGTCGAGCCGGCCCGCGTGGGTGCGGACGAACTCGGCCGTGCGGTCGGCGATGAGGCCCTCGCGGTGGCCGACCTCGACGGAGGCCGAGAAGGACGTCGAGCCCTGGCTCGCGGCCTCGTCGCGCACGGCCAGCGTCAGCAGGCGGGCGGCGAGCCGGGAGTAGGCCGGGTCCTCGGAGATCAGACCGGCGGCGGCCTCCGTGGCCAGCCCGCGCAGTTCGGCGTCGTCGGCGGCGGAGCTGCGGCCGCGCAGCGCGGAGGCCGCGACCCGGCCGGGGTCGGTGTCGGGGAGGTCCGCCGTAAGTTCGGTGAGGGTACGCAGCAGCGTGGCCCCCGGGCCCTCGGTGTTGTCGCCAGAAGTGGACTCGGCGCGCGGTGCGGAAGGCGCGATGGTCACGGCGGGAGCTCTCCCTCGCTCGGCCCGGTCATCGGCGGAGCGGGGCGCGGGCGGGCGCATGCGGGCGCGACGAGAACGCGTACCCCGCATGGCGTCCACCGGCCCAACCGCGAGGCCCGGACGAATCGGCACCCGGTTCGGTCGAGCCGGGCGCGCTGTCGGCAGGTCATCGGACTTGGCGTCCGGTAGCCGGACACTTCATACCGTTGCGGGACAGTTCCGGATTCGCACCGGATTCCCCTGCGGCGACAGCAGGCATGAGCATACATGTGGGGGCGGCCCTGTGCGGTAACCCCCACATGTAGTGTCGGCGTGGCTACAGCTTGAGCCGGTAAGTGAAGAGTGTCAGACCCTCGATCGGCGCCCAGTCCCGCTCCGGAGTGCGTACGAAGCCCAGGCGCGCGTAGATCCGGTGGGCGCCGCCCATGCTGCGCTGGGTGGAGAGAACCAGGCCGGTCACGCCCTCCAGGGCCCGCGCCCGCTCGACGCAGGCCCGCACCAGAGCCTCGCCGGCGCCTTGGCCGCGCGCCTCGTGGGCGACCGCGAGCATCCGGAACTCCGCCTCGTCGGGGGCCGCGATGTCGGCGAGCGGACTGCCCGGAGCGGCGAAGGTCACACCGCCCAGCACCCGCCCCTCGCGTTCGGCGACGAGCACTTCGGCCTGGGCGGCCCGGCCGGCCACGTCGCGCAGCACGTTCAGATAGTGGTCGTCCTCGTTGAAGTCCAGATGCCCGTCGGCGAGGTAGGCCCGCGCCGTGATCTCACCCAGCTCCGCGTACTCGGCGGGCAGCGCCGTTCTGATCACCATGTCCATGCGGTCGAGTGTGCAGGACGGGCCGGCGCCGGTGCCGGGCGCGGACCCGGCGAAGGCCCCGCCGGAAGCATCCGGCGGGGCCTTCGGTGTGCGGGGCGGCTCAGCAGCAGCGGAAGCCCTCGCGGGGGTCCGCCTCGCGGGCGTCCGTACGGGCGCGTTCGAAGGCGCGGCGGGTCAGGACCTCCGCGTCCGGGTCGTGGGAGCGGGCATGGGCCACGTACCGGTCGTACGCGGCCTCCCCGGAGAACTCCCGTACGTAGAACCGGGCCCTGGCCAGCACGCTCCGTACGGTGCTCACGCCACCGGCTCCTTGACGTGTCCGCCGCCCGCCTCCGGGCCCGCCGCGGCGAGCTCCGCCCGCTCCTCGGCGGTCGCGATCAGTCCGGCCGGGGCGACGATCTTCGACTCGGTCCACGGGGTCTCGGAGAGGGCCGCCGACGCCGGGTCGCGGACGGCCTTGAGGCAGGTCCGGGCCGCGTCCGCGAGGACCACGATGATCAGGACCGCGAAGAAGGCGCACAGGACGCCGTCGACCGTGGCGTTGGTGACCACGGTGTGCATGTCGTCCATGTTCTTCGCCGGCGCCAGGACCTTGCCGGCGTCGATTCCGGCCTGGTACTTGTCGCGCTGGGCGAAGAAGCCGACCTTCACGTCGTCGGAGAAGATCTTCTGGTAGCTCGCGGTGAGGGTCACCGTCGCGTCCCAGACCAGCGGAACGCCCGTCACCCAGGCCCACTTGAGCCGGCCGGACTTGATCAGCAGCGTGGTGCAGACGGCCAGTGCGACCGCGGCGAGCAGCTGGTTGGCGATGCCGAAGAGCGGGAAGAGCTGGTTGATGCCGCCGAGCGGGTCCTTGATGCCGACCCACAGGAAGTAGCCCCAGCCTCCCACGACGATCGCGCTCGCGAACCACACGCCGGGCTTCCAGCTGACGTCCTTGAAGGACTTGTGCACGTTGCCGAGGGTGTCCTGGAGCATGAACCGGCCCACGCGGGTGCCGGCGTCGAGCGTCGTCAGGATGAAGAGCGCCTCGAACATGATGGCGAAGTGGTACCAGAAGGCCTTCATCCCGGCGCCGCCGACCACGGCGGAGAAGATCTCCGACATTCCGAGTGCGAAGGTCGGCGCGCCACCCGTGCGCGAGAGCAGGCTGGCTTCCTCGACGTCCTTCGCGGCCTGGGCGAGCGCTTCCGGGGAGATCGCGAAGCCGAAGTGGGTCACCGCCTGGGAGGCGGACTCGACGGTGGTGCCGATGACCCCGCCGGGGGAGTTGACCGCGAAGAAGAGCCCGGGCTCGATGATGCAGGCCGCGATGATCGCCATGACGGCGACGAAGGACTCGGTCAGCATGGCGCCGTAGCCGATCATGCGGACCTGGGTCTCCTTCTGGATCATCTTCGGGGTGGTTCCCGAGGAGACCAGGGCGTGGAAGCCGGAGAGCGCGCCACAGGCGATGGTGATGAAGACGAAGGGGAACATCGACCCGGCGAAGACCGGTCCGTCGCCGCTCGCCGCGAATTCGGTGACCGAGGGCATCTTCAGGGTGGGCATCGCGATGACCACGCCGAGCGCGAGGAGCGCGATGGTGCCGACCTTCATGAAGGTGGAGAGGTAGTCGCGGGGGGCGAGCAGCATCCACACCGGCAGCACCGATGCCAGGAAGCCGTACACCACCATCCAGATGACCAGCGTCTCCTTCTCCAGGGTGAAGGTGCCCGCGAAGGAGGACTCGGCGACCCAGCCGCCCGCGACGATGGCGAGCAGCAGCAGTGCGACGCCGATGACGGAGACCTCGGTGACCCGGCCCGGCCGCAGGACGCGCAGGTAGAAGCCCATGAAGACGGCGATCGGGATGGTCATGCCGATGGAGAAGACGCCCCAGGGCGAGTGCGCCAGGGCGTTGACGATGACCAGGGCCAGCACCGCCAGCAGGATGATCATGATGGCGAACACGGCGACCAGGGCGGCGGCCCCGCCGACGGGGCCGATCTCGTCCCGGGCCATCTGGCCGAGCGAACGTCCGTCGCGGCGGGTGGAGAAGAACAGCGTGACCATGTCCTGGACGGCCCCGGCGAAGATGACGCCGGCGACGATCCAGATGGTGCCCGGCAGATAGCCCATCTGCGCGGCGAGTACGGGTCCGACGAGCGGGCCGGCGCCGGCCACGGCCGCGAAGTGGTGGCCGAAGAGGACCCGGCGGTCGGTGGGGTGGAAGTCGACACCGTTGTCAAGGCGTTCGGCGGGGGTGGCCCGGGTGGCGTCCACCTTCAGCACGCGGTCCGCGATGAAGCGCGCGTAGAAGCGGTAGGCGATCGCGTACGAGCCCAGCGCGGCGGCGAGCAGCCAGGCGGCGGAGATCTCCTCGCCGCGCGAGAGCGCCAGCACGCCCCAGCCGATGGCGCCGACGAGTCCGACGAGCACCCACGCGGCGATGGACCTGGGAGAAGGCGAGCCCGGCGTGCTGCCCGGACTCGCCGCGTCCCGTTCTGTCCCTGTTGCTTCCGGTTCAGGCATGACCTCGTCCCCTCGTCGATCATCTGCGTAAGCAGGCGGAATCTACGGGGGATTGCCTGGTGAACGTAAGACCCCGTCCGCATTCCGGTCGTGGAATTCCGGTACGCGGCGCGGGGGTCGGGCGTCAGGCGGCGGGGCGCTTGAGCCTGGCGACGAACTTGTACCGGTCGCCGCGGTACACCGACCGCACCCACTCCACCGGTTCGCCGTCGGCGTCCAGGGAGTGCCGGGAGAGCATCAGCATCGGCAGCCCGACGTCGGTGCCGAGCAGGCCGGCCTCGCGCGGGGTGGCCAGTGAGGTCTCGATGGTCTCCTCGGCCTCGGCGAGGTGCACGTCGTACACCTCGGCGAGGGCGGTGTAGAGGGAGGTGTACTTGGCCAGCGACCGGCGCAGTGCGGGGAAGCGCTTGGCCGAGAGGTGGGTGGTCTCGATGGCCATCGGCTCGCCGCTGGCCAGGCGCAGCCGCTCGATGCGCAGCACCCGTCCGCCGGTGGTGATCTTGAGCAGGCCGGCGAGGGTGTCGTCGGCCGTCACGTATCCGATGTCGAGGAGCTGGGAGGTCGGTTCCAGGCCCTGGGCCCGCATGTCCTCCGTGTACGAGGTCAGTTGCAGGGCCTGGGAGACCTTGGGCTTGGCGACGAAGGTGCCTTTGCCCTGGATCCGTTCCAGTCGCCCCTCCACGACCAGTTCCTGGAGGGCCTGCCGGACGGTGGTCCGCGAGGTGTCGAACTCGGCCGCGAGCGTGCGCTCGGGCGGCACCGGCGTGCCGGGCGGCAGTGTCTCGGTCATGTCGAGCAAGTGCCGCTTGAGTCGGTAGTACTTGGGCACACGCGCCGTGCGAGTGGCTGCCCCGCCTTCCGGCTCCGTGGTCGCCCCTTCGGTGGCCATCGCCGCCCGCCTTCCCGACTCCAGTTTCGCTGCCGTCACCGGCTCCTCCGATATGTGCGGTCACATCGTGACACGTAAGGGGGGACAGGCCTTCTCTCTCCCCAGGTGTCGGTCCGATAACGGACCTGGCACCCGCTCATTAGACCCTTGACACCCCTAAAGGTCTAGGCCAAGGTTCAGCTACTGGTCTAAACCAATATGGATCAGATCCCGGCCCCACGGCAGTACTTCGCGTATGTCACCGCGGCGGGCAAGGGAAGTGCAGGCAGGCATCCCTGAGGAGGGTGGCGTGAAGCGCAAGCTCATCGCGGCGGTTGGAGTCGCGGGCATGGTTATCGGCCTCGCGGCTTGTGGCAACGGGGACGACGACAAGGCCAAGGCCGACGCGGGCCCCAAGGAGATCACCGTCTGGGTCATGGACGGCTCCGCGCCGAAGGCCTGGATCGAAGAGGTCAACAAGGAGTTCTCGGCCAAGCACCCCGGTGTGACGGTCAAGGTCGAGGAGCAGAAGTGGACCGGCATCCAGGAGAAGGTCACCACGGCCCTCTCCGAGAACAACCCTCCGGACGTTCTTGAGCTCGGCAACACCCAGACCGCGGGCTACGCGGTCACCGGCGGTCTCGCCGACCTGACCAAGGACAAGGCCACGCTCGGCGCCGACGCCTGGCAGAAGAGCATGCTCGCCTCGGCCGAGGTCGACGGCAAGCTTTACTCCGCCCCCTGGTACGCCGCCAACCGCGTCGTCATCTACGACAAGAAGGCCTTCACCAAGGCCGGCGTCACCCCGCCCACCACCCGCGACGAGTGGATCGCCGGCCTGGAGAAGCTGAAGGCGGCCGACCCGGCCTCGCAGCCGATCTACCTGCCCGGCCAGAGCTGGTACGTCCTCGCGGGCCTGATCTGGGACGAGGGCGGCGACCTCGCCGTCAAGGACGGCGCCAAGTGGAAGGGCGGACTGGCCACCCCGCAGGCCGCCTCCGCGATGGAGTTCTACAAGAAGCTCCAGTCCTTCTCCACCGCCCCCAAGGACAAGGACGAGGCCACCCCGCAGCAGTCCACCGACATCGTTCCCAAGGGCGGCGTCGCCTCGTGGATCGGTCTCGGCTGGGAGGCCGGCGGCGCCGAGAAGGCCCTGAAGGAAGCGGGCAAGGAAGCCGACTTCGGCTACTTCCCGATCCCGGGCAAGACCGCCGACAAGAGCGGCACCGTCTTCCTCGGCGGCTCGAACCTCGCCGTCGCCGAGCGCTCCAAGAACAAGGCGCTCGCCAAGGAGTGGCTGGCGCTGGCCGCCGGCAAGGAGCAGATGACCAAGTACGCCGCCGAGACCAAGGGCGCGCTGCTCCCGAACCAGGCCGGTGCCAACTTCACCCCCGCCGCGGGCTCCTTCGCCGAGGCCATGGGCAAGGCCGGCGCCAACGGCAAGATCACCCCGGTCACCCCGGGCTGGGCGAACGTCGAGACCGAGCCGAACCCCATCAAGGAGTTCATGACCAAGGTCCTGAAGGGTGAGGACGCCGCCAAGGCGGGTGCGGACGCGGACGCGGAGATCGCGAAGCGCATCAACAAGTAGTCCCACCCGCAGCACCCGCAGTACTCGCAGTACCCGTACGACCCAGCAGTGTGAACGCACCGGGGAGTGCGGCAGGTGCCCGGACACCCGCCGCGCCCCGGTCGCGCATTTGACTCCACAGTCAACCGCGAGGAAGCCAAGCCATGACCGTGCACTCCCAGGGAGCGGTGACCAGCGCTCCACAGGACGCACCACCGAAGTCCGACGGACTGCCCGAGAAGCCGGCCCCAGCAACCGGCCCCGGCCCCACGCCGCCTCGCGGGGGCGGGAAGTCGCTCCCCACGGGGTGGCTGCCGTACCTGCTGGTCGCGCCCGCGGTGCTCGCCCTCGCGACGCTCCTGCTGTATCCGCTGATCAAGAACGTGATCCTGTCCCTCCAGGACATCAACAAGATCGAGTTCATCCAGCGGAAGTACCCCTTCGCGGGGCTCGACAACTACACCGAGCTGCTCGGTGACACGAACTTCTGGACCGTCGTCGTCCGCAGCTTCGGCTTCACCCTGGCCAACGTCGCGCTGATCATGGTGCTGGGAAGCCTCATCGGCATCCTGCTGAACAAGCTCGGCAAGAAGATGCGACTGGTCCTCTCGATGGCCCTGGTGATGGCCTGGGCCATGCCCATCGTCGCCTCGGTACAGGTCTTCCGCTGGCTGTTCGACGAGCAGTTCGGCGTCATGAACTGGGTCATGCGCACCGCCGGCTTCTCCGGCTACGAGCAGCACAACTGGATGGAGACCGGCCTCTCCACGATGGTGATCGTCACGATCCTGGTGGTCTGGGGTTCCATCCCGTTCGTCGCCCTCAACATGTACGCCGGCCTCACCACCGTCGGCGCCGAGCTGTACGAGGCCGCCCGCATGGACGGGGCCAACGGCTGGCAGACCTTCTGGAAGATCGTCTTCCCGAACCTGAAGCCCTTCTTCCTCATCACCACCTTCCTCGAGGTGATCTGGGTCTTCAAGGCCTTCACCCAGGTCTACGCGATGAACAAGGGCGGCCCGGACCGCGCCTCCGAGATCCTGCCGGTCTTCGCCTACGTCGAAGGCCAGAGCCAGGCCCACTACGGCCTCGCCGCCGCGATCTCCGTCCTGACGATCGTGATCCTCGTGATCGTCATGTCCTTCTACTTCCGCCTGATCCTGAAGCAGGAGGAGGAGCAGTGAGCACCACCACCGCCCCGAAGCCCGCGGCTCCCGAGAGGCCCGCACAGCAGCTCCGGACCCGCCGCCCGGTGCGCCCCGGAGCCGTGGCCAAGAACCTCGGCGCACTCCTGCTGGCCCTGGTCTTCGTCTTCCCCGTGTACTGGATGTTCTCCTCGGCCCTCAAGCCGGCCGACCAGATGCTCACCAAGGACCCCGTCTTCGTCTTCACGCCGACGACGGCCAACTTCGCCAAGGCCACCGGGGTCGAGAACTTCTGGACGTACGTCACCAACAGCGTCCTCGTCACCGTCGGCGCCGTCCTGCTGGCCCTGCTCGTCGCCCTCGCCGCGAGCTTCGCCATCGCCCGGATGAGGTTCAAGGGCCGCAAGGGCCTGGTCCTGACCGTGATGATGGCCCAGATGGCCCCCTGGGAGGTCATGGTCATCGCGATGTACATGATCGCCCGCGACGGCGAGATGCTGAACAGCCTCCCGCTGCTCACCGCGATCTACTTCGTGATGATCCTCCCCTTCACCATCTGGACCCTGCGCGGCTTCATCGCCGCCGTCCCGGTGACCCTGGAAGAGGCGGCCCAGATCGACGGCTGCACCCGCGGCCAGGCCTTCCGCAAGGTGATCTTCCCGCTGCTGGCCCCCGGCCTGATGTCCACCTCGCTCTTCGGCTTCATCACGGCCTGGAACGAGTTCGCCATGGTCCTGATCCTGAACAAGGACAAGAGCGCGCAGACCCTGCCGCTGTGGCTGACCGAGTTCATGTCCGCCTTCGGCAACGACTGGGGCGCCACCATGGCCGCTTCCTCGCTCTTCGCGGTCCCGGTCCTGCTGATCTTCATCTTCCTCCAGCGCAAGGCCGTCGGCGGCATGACCGCCGGCGCCGTGAAGGGATGACGCCGTCATGACTGTTCTTGCGCACCGCACCGATACGGTCACCCGCGACGCCCTCGCCGTCCTCCAGCCCGGCTTCGAGGGCACCACCGCCCCCGCCTGGCTGCTCCGCCAGGTCGGCGAAGGCCTCACCGCCGTCGGCCTGTTCGGCCGCAACATCGCCTCGCCCGAGCAGCTCGCCGCGCTGACCGCGCAGCTGCGTACCGAGCGCGACGACGTCCTGGTCGCCATCGACGAGGAGGGCGGCGACGTCACCCGCCTGGAGGTCCGCGGCGGCTCGTCCTTCCCCGGGAACCTGGCCCTCGGCGCCGTCGACGACACCGGCCTCACCCGGGACGTGGCCCGCGAGCTGGGCCGCCGCCTCGCCGAGTGCGGGGTCAACCTCAACTGGGCCCCGTCCGCCGACGTCAACTCAAACCCGGACAACCCGGTGATCGGCGTACGGTCCTTCGGCGCCGACACCCACCTCGCCGCCCGGCACACCGCCGCCTACGTCCAGGGCCTCCAGGCCGCCGGCGTGGCCGCCTGCACCAAGCACTTCCCGGGCCACGGCGACACCAATGTCGACTCGCACCACGCCCTGCCGCGCATCGACGTGGACCTGGACACCCTCCAGGCCCGCGAACTCGTCCCGTTCAAGGCGGCGATCGCGGCCGGCACCAAGGCCGTGATGAGCGCGCACATCCTGGTGCCCGCCCTCGACCCGACCCGCCCGGCCACCCTCAGCCCGCAGATCCTGACCGGCCTGCTGCGGGGGGAGCTCGGCTACGAGGGCCTCATCGTCACCGACGGCATGGAGATGAACGCCATCGCCGGGACGTACGGGATCGAGCGCGGCTCGGTCCTGGCCATCGCGGCCGGCGCCGACGCCATCTGCGTCGGCGGCGGACTCGCCGACGAAGCCACCGTCCTGCGGCTGCGCGACGCGCTGGTCGCGGCCGTCCGCGAGGGGGCACTGCCCGAGGAGCGCCTCGCCGACGCCGCCGCCCGCGTCCGCACACTCGCCGCATGGACCCGCGGAGCCCGGCCGGACGCGCAGCCGGAGGGGAGCCGCGCGTCCGGCATCGGGCTGACGGCCGCCCGCCGCGCCGTGGTCGTCACCGGCTCGGCGAAGCCGCTCACCGAGCCCTACGTCGCCACGCTCGCGCCCGTCGCGAACATCGCGGTGGGGGACGAGACCCCGTGGGGCGTGGCGGCGGAACTCGCCGAGCTGCTCCCGGGCACCGGTGCGGGCGTCTACCCCGAGGGCTCCCGTGCCGGGGGCGTCCTGGCGGCGGCGGGGGACCGTACCGTCGTCGCGGTGGTCCGTGACGCGCACCGGCACCCCTGGATGACCGAGGTGCTCGACGCGCTGGTCGCGGCCCGGCCGGACACGGTCGTGGTCGAGATGGGCCTGCCCATGGCTGCGCCGCGGGGTGCGGTGCACATCGCCACCCATGGCGCGTCCCGCGTCTGCGGGCGGGCCGCGGCGGAAGTCATCGCGGGGGTGTAGCGGCCCCCTGCGGCACCGCTGCTGGGGCTCCGCCCCAGACCCCGCGCCTCAATCGCCGGCGGGGCTGGATTTTTCAGCCCGTCCGGCGTTTGAGGACCGGGTCCGGGCAGCGCCCGGAAGGCACCGCGCAGCGGCTGCACGCACACGACAGAAGGGCCGGACTCCCGCCGCGGGAGTCCGGCCCTTCTGTCGCGCCGTGCGGCTACAGGCCCTGCCAGGCGGGCTTGTTGGCATAGGTGTGCCGGAAGTAGTCCGCCAGCTTCAGTTTCGACGCGGCGGCCTCGTCCACGATCACGGTGGCGTGCCGGTGCAACTGCAGCGCGGAGGCCGGGACCAGCGCGGACAGCGGGCCCTCGACGGTCTGCGCGACGGCGTCGGCCTTGCCCTCTCCGGTGGCCAGGAGGACCAGGTGCCGGGCGTCGAGGATGGTGCCGATGCCCTGGGTGATGACGTGGTGCGGCACCTGCTCCAGGTCGTTGTCGAAGAAGCGCGCGTTGTCCACGCGGGTCTGCTCCGTCAGCGTCTTGATGCGGGTGCGGGAGGTGAGGGAGGAGCAGGGCTCGTTGAAGCCGATGTGGCCGTCCGTGCCGATGCCGAGCAGCTGCAGGTCGACGCCGCCGGCCTCGGCCAGGGCGCGGTCGTAGGCCTCGCACGCGCCGACGATGTCCTCGGCCGAACCGTCGGGGCCCATGAAGGAGGCCTCGGACAGGCCCAGGGGCTCGACGACCTCGCGGAGCACGACCGCGCGGTAGGACTCGGGGTGCCCGGCCGGCAGGCCGACGTACTCGTCGAGCTGGCAGATCCGGGCCCGGGAGGCGTCGACCTGTCCGGCCTTGACCTTGGCGGTGAGGGCCTCGTAGATGGGCAGCGGGGTAGAGCCGGTCGCCACGCCGAGCAGGGCGTCGGGCTTGCGCCGCACCAGGGCGGCCATGGCCTCCGCGATGAGCTCGCCGCCTGCCTTGGCGTCCGGGACGATGACAACTTCCACGCGGGGCCTGCCGATCTGGAGTGGGTAGGGTGGTATAGACCAATCTAGCAGAGGTCGTCGCGTGCGGCGGGGGTCTCGCCGCCCTTTGTCGTGAGGGTCGGGAGAACCTTCAATCTTTTGGTTGCCCTGTCTACAACTCCATTCTCCTCTACGGTGGTTTATGTAGATAAATCATGGTATGTGCGATTGGAGTGGTCGTCATGGGCAGGCACACCAGCTACGCCTTCGAGACCTACAGAGCTGTCGCGGATGCCGGTCGCGCCGAGCTGCTCGCCGCGACCACCTCGCCCTTCCAGATCGAGGTGCGGTTCATCGGGGGGCTGACGAGTGGCCAGCGCGACGTCTTCGGGCAGGCCGCCGAACGCTGGGCCAAGGTCATCGTCGGTGACCTGGAGACCGCGATCCTTCGCGACTTCACCGGCGACGTCGTCATCGACGACCTCTTGATCGACGCCGAAGGCGTGGCGATCGACGGGGTCTTCGGCACGCTCGGGGAGGCGGGCCCGATCCGCTTCCGGCGGGAGACGGCTGTCACCGGAGCGCGCCTGCCCGCCACGGGCATCATGCGGTTCGACAAGGCCGACCTGGGACAGATGGAGGACGACGGCTCGCTGCTCGACGTCATCACGCACGAGATGGGCCATGTACTGGGGATCGGGACGATCTGGGGCATCTTCGGTCTGCTGAAGGACTTCCCCGGCCCCAACCCCACCTTCGTCGGTCCCGGCGCCATGAAGGAGTTCGGCGAGCTCATCGGGGCCGGGCAGCCCACCCCCGTACCGGTCGCGAACGTCGGCGGCGCGGGAAGCGCGGGCGGCCACTGGCGCGAGCGGGTCTTCGGCAACGAGTTGATGTCGCCGACCATCGGAGGGCCGGGCAACCCCCTGAGCAGGCTGACCGTGGCGAGCCTCGGGGATCTCGGCTACCAGGTCGACCTCGACGCCGCGGAGCCCTATGAACTCCCCGACCCCTTCGTCATCGCCATGGCCGGCGGCGCGGAAGCCGCGGCTCCGAGGGGCGTCATGCTCCCCACCGTCCCCAGCAGCATCCCCGCCGACCGGCCCTAGATCAGCGCGAGCTGCAGGCCGCCCGTCGCGTCCAGGTGCTGGCCCGTCACCCAGCGGGAGTCCGGCGAGGCCAGGAAGGCCACCACGTCGGCGACCTCCTGGGCCGTGCCCACCCGGTGGAAGACGGAGCGGGCGGCCAGGTGGGCCCGGGTCGCCCCGTCCGCGAGGAGGTCCGCGTTGAGGTCGGTCTCGGTGATGCCGGGGCCGACCGAGTTCACGGTGATCCCGCGCGGAGCCAGCTCGGCGGCCAGCGACCGGGTCAGCGCGTTCGCGGCGCCCTTGGCCATGACCGTGGCCAGGATGGCGGGCAGGGCGATGTCCGGGGTGCCGGTCACGTTCACGATCCGGCCCCCGTCGCGCAGCCGCTCCAGCCCGTACTTGATCACGAAGAACGGCGCTTTGGCGTTGAGCGCGTGCGCCCGGTCGTACATCTCCTCGTCCGTGTCCGCGATCCCCGCGAAGGCCGCCGCCCCGGCGTTGTTGACCAGGATGTCCACACCCTCCGTGTGGTCGGGATGGGCCGCGTACGCGGCCCACAGGGCCTGCGCGTCGCCGGGGACGCCGAGCTCGGCCCCGATGGCGAAGGCCCGTCCGCCGTCCGCCCCGATCGCCTCGACCGTCTCCTTCGCCGCCGCCCCGTCGCGTCCGTAGTGCACCGCGACGAGTGCCCCGTCCCGCGCCAGCCGCTCGGCCACGGCCCGTCCGATGCCCCGGCTGCCGCCGGTGACCAATGCTGTCTTCCCCTTGAGCACGCCCATGACGCGCCCCCCTCCGATAATCGCTAGTGGTCGCTACAGAAATGAACGTACCAGATTTCCTAGCGACCGCTATAGAATGCGGGCATGGTGACCGGACAGCGCGGCAGACCCCGTTCCTTCGACCGCGGCGCCGCCCTCGACAAGGCGATGTTCGCCTTCTGGGAGCGCGGCTACGAGGCGACCTCCATCGCCGATCTGACCGCCTCGCTCGGCATCAGCGCGCCCAGCCTCTACGCGGCCTTCGGCGACAAGCGCAAGCTCTTCGACGAGGTCGTGGTGGTGTACGGCGGCCGGTACGGGGACTTCGCGGGCGTGGCGCTCGCCGAGGAGCCCACCGCCCGGGCGGCCGTCGCCCGCATCCTGCGCGAGGCCGCCGAGGTCTACACCGACCCGGCCCACCCCCCGGGCTGCATGGTGATCAGCGCCGCGATCAACACCACCTCGGACGAAGTGGCGCAGGCGCTGCGCGAGCGCCGCAACGCCAACCTGGTGATGTTCGAGAGCCGGATCCGGGCCGACATGGCCACGGGCGCGCTGCCCGCGGACACGGACGCGCGGGCGCTGGCCCGGTACGCCGGGGCGGTGCTTCAGGGGATGTCCCAGCAGTCGCGCGACGGGGCGAGCCGGGAAGAGCTGGAGGCGGTGGCCGAGCGGGCCCTGCTGGCCTGGCCCGCGGCCTGACCGGCCGGGGGTCCGGGGCGTCCGCCCGGAGTGCACCCTGCGCGTCCACGCGGAGGAGTTCCTCTGGGCCACGGTGCAGGACGGGACCCTCGACCCGCCCGGCACCGTAGCCCGGAGTACTTACGGCCGACAGGTGTGCGGTTCCCGACGGCCGGTGGAGGTGCCTGCGCGGTCAGGGCAGAGCGCGCGGCTTACCTCGATCCGTCCTCCTGTGCGGGGAGGGCGGAAGTTCTGAAATCAATTGTGGACTAGACCATTCTGTTCTGTCCATCCAATGACAGGGCCTGGAAACCCGTCACTTCCTCCAACAGTACGCGGCCCGCGCCCCCCTTGGATACTCCTGAGTACCGCCGTGGGGAAAGTCATGGCGCGTACCCGGGGTACGCTCGCAAGGTGCCCTCCATGAACGATCTCGTACGCCAGCACACCGCTCTCGGAGAAACCGACCTGGAGTGGCTCCACCTGCTGGTCTCGGAGTGGCAGCTGCTCTCCGACCTGTCCTTCGCCGACCTCGTGCTGTGGGTGCCCACCCTCGACGGCACGCGGTACGTCTCGGTCGCCCAGATGCGCCCGAACACCGGCCCCACCTCGTACCAGGACGACATGGTCGGCCACCTGGTGCCGCGCGGCCGCCGCCCGCTGCTGGACGCCGCGCTCGACGAGGGCCGGATCGTGCGCGAGGGCGACCCCGAGTGGCGCGAGGAGGTGCCGGTCCGCGTCGAGTCGATCCCCGTCCGCCGCGAGGGCCGGGTCCTGGGCGTGATCGCACGCAACACCAACCTGCTCACTGTGCGTACACCGAGCCGGCTGGAGCTCACCTACCTCCAGTCCGCCTCCGACCTCGCCCAGATGATCGCCGCGGGCTCCTTCCCGTACCCCGGCCAGCAGGTCGACATGGACGCCTCCCCGCGCGTCGGGGACGGCCTCATCCGGCTCGACGCCGAGGGCGTGGTCACCTACGCCTCGCCGAACGCGCTCTCCGCCTACCACCGGCTCGGCCTCGCCTCCGACCTCGTCGGCCAGCACCTGGGCAACACCACCGCCGAACTCGCGCCCTCCCGCGGACCGGTGGACGAGGCCCTGGTCAAACTCGCCAGCGGTTGGGCCCCCCGGGAGACGGAGGTCGAGGGCAACAGCGGGGTCATCCAGCTGCGCGCCATCCCGCTCAAGCCGAAGGGCACCCGGATCGGCTCCCTGGTGCTGTGCCGCGACGTGACGGAACTGCGTCGTCGCGAACGTGAATTGATCACCAAGGACGCGACCATCCGGGAGATTCACCACCGGGTGAAGAACAACCTCCAGACCGTGGCCGCACTGTTGCGGCTCCAGTCCCGCCGGATGGATTCCCCGCAGGGCCGCGAGGCGCTGAACGAGGCCGTGCGCCGTGTCGGATCGATCGCGATCGTGCACGAGACGCTGTCTCAGAACCTCGACGAGCGGGTCGAGTTCGACGAGATCGCCGACCGCGTCATCGCTATGGTCTCGGAGATCTCGCCGGGCAAGGTCGACTGCCGACGCACCGGCAGGTTCGGGATCCTGGACGCGGAGGTCGCCACCCCGCTGTCGATGGTGCTGACCGAGATCCTGCAGAACGCCCTGGAGCACGCCTTCACCCAGGGGGAGCGGGGCACCGTGGAGGTGGCCGCGATCCGCACCGGAACCGGTCGCACCGACGGCCGGCTGCTGATCACCGTGCTCGACGACGGCAGCGGTCTGCCCGAGGGGTTCGACCCCCAGCGGGCCGGCAACCTCGGGCTGCAGATCGTACGGACCCTCGTGGAAGGGGAGCTCGGCGGCACGTTCGACATGCTCCGGATCGAGCCGCGTGGCACCAAGGTCGTCCTCGACATCCCCTCCAGCCCGCAGAAGTAGCAGCCGGGTCGTGACTCAGCGTGACGCACCGCGTCGCGCGCCCCGCACAGCACTGAGCCCCGGACCGAATGAATCGGTCCGGGGCTCAAGAGCACGGTGCTGAGCGCTTGTTCGGTTACTACGCGCTGCGCGTCGAGGCTCGAAAGTCGTTGTCAGGCGCTGGCGTTGCGCGCCCGGTTGCGAGCGGCGCGGCGCTTCATGGCGCGGCGCTCGTCCTCGCTGAGACCGCCCCAGACGCCGGAGTCCTGACCGGACTCGAGCGCCCACTGCAGGCACTGCTCCATGACGGGGCAACGGCGGCAGACGGCCTTGGCTTCCTCGATCTGCAGCAGCGCAGGACCGGTGTTGCCGATGGGGAAGAAGAGTTCCGGGTCTTCCTCACGACAAACGGCGTTGTGACGCCAGTCCATGGCTGCTCCATCTCCTTGTATTGCGGGCAAGTTGCTTGTGAATGTGAACGCTTTCACGAATCCCCCCGTGAGGGAAGCGCGACCGCCCGGTTTCACGCGGGTGATCAGTCAGAGATTCGTGGAGGGGTTCTGGCGGTCTGTGTGGGTGCCGGGTGTTGCGGGCTGTCCCGATCGCCATGAAGAGATTCGCAAACCTCGGACGGGGATACAACCCCTTCCGGAAAGTTTTTTTTGATTCGTCGGTGTCTACTAGGTCACAGCCCTACATCGTGAGGGTGGACCGACGTGTAAACGTTCGAGTGAAAGGCCTCCGGGCCCTTCCACTCACACAATCACACGCAGTGCACGGCGTACGCCTGTGAACCGAACGCTGGTCCGCAGTCCGAGATGATCGCCGTCCATCTGGAAGGGAAGCGGAACCTTCGAATGCAAGGTGAAGTCGGTCAGATCGTGCAGAGACACCGCGTGCTTGCCGTGCGGACCCCGCTCAGGAGTGGAGGTCAGGAGCTGGGTCGCGTACCGCGCGACCGCCGGAGTTGACAAACGGTTCAGTGCCAATACGTCAAGCGCAGTATCGAACGAGGCTTCGGGGGAGGCGTAAAGCGGACGATTCCCCAGATACGTCCACGGTGACGTATTGCACACTATCGACAGCACCAGATCGGTCACCGGGTCCGCTCCGGGACGCTCCAGCGTGACCGTTCCGTGACGCCGGTTCGGTTCCTCCCAGAACTGGCGCATCAGCTGTCGCACATACAGGGCGTGCGTCGAACGCTTGCCGCGCTCGCGCTGCTGCTCCACCCGGCCCACCACACCCGCGTCGAAGCCGAAGCCCGCGCAGAACGTGAACCAGCGGGCCGGGACCGACTCGTCCTCCGTGCCCGGGGTGCCGGCCGCCAGGCCCAGACCCACCGTCCGCTCGCGCTGCTCCCGCAGCGCGTCCAGCAGGGCGCCGGTCGCCTCGACCGCGTCGTTGGGCAGTCCCAGGGCGCGCGCGAACACATTGGTGGAGCCGCCGGGAACCACCGCCAGCCGCGGCAGCCGCTCCGGATCGGGCCCGTTGTGCAGGAGCCCGTTGACCACCTCGTTGACCGTACCGTCGCCGCCGAGGGCGACGACGAGGTCGAGCCCCTCGTGCGCGGCCTTGCGCCCCAGGTCCCGGGCGTGCCCGCGGTACTCGGTGGTGACCGCCTCCAGCTTCATCTCGCTGGCCAGGGCATGGGTCAGGACGTCGCGCGTGCGCGCACTGGTGGTCGTCGCTGCTGGGTTGGCCACGAGAAGTGCACGCATGAGCGCCAGACTACCCACCCCTTCGCAGGCCGACCCTACTGCCCGTCCCTCCGGGGTCCGGAGCGCGCCGCTACCCTGCTGGAGTGAGTAAGAAGCAGCCCGCGAACGCCCCCGCCCCCGCCGCCGTCCCGACCGCCGTGCTGCCCGGCCGGCTGACTGCGGCCGCCGCGCTCACCGCCCTGGAGGGCCTGGCGCTGGCCGGCCTCGGGATCTACATGCTCTTCGTGGGGATCGCCGGTGACCCCGACTCCCCGCAGCAGGCCGAGACGGGCGGGATCACCCTGCTCGCGCTCGCCGCGCTGCCGCTGGTCGCGGCCCGCGGGCTGCGCCTGGGCCGCCGCTGGAGCCGCGGCCCGGCCCTGATCACCCAGCTGATGGCACTGCCGGTGGCCTGGACCCTCTTCAGCACCGGCGGCGCGATGATCGCCGCCGCCGTGGCGCTGGCCGTGGCCGCGGTGGCCGTCGTCGCGCTCCTGGTGAATCCGACGGCGACCGAGGCTCTGGGTATCGGGCCCGGCGAACAGGCCCGATAACCGGTCGTCCGGTTCTTCCTCCGCCCGCCTACTCCTCGACGAGGAGCTTCTCGCGGAGCTGGGCCAGCGTGCGGGCCAGCAGTCGGGAGACGTGCATCTGGGAGATGCCGACCTCCTGGGCGATCTGCGACTGGGTCATGTTGCCGAAGAAGCGAAGCAGCAGGATCCGCTTCTCCCGCGGCGGCAGGCCCTCCAGCAGCGGCTTGAGAGACTCGCGGTACTCGACGCCCTCCAGGGCCTCGTCCTCCGCGCCCAGGGTGTCCGCGACCGCCGGCGACTCGTCGTCGGTGTCCGGGACGTCGAGGGAGAGCGTGCTGTAGGCATTGGCCGATTCCAGCCCCTCCAGCACCTCCTCCTCGGAGATCCCCAGCCGCTCGGCCAGTTCGTGCACCGTCGGGGAGCGGCCGTGCTGCTGGGACAGTTCGGCCGTGGCCGTCGTCAGCGAGAGCCGCAGCTCCTGCAGACGACGCGGCACCCGCACCGCCCAGCCCTTGTCACGGAAGTGGCGCTTGATCTCGCCGACCACCGTGGGCGTGGCGTACGTGGAGAACTCGACCCCGCGGTCCGGGTCGAACCGGTCCACCGACTTGATGAGGCCGATCGTCGCGACCTGGGTCAGGTCGTCGAGCGGCTCACCGCGGTTGCGGAAGCGCCGCGCCAGGTGTTCCACCAGCGGCAGGTGCATCCGTACCAGCCGGTTGCGCAGCTCGGCCTTCTCCACCGACCCGTCGGGCAGTGCCCGCAGCTCGATGAACAGGGCCCGCGCGCCGCTGCGGTCGCGCGGGTCCGGCAGCGCCGGGGTCACCGGGAACACCGGCACCGGCGCTACCGGGGGCACCACGGGGGCCGCGGCCGCAGCCTCGGCTCCCGTCCCGGTCGGCCGGGATGGTTGTGGTTGTTCCTGCTGGTTCTCGCTCATAGGGCCCGCCCGTCGCTCCGCCGAGTCCAAAAAGCCGTCTTCCGCATCCGCGTCAGCCGGGTGCGGCCGGGCGTGCTGCTGCTCCGGGATGCCGCCGTCGACCTCGTGCCGTACCCGGGGCCGATCCCCGCCCCGCACCGGGATCTCCCCGCCGCTCACGCCGGGCCTGGTCCCGCGCCGCGCTGTTTGTAGAGGCTGATGCTCACCGTCCGGTTCTCCTCGACCGTGGCCTCGACCTTGCCGGCCAGCGCCGACAGGACCGTCCACGCGAACGTGTCACGCTCCGGTGCGCGCCCGTCGGTGGTCGGCGCCGAGACGGTCACCTCCAGCGAATCGTCGATCAGCCGGAACACGCAACTGAGGACGGAGCCCGGCACGGCCTGCTGGAGCAGGATCGCGCAGGCCTCGTCCACCGCGATGCGGAGGTCCTCGATCTCGTCGAGGGTGAAGTCCAAACGTGCCGCGAGGCCGGCCGTGGCCGTCCGCAGCACCGACAGGTAGGCACCCGCAGCGGGCAGCCGGACTTCCACGAAGTCCTGAGTCCCGGGCTCGCCTGCGATCTGGGACACCCTCACCTCCAAGGTGGTACGAGCTCTGTTCGCCGGTGACGCTATCGCGATCCGGGCGATCGTGTCGCGGCACCCCTCTTGGCGCCCGCTTCGAGCACCCCGCCTGCGAGCCAGTGGCTGATGGTAAGCCCATGGGTACGCACAGTGGCTAGGGGTCTGCGGGGCCCAAATCAGGGGAACCGGCGGAGGGTTGAACTACCCCGCTTCAGACGATCGAACCGTCGACAAAACACCAGCGCCAGGTCTCACCCGGTTCGAAGCTCCGCATCACCGGATGCCCGGTCTCCTGGTGGTGCGCCGTGGCGTGCCGGTGGGGCGAGGAATCACAGCAGGCCACCCGCCCGCACACCAGGCACATCCGCAGCTGCACGGGGTGGCTGCCGAGGGCCAGGCATTCGGGGCAGGTGTCGTGCGAGGGCACCGGTTCGGGACGCGGCAGTTCGGCAACGTGGGTGCACTCGCTCATCGCATTCTCCTTGTACCGGAACCCCGGCCTTCAGTCTCGGGGCGTACCGCGCGCACGGGCCGGAGCTGAGATGCAGCGGAGTGTCGATGCGTCACGCTTTGACCGGAGCTTGATCTCGTACAGAATACGTTCCCGCCGTGCGAGTCATGGGGATCTCCTCGGCCAAGCCCGCGCGTTCGGGGCGAGCGGCCGACGATTGAGGTGGATCTTCGATGGAGGTATTGCCGCTGGTGGCGCTGATCGCCGGCAGCGCGGCCGTCGCGGGGGTGGCCCGCCGGACCCCGGTGCCGGCGCCGCTGCTGCTGGTCGCCGCCGGCCTGCTGGCCGGCTACGTGCCGGGGGTGCCCGCCTACACGCTCGACCCGCACATCGTGCTGCCGCTGCTGCTCCCGCCACTGCTGTACACGGCCGCCGTGGACAGCTCGTACCTGGACCTGCGCGCGAACATCCGGCCCATCGCGATGCTCTCGGTGGGCTACGTGCTCTTCGCGACGCTCGCCGTCGGGTACGCGGCGTACGTGCTGGTGCCGGGGCTCACCGCGCCGGTGGCGCTGGTGCTGGGCGCGGTGATCGCACCTCCCGACGCCGTCGCCGCCACCGCGATCGCCCGCAAGCTCCGGCTGCCGAACCGCATCACGACCATCCTGCAGGGCGAGTCCCTGGTCAACGACGCCACCGCGATCACCGCCTACAAGGTGGCGCTGGCGGCCGCGATCGGGGTCAGCGCCGGCTGGGCGGGCGGGATCGAGGAGTTCCTGCTGGCCTCGGTCGGCGGCATCGCCGTGGGCCTGCTGCTGATGGTGCCGATCCACCACCTGCGCAAGCGGCTGAGGGAACCCCTGCTCCAGAACACCCTGTCGCTGCTGATCCCCTTCGTGGCGTACGCGGCCGCCGAGCGGGTGCACGCCTCCGGGGTGCTCGCGGTGGTCGTGGTCGCGCTGTACCTCGGGCACCGGAACTGGCAGGTCGACTTCGCCACCCGGCTCCAGGAGGAGGCGGTGTGGAAGGTGGTCGCCTTCGTGCTGGAGTCGGTGGTCTTCGCACTGATCGGGCTCCAGCTGCCGGTGGTCCTCAAGGGGCTGGGCGAGTATGACGGCGCACACGCGGCCTGGTACGCGACCGCCGTGTTCCTCGCGGTGGTGGCGGCCCGGTTCCTGTGGGTGTTCCCTGCGACCTTCGTGCCCCGCTGGATGTCGCCGCGGATCAGGGACCGGGAGCCGGAGACCGACTGGAAAGCCCCGGTGATCGTGGGATGGGCCGGGATGCGGGGCGTGGTCTCGCTGGCCATCGCCTTCTCCGTGCCGATTTCGGTGCCGCACCGCAACCTGATCCTCTTCCTGACCTTCACCACGGTCATCGGGACGCTGGTGGTGCAGGGGCTGACGCTGCCGCCGCTGATCCGGGCGCTGAAGCTGCCGCCGAAGGACGTGCAGGCCGAGACCCTGGCGGAGGCGCAGGCGCAGAGCGAGGCCTCGCGGGCGGCCGAGGAGCGGCTGGCGGAGCTGCTGGAGGAACCGGAGAACAGCACGCTGCCGCCGCCGCTGGCGGACCGGCTGCGGACGGTCATGGAACGCCGGCGCAACGCGGTGTGGGAGCGGCTGGGCGAGGTCAATCCGGAGACGGGGGAGTCGGCGGACGACGTCTACCGGCGGCTGGCGCGGGAGATGATCGCGGCCGAACGGGAGGTCTTCGTGACGCTGCGGGACCAGCGGCGGATCGACGACGAGATGCTGCGGGCACTGCTGCGCAGGCTGGACCTGGAGGAGGCCGCGGCCTACCGCGAGGAGGGGTGAGCGCGGCCCCGGCCTACGGCCGGCCCGTGACGACCGCGGCCAGGACCGTGCCGTGCGGGAAGGCTCCGGCCGCGGTGAGCTCGGTCAGGGCCCAGAGCAGCTTGGCCACGTAGATCCGCTCCACCGGGAGGCCGTGGCGGGCGCCGAAGTCGGCGGCGAAGGCCTCCAGGTCGGCCGGGACCCGGGCGTAGCCGCCGTGGTGGAAGTCCTCGGCCAGGGTCCACGCGCCGGCCGGGCCCCCGAAGGCGGCCGCCTGGAGGGAACGTATCTCCGCGGCCAGGAAACCGCCCGCCAGGACCGGAACCCCGAGGGCCCGCTGCCCGGGGGCCAGCCCGGCCGCGAGGCCCGCCAGCGTCCCGCCGGTACCGCAGGCCACCGCCACCACGTCGGCGGCGCCGCGCAGTTCACGGCCGAGTTCGGCGCATCCGTGCAGGGCGAGGGCGTTGCTGCCGCCCTCGGGGACCACGTACGCGCCGCCCGCGCTCGCCGAGTCCACCAGCCCGAGCAGCTCCTGCGGATCGGCCTTGCGGCGGTACTCCGACCGGGACACGAAGTGCAGCCGCATCCCGTCGGCGGCGCACCGGGCGAGCGAGTCGTTCAGGGGCCGCCCCGCCAGCTCGTCCCCGCGCACGATGCCGACCGTCCGCAGCCCGAGCAGCCGCCCGGCCGCGGCGGTGGCCCGCAGGTGGTTGGAGTACGCCCCGCCGAAGGTGACCAGGCCGTCGTGGCCGGCGTCCAGGGCCGCGCGCAGGTTGGGCGCGAGCTTGCGCCACTTGTTGCCGGGCAGTTCCGGATGCACGAGGTCGTCCCGCTTGAGCAGGAGCCGTACGCCGCGCCGGCCGAACCTGTCGTCGCGGATCTCCTGCAGGGGCGACGGCGGGCGCGGTTGCAGGAGCGCGTCAACGTTCGGGGGGCGGTTCACCCGTCCATTGTGAACCGCCCGCCCCGAGGCGCCGGCCGCACGTCCATGCCCGGTGCCGGTCCCCGCCTCAGCGAGCCATCCAGGGGACGCGGCAGCTGTGCGGGGCCGAGCCCTCCGGGCAGAGGGCTGCGATCACCGTCCGGTGGATCGCCCGCCATGTGCGCAGGGAGCACGCCAGACGGACGCGCAGTTCGACCGGGCGGCGGGCGCCGCTGCTGAGGCCGGGATGTTCGATCTCCCACTGTTCCGCGAGGAAGTCGTACATGTCGGCGGTCGACAGCCCGCTCCCGGGGAAGGTGTCGATGACCGCCCCGCCGATGATGCGGGCGCTCCGGGGGCCCACGGCGTCCTCGACGAGCCGCCCGACCCAGGCCAGCCCCTCTTCGTCCGCGTACAGGCCGAACCTCAGCTCGCGCGTCCTCATCGCGCCCCGCCTTCGGAGGCGGTGGTGAACCAGGAGTGCACGGGCGCGAGCGTGGGTGAGGCGGGCCGGCCGCCGACCGTGGCCAGGAGCTGCCAGTAACGCGCGGTGTGCGGGTCGGTGGTGGCATGCAGGCGGGCGAGGAGCCAGCGGCGCAGGCCGCCTTCGCCGGCCCGCCCGAAGGCGTCGGCGTAGAGGCCGCCCAGCGCGTCGGCGAGGGACCCGCCGGTGGCGGAGGCCGGCAGGAGGCCGGCGGACACGGCTTCACCGACCCGTTCGCGCATCGCCCGGTCGATGGAGTCCTGCAGGGCGCCGACCTCGTCCTGCCCGGAAGGCTCCTGGGCCTGCTCCTCGGCCGTGCGGCGCAGTGCCGCACGGAAGTCCGGGTCCTGGCAGAGCCCGGCGATTTCCACCCAGGCCTCGATCTGTTCGGGCGTGGGGTCGTCGGGGAGCTCGGGTACGGCGGAGCGCATCAGGCTCACGAACTCGGGGTTGGTGTCGAGGCCTTCGAAGGTGCTGTCGAGGAAAGCGGACACCAGGCGGTGCTGTTCGGTTCGGGAAAGCGTGGCGAGTCGGTGCATGAGGTTCATCTCCATGGGGGTGGGGCCGCGTCCGGCGATCGCGCGGAGCACCGCCCGGCGCAGGCGGAGCGTGTGGATCTGTACGTCCAGGGCGTTGGCGTGGGCTTCCGCGACCTCGGGTACGGATGCCTCCCGGTCCAGCACCTTGCGTACGGTCGCCAGATCGAGCCCGAGATCGCGCAGCGTGCGGGCCAGGTCCAGGCGGGCGAGCGCGCCGGGGCCGTAGAGGCGGTAGCCCGCCGGGCTCCGGCCGGTCGGCGGGACGATGCCCTTGTCGGAGTAGAACCGGACGGTCTTCACCGACAGGCCCGTCCGGCGGGATAGCTCTCCGATGGAGTAGAGCGTGTCGCTGTCCATGCCCCCACTTTCATGTCTCCCCCCGCAGGAGACTCAACCAGGGACAGCATCTTCGGGCCACGGGATTTCCGCTGCCGGGCGCGGCCCGGTCCCGCAGGGCGCGGGGCCCGCCTCCTGAGATCCTCCCGGGGACGGGCCGCTCGGTGGGACGAGCTACTTCAGGCGCTCGGCGATGCGGTTGCGCATGGAGTCCATCGTGAAGCCCCGGGGATCGACCTTGCCGGGCTGCCATTCGCGGTGGCCGATCACCGAGCGGGCCGTCCAGCGGTGGATCCGGCAGACGGCCGCGGAGGCGCGGGCGATGGCGTCGAGCTGGACCGCCGGCCAGGGGTCCTCGCCGTCGCCGAGGTTCTCGCACTCGAAGCCGTAGAAGTGGCGGTTGCCGTCGGTGTCCGTCTCGTTGTCCGGCGGCAGCCGCTTCTCGGCGATCACCGCCGCCAGGACGTCGGAGTCGCCGGCGCCCGCGTGGTTGGCGCGGCCGTAGCCCACGAGATGGACGCGGCCGTCCTTGGCGATCACTCCATGGCAGAGCGGGCCGGGCAGGGCGCTGTGGCCCTCCCGGCAGAGCTCCACCGTGTACGGGGTGCCGCGGGTGACGGTGTGGTGGATCATCACCCCGTGCACGGGCCCCCAAGGGCCCTTGTGGTTGCGGTTGTGGGTGCGCCAGGCGCCGACTTCGACGACGGTCAGGCCCTCGTTGCGCAGTGCGCTGATGAAACGGTCCGCGGACATGGGTGCGGCCATGGCCGCCTCCTTCGTTGCGGTGCGCGGCGGGCACCCTCTGTGCCCGTCTCGTCACCCTCCGGTTTAGTGGAGGCAGCCCTTCCGCGGCTAGTGCATTCGTACGGTGAGCGAGCTGATCCGGCCAGGAATCAGGCCGATGCGAGCCACAGGTCCGGGCCGAGGTGCTGGTGGACGACCGTGTACTGCTCGCGGGTGACGCCGAGGCTGGCGCGGACTTCTGTTCGGACTTCTGCCGGACCGGTTCGGCGGGGGCCTGCGCTTGGCCGAAAACGATGGGATGGGTGGGGCGGATGGGGCTCGGGGGAGATGGGTGACCCCAGAGAGTGCCCCGCGCCCGCACGGAGTAGTCCCACCCTTTTGTGTAATGGTCCGACCACGTTCCGTACTGACAGGCTGCACCCGCAGATCCATGGAGTGATCGAAAGGGAAAGACATGTCGGTCCAGGCAGGTTCCGAGTCCGAGGCCCAGACACCGCAGCGCAGTCTTGGGACGACGGCCGCACGGAACTTGGCAACCACGACCAAGTCCGCGCCACAGATGCAGGAGATCACCTCGCGGTGGCTCCTGAAGATGCTGCCGTGGGTGCCGGTGCAGGGCGGCACGTACCGCGTCAACCGCAGGCTGAGCTACTCGGTCGGCAACGGCGTCGTGGAGTTCATCAAGACCGGCACCCAGGTCCAGGTGATCCCGGCCGAGCTCGGCGAGCTCCCGCTGCTGCGCGACTACGAGGACCTCGACGTCCTCGGTGAACTGGCCCAGCGCTGCCGGCAGATCGACTTCGAGGCCGGCCAGGAACTGACCTCCTTCGGCAGCCCCGCCGACCGGGTCTTCCTCCTCGCCCACGGCCGCATCGACCAGATCGGCCCCGGCCCCTACGGGGAGGACGCCGTCCTCGGGACCGTCGCCGACGGCGCGTACTTCGGCGACGAGTCCCTCGTCGATGAAGAATCGATTTGGGAGTACACCGCCCGCGCCGCCACGTCCGGCACCGCGCTCGCCCTGTCCCGGCAGGACTTCCAGCTCCTCGCCGACCGGGTCGAGTCGCTGCGCGAGCACGTGGAGGACGTACGGACCCGGCCCGACCGGGAGACCAACAAGTACGGCGAGGCCGCGATCGAGCTCTCCGCCGGCCACCAGGGCGAGGCCGTCCTCCCCGGCACCTTCGTGGACTACGAGGCCCGGCCGCGCGAGTACGAACTCTCCATTGCACAAACGGTCCTGCGCGTGCACAGCCGCGTCGCCGACCTCTACAACCACCCGATGAACCAGACCGAGCAGCAGTTGCGGCTCACGGTCGAGGCGCTGCGCGAGCGCCAGGAGCACGAGATGCTCAACAACCGCGACTTCGGCCTGCTCCACAACGCCGACTACGACCAGCGCATCCAGCCGCACGACGGCGCGCCCAGCCCCGACGACATGGACCAGCTGCTCAGCATGCGGCGCGGCTCCAAGCTGTTCCTGGCGCACCCCAAGGCGATCGCCGCCTTCGGCCGCGAGTGCAACAAGCGCGGCATCTACCCGGAGTCGGTGGACATCGGCGGCAACCGGGTGCCGGCCTGGCGCGGGGTGCCGATCTTCCCGAGCAACAAGATCCCGATCAGCGACGCCCGCACCACGTCCATCCTGTGCATGCGCACCGGCGAGGACGAACAGGGCGTGATCGGGCTCCACCAGCCGGGCATCCCGGACGAGATCGAGCCGAGCCTGTCGGTCCGCTTCATGGGGATCAGCGAGCAGGCGATCATCTCCTACCTGGTCACCGCGTACTTCTCCGCCGCGGTGCTGGTGCCGGACGCGCTCGGCGTGCTGGAGAACGTCGAGATCGGCCGCTGGCGCTGACCGCGGTGAACGCCATCGCGACCGGTGAGGGCCAGGACGCCGCGGCCCTGCTGGAACGGACGAGAGAAGCGGTCGACCCGCAGCTGCGCCGCACGGTCGAGAGCCTGCCGGGCTCGATGCGGCGCGTGGCGATGTACCACTTCGGCTGGGAGCACGAGGACGGCAGCCCCGCCTCGGGCGGGGCCGGGAAGGCCATCCGGCCGGCCCTGGTGCTGGCCGCCGCCCAGGCCCTGCGCGGTCCCGGGGCCGGCCCGGCCGAAGAGGCCGTACGGGCGGCGGCGGCCGTGGAGCTGGCGCACAACTTCACGCTGCTGCACGACGACATCATCGACAAGGACGTCCGGCGGCGGGGCCGGCCCACGGCCTGGACCGTCTTCGGGACACCGGACGCCATCATCACGGGCGACGCGATGATGGCGCTCGCGCTGCGGCTGCTCGCGGAGGACCGGCATCCGGCCGCCGCGGCGGCCTCGGCCCGGCTCGCTGCCTGTGTCATCGAGCTGTGCGCGGGCCAGCAGGCGGACTGCGCCTTCGAGCAGCGTCCCCAGGTCACGCTCGACGAGTGCCTGGCCATGGCCACGGCCAAGACCGGGGCGCTGCTGGGCTGCGCGTGCGCGCTGGGCGCCCTGTACGCGGGGGCCGGGCCGGACGAGGTCGACGCCATGGACGCCTTCGGGAGGGAGGCCGGGCTGGCCTTCCAGCTGATCGACGACCTGATCGGCATCTGGGGGGATCCGGGGCACACCGGCAAGCCCGCCGGGGCCGACCTGATCGCCCGCAAGAAGTCCCTGCCGGTCGTGGCCGCCCTCACCTCGGACACCGCGGCGGGGGCCGAGCTGGCCGCGCTCTACGCGGGCCCCATGGCCGGGGACGACGTACGCCGGGCGGCCGAGGCGGTGGACCGGGCCGGCGGGCGCGACTGGGCGCAGGCCCAGGCCGCGGACCGGATGGGGCGGGCGGTCCAGCAGCTGTCCCGGGCCGTTCCGGACCTCGGGGCGGCGGGCGGGCTGCTGGCACTCGCGGAGTTCGTGACGCGCCGTACGAGGTGAGCGCGCGGGGGGCGCGAGCCGTTCGGGGGAGCCCGGGGGAGGGGGCGAGGCCCGTTCCGGCACCGCACGGTGCCGGAACGGGCCTTACCGCATCTCTGTGTCAACTCTAGGATCACCCACGGTTGTTGACGGGTGAGTGAAGGGTGTGACCAGTGGTGCTGGAGATACGTCAGGCGGATCAGTCGGACCGGGACGCCGTGGCGCGGCTGCTCGACGAAGCCTTCCGTACCGACCCGGTGAGCAGCTGGGTCTTCCCGGACCCGGAACACCGCGCCGCGGTGCACGGGAAGTTCCTGGGCGTCTTCGTGGACGTGGCGCTGGAGGAGGGCCGGATCGACTACGCCGTGGACGGCTCGGCGGCCGCGCTGTGGCTGCGGATCCCGGCGGGCGTTGCCGAGGGTGAGGACGAGGTCCCGGCGAGGATGCGGGCCGTGGCGGACCCGGACAACGAGCGGTGCGAGCTGGTCGGGCGCCTCACGGGCGCGGTGCACCCGACGGCGGAGGAGCACGAGTACCTGCTGATGATCGCGGTCGCCCCGGGCCGGCAGGGGCAGGGGCTGGGGAGCGAGCTGATCCGGCCGGTGCTGGAGCGCTGCGACCGTGAGGGCGTGCCGGCGTACCTGGAGGCGAGCAGCGAGCGCAGCAAGGGACTGTACGAGCGGCTCGGCTGGGAGTTCGCGGGAGAGGCGGTACGGCTTCCGGACGGGCCGCTGATGTGGCCGATGTGGCGCAAGCCGCGCGGCTGAGAGCAGCGGGTCGGGTCCCGGGGAAGAAGGCCAGATGGGCGTTACGAGCCCGTACGCACCTGAAGCGGTACGTGGCCACGCGCTCGATCGCGGTCCCCCCGACCACCACCTACGCGCGGGGCGCCGACCCGCCGAACGCACGGAACCGGCCTACCGTGGAGGTATGGCCGGTGAACAGCAGCACCACGCACACGAGACGGTGGCCCCGCAGGCCGGGCACGAACAGCAGACGTGCCCGGCGTGCGGGCGCCGCGTCGACACGGTGGTCAGGCGGCGCAAGTCCCTCGGGATCTTCATCCCGGTGTGGGGCCGGGGTCCCTGCCGGAACCCCGACTGCCCCGATTACGCGGAGCCCGAGGAGCGGTGACTCAGCCCTTGGCGGCGAGATCCTTCGCACCCAGACCGGAGGCGAAGCCGTTGGCCCAGAGCTGGTTGACGCGCGCCCGCTCGGCGGAGTTCGGGTTGGCGTTCGTGCACGAGGTGCCCGGGCCGCCACCCGACATCAGCTCGCTGCACGGGCCCGAGTAGTGGTCCGGCAGACCCAGCACGTGGCCGGTCTCGTGCGCCGTCACCCGGGTGGAGTTGTACTGCTGGTTCTGCCGGTAGTCCAGGAAGATGTAACCCCGGCCGTGCCCGTCGGTGCTCGCGTACGAGCCACGTGAGTCGTTGCCCTCGCGGTACGAGAAGTTCCCGCCCGAGGACACCTCCTGCAGCTTGACGTTGGCCACCGAGCTGTTCCAGATCTGCGTGGAGCGGGCTATCTGGCTGCGGAAGCTCGGGGCACTGCGGGTGTTGTACGTGACGGTCACGGCCAGGGCGCCCGGGTTCGCGGCCCGCTGCTCGGCGACCGAACGCTGCACGGCCTCGAAGAACGCGCGGTTCGCGGCGTCGTTCTCCGGCGAACGCTCGTAGGCGGCGTAGCTCACGGCGTTTCCGACGGGGGCGGGCGCGGCGGTGGCGGTGGGGACGACACCGAGGGTGGCGGCGAGGCCGAGGCCGACGGTCGTGGCCAGCATGGCCTTACGGGAGTGGCGCATGTGGGGGAGCTCCTACTCGTCCGGTGCGGTGGGGGGTGGTCTTTCGAACCGGAGTCTGCGGGAGGGGAAGTGCCCGGCGGATGATGTCACTCCCCGATAACGCGAACCTATCGGGGAGATTTCGGCAGCCCAACTAGCGTGAGAATGGCGGGATTCGGGGGGCTATCGGTGGCTGGTGCGGTCAGCGGTGACCGGCCTACCCTCGGGGCATGGAGCTTGAGGTCAGGCACCTGCGCGCGCTGTGCGCCATCGCCGACGCCGGAAGCCTGCACAAGGCCGCCCGGCAACTCGGCGTGAGCCAGCCCTCCCTGACGACCCAGCTGCGCCGCATCGAACGGGCCCTCGACGGCGAGCTGTTCCTGCGCGAGCGGACCGGCTGCCGGCCCACCCCCTTCGGCCGGACCGTGCTGGGCCGCGCCCGCCCGCTGCTCGCCGAGATGGCCGCGCTGGTCGCGGAGGCCCGCGAACTGGCCCACGCCTCGCGGCTGCGCATCGGCTCCACCGCCAGCAGCGCGCTGCCGGGCTGGCTGCGGCGCATCCACCGGCGGCTTCCGGACACCGAGACCTCGCTCGTGGTCGACGTCTCCGCCAACGCGCTGCTCAGGATGGTCGCCGCGGGACAGCTGGACGTGGCGTTCGTGCACGAGGTGGAGGGCAGCCCGCTGCGGGTGCCGCCCGAGCTGCAGATGCACGTACTGATGGAACGGGAACCGCAGTTCGTGTCGATGTCCCGGGACCATCCGGCCGCCGGGCAGGCGGTGGTCTCCTTACGGGACCTGGCCGCCGACCGCTGGATGGTCGACCCCTCGGTCGACGGCGAGTGGGACGGCCTGCGCCGGGTCTTCGCCGGAGCCGGACTCGACCCGCCGGTGCTGCACGCCGACTACCACACGGCGACCTCGCTGATCATCTCCGGCGAGGCCGTCGCCCCGTGCCAGCCGACCTCCGGGCCGCGCGAGGACATGGCGATCCGGCCGCTCTGCGGGGACCCCCTCGCCGTGCGCCTGCTCCTGGCCACCAGGCCGGGCGCGCACGCGGAGGTCTACGAGGACCTGCGCGCCGCCTATCGCGAGGCCGCCCTGCGGACGCCCCCGTACCGGGCCTGGCTCCACCACCACGCGAGTCCGCTGCTGGAGGCGGCGTAGCCGGGCCCGCACGGGCGCTCCCCCAGGTCGTCCCCTCCGGTCCGGACCCCGCCGGCGGCCAACCGCTCCGCGGCGGACGTGACGCAGGTCACGGGAACTCCGCCCCGGGTGCCGGACAGCCGACAGGAGTGACGACAGAGATGCGAACCCGGGTGCGGTCCGGGGATCCGGACGCCTACGCGGAGCTGTTCGACAGCTACGCCCGCACCCTCTACAACCACGCCTTCCGGATGACCGGCGACTGGGCCGCCGCGGAGGACGTCATGTCGGCCGCCTTCCTGGAGGCATGGCGGCTGCGCGGCACGATCGACCCCGAGGGCGGCTCGCTGCGGCCCTGGCTGCTGGGCATCGCCACCAACCTCGCCCGCAACCACTGCCGCAGCAACCGGCGCTACCGGGCCGCGGCTGCCGCCGCCACGGCGGCGGCCGGTGCCGCGTCCGTGCCCGACCACGCCGAGGAGGTGGCCGGCCGGCTGGACGACCGGCGGCAGATCGCGGCCACGCTCGGGCAGCTGAGTGCGCTGCGCGGACCCGAACGCGAGGTCCTCCTGCTGTGTCTGGGGGAGGGGCTGGAGTACGCGGAAGCCGCCCAAGTGCTCGGCATCCCGGTCGGAACCGTCCGTTCCAGGCTGTCTCGGGCCCGTACGAAGCTACGCAAACTCGCTGAAACAGAACTGAAGAAGAAAAAACGGGAACCCGCGGCTCGGCCCCGACAGACATATGGCGACCGCACGAACACGGTCCGGTCCGCACAGGAAGGAACCCGATGAACCCCGACCTCTCCCGGCCCCGCCCGGCCGGCGGGGAGGAGCACCCGCTCCTTCTGCCGTTCGCCGAACGGGAACTGCCCGCGGGCCGCCACCAGTTCCACAAGGAGCGCCTGATGGCCCAGATCCACGAAGACCTCCGAACCGCCGACGTCGCCACCCCGGCCCCCACCCGTGTCACCGGGCCGCGCAACCCGTTCCTGCGCCGGGCGGTCCTCGTGCCCGCCGCCGCGTTCGCGCTGGCCGGAGCGCTCGCCGTCGGCTTCGTCTCCTACCTGGACCGGGGCGCAGCGGACGGACCCGGTTCCACCGCCGCCACCGGCCCGGCGCTGACCACCCGGATCGGCGCGGCCGACCCCAAGGGGGCGCCGCAGCTCCTGGACCGGATCTCGCTGGCCTCCGCCTCCGTCTCCGGCCCGGCCGTGCGCGCGGACCAGTTCATCTACATCGGCAGCAAGGCGGCCAACACCTATGTGAAGACCGTGGGCCACAAGAGCACCCTGGTCAGCCAGCCGCTGCACATGCGCCACCAGTGGAACTCCCCGGACGGCACCAAGGGCTGGCTGATCGAGCCCGGCAACACCGGACCGGAGGGCGTGACCCTGGCGGGCCCCGACGAGAAGGGCAACACCCCGACGCCGTACCTGAACGCGCCCACCCACAACTACCTCGCCACCCTGCCCACCGACCCCGACGTGCTGCTCCGGCGGATCTACGAGGAGACCAAGGGCATGGGCAACGGCCCCGACCAGGAGGCTTTCACCACGATCGGCGACCTGCTGCGCGGCAGCTACCCGCCGGCCGAGCTCACGACCGCGCTCTACCGGGCGGCGGCGAAGATCCCCGGCGTGGTGATGGTCGACGACGCGGTCGACGCCGCGGGCCGCAGCGGCATCGCGGTCGCCCGGCTCGACGAGCACAGTGGCCAGCGCGAGGAGTGGATCTTCGACCGCCAGACCCTCACCTTCCTCGGTGAGCGCAGCGTCCAGGTGCAGGGCGAGTCCGGCGAACAGGGCCTGATCAAGCCCGGCACGGTCGTGTACACCAGCGCCGTCATGACCCGTACGGTCGTCGACCGGATCAAGGAACTGCCGCCCACGGCCCGCTGATCCGGCCCGGCGACAAGGCACCCCCCTAGCGCCGCGCCCGCGCCCGGTCGTACGCCAGGGACGCGGTCCCGTGCGCCAGCAGGACCGCGCCCGCCGCAGCCCAGCCCGGGCTGCGGCGGTGGGCCGCCCAGGCCAGCAGGGGTGCGCCGGCCGCCACTTGGGCCGCGCCCAGCAGCCGGGCCCTCGGGCCGCGGACCCACGGGCCGAGCGGGCCCTGCTCCACCGCGTCGAGCTCGGCCCGTACCGCGTCGCGCCAGCCGGACCACTCCAGCGTCTCCACGCCGGGAGCCACCCGGGCCGCACCCCGCAGCCGGTCGGCCGATTCGCCCGGGGCGAGCCCGGGCGGCAGGGCCAGTCCGGCGCGCGTGAGCAGGGCGACCAGCGCGAGCAGCCGGGCCTCCCCGTCCACGGCGGGGTCGGCGCCGGCGCGGGTGAGGCGCTCCAGTTCCTCCAGGTCGAGGACGGGGTCCAGGCCGAGCCGCGCCGACAGGGCCCGCATGGCGTCGGGCTCGCCGGCCGGGCGCCCCGCCGCGTCCCACGCGTAGGTGACGGTCCGCCGGAATCCGCCGGCCAGGGCGAATCCGGTCCGGCCGTCCTCCCACCACAGGCTCAGCACCGGCCGGTCGGTGCCGACCGCGATCGCCGAGCCCCAGCCGGAGAGGACCTCCCGCACGGACTCCGGGCCGTCCCGCCACGGCTTGGCCTCGGGGACGAGCACGCTCCACGCGCCCGCCGGGGCGAGCAGCAGGCGTACGCGCAACAGGTGTGCCGGGGGCCGGACGGCAAGGGGTTCGGCGCGGCAGAGCAGCATTCCGCCGGTCGCGGCCCTGGATATTGACATGCCCACACAATAGTGCAAAACGCCCCGAAACGTGGGTTTTCGGGAGGGCGCTTGACTTCCCTCAACCGCGATATATCGTGTTAACAGAAGACGCGATATGTTGCGTGCGTCGAGCCCGGTCCGTGAACGCACGAGGAGGATCAGCACCATGGCAGAGCAGTCGCCCGAGTCGTCGTCGCCGTCGACGTGGCACTTCGACGAACCGCAGAAGCTCACCTTCGAGGAGCCGGTGACCGAGCTCCGCGTCCGCCTCGTGAGCGGCACGGTGAACGTGGTCGCCGCCGAGGAGGGCCCGGCCCGCCTGGAGGTGACCGAGGTGGACGGCCCGCCGCTGTACGTCGTGCAGGACGGCGGCACGCTCACCGTCTCCTACGAGGACCTGCCCTGGAACGGCGCCCAGGGCCTCAAGCAGTGGTTCGAGACCAAGCCGTGGAAGGCCTGGGCCGGTTCCGCCTCGGGTCGCAAGGCCTGGGAGCGCAGCGTCGCGATCACCCTCACCGTGCCCGCCGCCACCCAGGTCCACGTGGCTGCGGTCGGCGCCGCCGTCTTCGTCTCCGGCATCTCCGGCGGCACCGATGTCAACGGGGTCTCCGGTGACGCCACGCTCGTCGGGCTGTCCGGCCGGGTCAAGGCGCACACCGTCTCCGGCAGCGTCGAGGCCCAGTCCGTCTCCGGCGAGTTCGGCTTCCACTCCGTCTCCGGCGGCCTGACGGTGGTCGACGGCTCAGGCGGCAACGTGCGGGCCGACTCGGTCAGCGGCGACATGCTGATCGACCTCGCCGCGGACCCCGCCCACCCCGAGCCGGTGGACATCTTCCTCAACTCCGTCTCCGGGCAGGTCGCGATCCGCCTCCCGCACCCCGCCGACGCCAAGGTCGAGGCCAACACCGCCACCGGCCGCGTCTCCAACGCCTTCGAGGACCTGCGGGTCTCCGGTCAGTTGGGCGCCAAGCGGATCACCGGAACCCTCGGCTCCGGAGCCGGCACCCTGCGGGCGACCACGGTCTCCGGCTCGATCGCCCTGCTGCGCCGCCCCCAGGCCGACGCGGACCGCCCCGCCGCCCCCCTCGAGCTCGACAAGAAGGTGCTCTGACATGCCGCCCGTCTTCGCCCACGGCCGACTCCGCCTGTACCTCCTCAAGCTGCTGGACGAGGCCCCGCGCCACGGGTACGAGGTGATCCGCCTGCTGGAGGAGCGCTTCCAGGGCCTGTACGCGCCCTCCGCGGGCACCGTGTACCCGCGGCTGGCGAAGCTGGAGGCCGAGGGCCTGGTCACGCACGCCACCGAGGGCGGGCGCAAGGTGTACTCGATCACCGATGCCGGCCGGGCCGAACTGGCCGACCGCGGCGGCGAACTGGCCGACCTGGAGCTGGAGATCCGCGACTCGGTCACCGAGCTCGCCGCCGAGATCCGCGACGACGTCCGGGGCGCGGCGGGTGACCTGCGCCGCGAGATGCGGGCCGCGGCCTCGGCGTCGGCGACCCAGGTCGAGGACGAGTCCTGGAAGGCCGCCAAGGAGGACCTGCGCAAGGCACGGCAGGAGTGGAAGGAACAGGCGCGGCGGGCGAAGGACGAGAGCCGCCGCGCCCGCGAGGAGGCTCAGCAGGCCCGCCGCCAGGCCAAGGAGGCCCAGGAGCGGGCCCGCGAGGAGGTCCAGCGCATCGCGGGCCAGCTTCAGGAGCAGTTCGCCAAGTCCGGCGGCGTCCTGGGCAGTCTGGCCGGGGCCTGGCTCGGGGGCGGTACGCAGACCACGGCCCCGGCGGGCGCGGAGCCCCGTACTGCGGCGGACGGCCTGGACGGCGTGGACGGCGTCGACGGGGCGGACGCGGCGGCGGCCTCGGACTGGGCCGCGGACCTCGCGCCCACCGGTGACCCGGCGCGTGACCTGGACCGGCTGCTGGACCGTTTCCGCGACGAGGTCCGCGATACGGCGCGGGACCGCGGGGTGACCGTGGCCCAGGTCGCCGAGGCGCGCCGCCACCTGGAGGCTGCCGCGGGCCGGCTGGGCACCACGTTCGGGGCCAGGCCGTAGCTCGCCCGCGGGCCCGCTGCCGGGGCGCCGCCCCGGACCCCGCGCCTCGAACTCCCCCGGCTGCCGCTGGGAGGCGCCCCACGGCGGGGCTGGAAGTGCGGGCGGCCGGTCAGGCCGCCAGGCCGGTTTCGGCCGTGCCGTATGTGATGCCGTGGTCCGAGAGGACCTCGGAGACGGTGCCGGGGCGGGAGAGCAGGGCCAGCAGCAGGTGCAGGGTGCCGATGTGGTTGTCCTTGCGGCCCAGCGCGATGCGCAGCGACTGCTCCAGCACCTTCTTCGCGCCCGCGGTGAAGGGGACCCGGTAGCTGCCGGTGCGGTCGTCCGCGACCTCACGGCCGAAGGCGGAGCGGATCGAGGCGCCCAGGGTCCGCCTGCGGGGCGCGGGGGTCGCGAGGGCGCCCCGGCCGTGGGTCTCCTCGATGCGGGAGACGATCTCGGTGAGGTCGATGCCGAGTCCGGCCAGCGCCTCCTCGTCCGCCCTGGACATGCCGCCCCGGCGGCGGGCCGCCGTGAGGTCGGCGGCCACCACCGCGCGGTCCACGCCGAGCGGATCCAGGGTCCCCAGGGCCAGCAGGGAGAGCAGCAGGTGCTCCTCGGTGACGGTGGGCGCCCCGGCCTGCCGGGCCTCGGTCACCGCCCCGGTCACGGTCGACCGGGCGTCGCGGGTGAAGCGTTCGAACATCAGAGCCTCCCGTATTTCTTGTGCACGGCCTGCCGGCTGACGCCCAGCTCGGCCGCGATCTCCTGCCAGGACCACCCCTGCGCGCGGGCGCTGCGTACCTGTACGGCCTCCAGCTGCTCCAGCAGCCTCCGGAGGGCGGCCACGGCACGCAGGCCCACGCGCGGGTCGCGGTCACCGGCCCGTTCGGCGAGATCAGTGGCTTCGGTCATGGATGTCAATGTAGGTTGACGCGGGAGGTTCGTCAACCCCAGTTGACATCCAGGGTGGTCAGGGGGTGAGGACGATCTTGCCGAAGAGGTCGCCCGACGCGAGCTTCTCGAATCCCTCGCGCGCCCGGTCCAGCGGCAGCACCTCGTCGATGACCGGCCGCAGCCCGGTGTTCGCGCAGAAGGCGAGCAGGTCCTCCAGCTCGTCCTTCGAGCCCATCGTCGAGCCGACCACCTTCAGCTCCAGGAAGAAGATCCGGGTCAGCTCGGCGTGCGCGGGGCGGTCGCCGCTCGTGGCGCCGGAGATCACCAGGGTGCCGCCCGGGCGCAGGGACTTCACGGAGTGCGACCAGGTGGCGGCGCCCACCGTCTCGATCACCGCGTCCACCCGCTGCGGCAGCCGCGCACCCGGCTCGAACGCCTCCGCCGCGCCCAGCTCCACGGCCCGCTTGCGCTTGGCCTCGTCCCGGCTCGTGGCGAACACCCGCAGGCCGGCCGCCTTGCCGAGGGCGATCGCGGCGGTCGCGACACCGCCGCCGGCGCCCTGCACCAGGACGGAGTCCCCGGGGCGGACCCCGGCGTTGGTGAACAGCATTCGGTACGCCGTCAGCCAGGCCGTCGGAAGGCAGGCGGCCTCCTCGAAGGTCAGCTCGGCGGGCTTGCGCAGCACGTTCCAGGCGGGGACGGTCACCTGCTCGGCGAAGGTCCCCTGGTAGCGCTCGGTCAGGATCGAGCGCGGCTCGTCCGGGCCGACCCCGTGGCCGCTCTGGCCGATCACGGAGTGCAGGACGACCTCGTTGCCGTCCTGGTCGATCCCGGCGGCGTCGCAGCCGAGGATCATCGGGAGTCTTTCCTCGCCGAGGCCGACCCCGCGCAGCGACCACAGGTCGTGGTGGTTGAGGGAGGCGGCCCTGACGTTCACGGTCACCCAGCCCGGCCGGGCCTCGGGGGCCGGGCGGTCGCCCAGCTCAAGGCCGTTCAGCGGCTGGTCACGGTCGATTCGGGCGGCGTAGGCAGCGAACATGCGGCGACGCTACCGCTCGGTAGGGGCGGGTTCCAGTCTCTCGGGGACCGCCCTCCTGAGGCCTTCGTCTCAGCCACCCGGCTCACCCCGGCCGCGCCGGCCCCCGGCGGGAGGCGAGAACGGGCCGCCGGGCGCGATTCCGGTACAGGTGGCGAGCGCGCTGTGCGGAACGGAAAGACCCGGCCGGGGATCCGGTCGGGCCTTTTCTCGTACGGCTCAGGTCCGGTCTCAGACCAGACGGGCCACTCCGTCGGCCTTGGCCGCGGCGGCCACGGCGTTGGCGACGGCCTCCGCCACGCGCTCGTCGAACGGCGACGGGATCACGTAGTCGGCGGCGAGCTCGTCACCCACGACGCCGGCGATGGCGTCGGCGGCGGCGATCTTCATGCCCTCGGTGATCCGGGTGGCGCGCACCTTGAGGGCGCCCGCGAAGATGCCCGGGAACGCCAGCACGTTGTTGATCTGGTTCGGGAAGTCCGAACGGCCCGTCGCCACGACCGCCGCGTACTTGTGCGCGACGTCGGGGTGGACCTCCGGGTTCGGGTTGGCCATGGCGAAGACGAACGCGTCCTTCGCCATCGAGGCCACCGCCTCCTCCGGGACCGTACCGCCGGAGACGCCGATGAAGACGTCCGCGCCGTTCAGTGCGGTCTCCAGGGAGCCCGTCTGGCCGGTCTTGTTGGTCAGACCCGCGATCTCCGCCTTGACGTCCGTCAGGTCGGAGCGGTCCGCGGACACGACGCCCTTGCGGTCGGTGACGCAGACGTCGCCGATGCCCGCGTCCACCAGGATCTTGGCGATGGCGATACCGGCTGCGCCGGCACCCGAGATCACGGCGCGCAGGTCTCCGAGGGTGCGACCCGTCAGCTTCGCGGCGTTGCGCAGCGCGGCGAGCGTCACGATGGCGGTGCCGTGCTGGTCGTCGTGGAAGATCGGGATGTCCAGCGCCTCCTGGAGGCGGCGCTCGATCTCGAAGCAGCGGGGCGCGGAGATGTCCTCCAGGTTCACCCCGCCAAAGGACGGGGCGAGACGGATGACCGTCTCGATGATCTCGTCCGTGTCCTTGGTGGCGAGCGCGATCGGAACCGCGTCCACGCCGCCGAACTGCTTGAAGAGGATCGCCTTGCCCTCCATCACCGGGAGGGAGGCCTCGGGACCGATGTCACCGAGTCCGAGCACGGCCGTACCGTCGGTGACGACGGCGACCACGTTGGACTTCCAGGTGTACTCGTTCACCAGCTCCGGCTGCTCGGCGATGGCGCTGCACACCTTCGCCACGCCGGGCGTGTACGCGAGGGAAAGGTCATCCTTGTTGGTGACCGGCACTGTGGCCTGGATGGCCATCTTGCCGCCCCGGTGCAGCGCGAACACCGCGTCCGGGTTGTTGTCCGTGACGCTGTCACTGCGAGGGTTGAAGATTTCCGCTGCCACTTCGTGTGACCCCTTAAGTCCTTTGAATCGTTGAGGGTGGCCACTCCTGGTTAAGGGGTGGGCGGGCACCGCGTCCGTGCTCCGCGTCAACGGTTGGCCCGTCTCCGCGAAGGGGAGGTTTCGTACGCGCGGGCGCGCCGCACGCGCGCCCTGAGCCCCGGATGAGGGGTGTAAGGATCTGTTCTACCCGAAGAACGCTCGCCCAGACGAGTCGATTCCCGCTCAACTGTAGGTCCCTTGCCCGGCTTTTGGCGAAAAGTCCAAACCTTGCCGTCCAGTGGGCGAGACGCCCCGGAGAAACTTCGGTAAAACCAGCAGGTCACAGCAGTATCTGCGGCCTCGAACCCCCTTCCCCGCAGTCCTGTTGGGCTACCCCGGGCGCCCGTTATGCGATTTTGACCTGACGGGCACCCTGAATGTCTCAGTCCGAATGGCAAGATGCCGTAATCACACAAGGTCGCGACACTCGATGGTGCGTGTTCGACCGTTTTTCGTTGCTTTTCCACCAGCGCCGGAGGAACCAAGCCATGACCGCTAGCACCACCCGTCGTACGACCGCCGCACGGTCCCGGATCGCCGCGGTCGGCGCGATCGCGGTCGCGGGCGCCCTGATCCTCACCGGCTGTGGTGACCAGACCGACAAGGCCTCCAGCACCCCGTCGGGCGCGGCTGCCAACAGCAGCGCTCCGCTCTTCTCCAAGCTCCCGAAGAAGATCCAGGACGCCGGTGTCATCAAGGTCGGCACGGACTCCACCTACGCGCCGATGGAGTTCACCGAGGGCGGCAAGATCGTCGGCGTCGACCCCGACGTGGCGGCGGCCCTGGCCAAGCAGCTCGGCGTGCAGTTCAAGTTCGAGTCGGGCACCTTCGACACCCTGATCGGCAGCATGCAGACGGGTCGCAGCGACCTGGTCATGTCCTCGCTCACCGACACCAAGGCCCGTCAGGAGGGCCTGGACGACAAGGGCGCCAAGACCGGTGCCGGTGTCGACTTCGTCGACTACTTCTCCGCCTCGACCGGCATCCTGGTCAAGAAGGGCAACCCGCAGGGCATCAAGACCCTCGACGACCTGTGCGGCAAGACGGTCGCCGTGCAGCGCGGCACCACGTACGAGGAGTCGGCCAAGACCCAGGCCGAGAAGTGCAAGACGGACGGCAAGGGCGAGCTCAAGATCGAGTCCTTCCCGACCGATGCCGAGGCCCAGACCCGTGTGAAGGCCGGCGGCGCCGCCGCGGACCTGAACGACTCCCCGGTCGCCGCGTACATCGCGCAGACCGCCGGTGGCGGCAACGACTTCGAGGCCATCGCCAACCCGACCGACGCCGGCCTCTTCGGCATCGCGGTGGACAAGAAGAACAGCCAGCTGCGCGACGCGCTCAAGGAAGCCCTTGACGCGGTCATCAAGGACGGCACGTACAAGGCCGCCCTGGACAAGTGGAACGCGGGCTCCGGCGCCGTGACCGAGGCCAAGATCAACGCCGGTTCCTGATCTCCGCGTACCACCGCAGCACACTGAAGGGCAGTCACTGTGACTGACAAGCTCGACAAGGTCCCGGGCCCGGCGGACACCCCGCCGGCCGGGGCCGTCCCCCCCGAGGCCATCAAGGCCATCCCGGTGCGCCACTACGGCCGCTGGATCAGCGCCGTGGTCGTCATCGGCCTGGTCGTGGCGCTCGCCGTCGCCTTCTCGCAGGGCAACGTGCGCTGGGCCACCGTGCCGGAGAAGCTGTTCGACCCGACGATCCTCCGTGGTGTCGTCAACACGGTCTGGATCAGCATCACCTCGATGGCCCTGGGCCTGGTCCTCGGCATTCTCTTCGCCGTCATGCGGCTCTCGAAGAACCCGGTGACCAGCACCATCGCCTGGTTCTACATCTGGCTGTTCCGCGGCACCCCGGTGTACGTGCAGCTGCTGATCTGGTTCAACCTCGCCCTGATCTTCCCGATCCTGAACCTCGGGTTCTACAAGGACGAGATGACGCAGGTCATGACCCCGTTCCTGGCGGCCCTGCTGGGTCTGGGTCTGAACGAGGGCGCGTACATGGCGGAGATCGTCCGGGCCGGCATCCAGTCGGTCGACGAGGGCCAGACGGAGGCCTCGCACGCGCTGGGCATGACGCGGACGCAGACGATGCGCCGGGTCGTGCTGCCGCAGGCCATGCGGGTGATCGTGCCCCCGTCGGGCAACGAGTTCATCAACATGCTCAAGACCTCCTCGCTGGTGGTCGCGGTGCAGTACTTCGACCTGCTGCGCGCGGCCCAGGACATCGCCTCGACCTCGTTCGCGGTGATGGAGATGTTCTTCGTCGCGTCGATCTGGTACCTCGCCCTGACCAGCGTGTTCAGCGTCGGCCAGTACTACCTGGAGCGCCGCTACGCCCGTGGTGCGCTGCGTTCGCTGCCGCCGACGCCGCTGCAGAAGATCAAGGCGAAACTGTCCAGCTTCTCGAACCGCAAGGCGGTGGCCTGATGACGACTGCCATGGTGAAGGCCGAGGGCGTCCACAAGTCCTACGGTGCGGCGCACATCCTCAAGGGCATCGACCTGGAGGTCGCCCCGCGTGAGGTGTTCTGCCTGGTCGGCCCGTCCGGCTCCGGCAAGTCGACGTTCCTGCGGTGCATCAACCACCTGGAGCAGGTCAACGCGGGACGCCTGTACGTGGACGGGCAGCTGGTGGGGTACCGCCAGAAGGGCGACAAGCTGTACGAGCTGAAGGACAGCGAGGTCGCGGCGCAGCGCCGGGACATCGGCATGGTCTTCCAGCGGTTCAACCTGTTCCCGCACATGACGGCCATCGAGAACGTGATGGAAGCCCCCGTCATGGTCAAGGGTGAGTCGAAGGCGGTGGCGCGTGAGCGTGCCGTCAAGCTCCTGGACCGGGTGGGTCTCGGGGACAAGGGCGGGAACTATCCCACCCAGCTCTCCGGCGGGCAGCAGCAGCGTGTGGCGATCGCCCGCGCGCTGGCCATGGAGCCGAAGCTGATGCTCTTCGACGAGCCCACCTCGGCGCTCGACCCGGAGCTGGTCGGTGACGTCCTGGACGTCATGCGGGACCTCGCCGAATCGGGCATGACCATGATCGTGGTCACGCACGAGATGGGCTTCGCCCGCGAGGTCGGCGACAACCTCGTCTTCATGGACGGCGGCGTGGTCGTGGAGTCCGGCCACCCCCGCGACGTCCTGGGCAACCCCCAGCACGACCGGACCAAGGCATTCCTCTCCAAGGTGCTGTAGCTCCAAGACGCTGTGGTCCGCGCCCGCGGACCGACGAGGGGCGGTACGGGATCCCGTACCGCCCCTCAGCCGTTCCGAGGTCCCTACTTCAGACCTAGGACCAGCGCGTCCGAGGGGGAGCGCCAGACCGTACGGGCCTCCGCGAAGCCCGCGGCGCGCAGGGTCTCGGCGTGCCAGGCCTCGGAGGGGGTGTCGCCGTCCGCGTGCTCCCCGTAGATCTCGAAGCGCTGCTTCACCTGCTCGGCCAGTGCCGGTTCGGCGCCCGCGAGCGCCCACCACTCGCGCCAGTCCACCGCTCCGGCCGCCTTGGCCCGGCCCATGCCGGCGTGCCGGTGGGCGTGCTCGGCGGCGTCGATGCGCGGGGTGGCCGGGTCGGGCATGTGGTCGGCGTTCATGAACACCCCGCCCGGCGCCAGGAGCGGTGCGAGCTGCCCGTACAGGACGGCCAGCTCCTTGCTCGGCAGCCAGTGCAGGGCGGTGGCCGTCAGGACGGCGTCGTAGCTGTCGTGGGGGAGGGCGGCGCGCCAGTCGGTGTCCTTGAGGTCGGCGGTCACGAAGGTGACCCGCGGGTCCCCGGCGAAGTGGCCCTCGGCGATGGTCAACATGGCGGGGTCGAGATCGACGCCCGTACTGGTGGCTTCCGGGAACCGCCTGAGGACGCGGTCCGTAATACTTCCCGTACCGCATGCGAGATCCAGCACCCGGGGGGCGGGTCCCACCAGTGCCTCGACCATGTCCAGCATCACGCGGAACCGCTCCTCGCGGTCGGGCATGTACCACTCCTGCTGCCGGTCCCAGCTGTCCTGCCAGGCCTGCCAGTCGGTCGTGCCCGCCGCTCCGGTCGTGTCCGCCGTGTCCGCCGTATCCGTCATCCCGAACCCCTCCACACGTAATACCCTCGAAGACGTCTCAGCCGTTACCGGAGACATTAATCCGCAGCCGTAAGGACTACAAGTGGAACTGGCCCATTACTCGGACTTCGCCGTGCGCCTGGTCAACACCGAGGAGCCGGCCCGCAACAAGGACGCGCTCACCTCGGTGGACGCCGTCCGCGCCCTGTTCGGCGCAAGTCAGCAGATGGCGCGCCGCGTCACCGACGGTGACGTCACCCGCTTCCGCAACGTCCGCGGCCGCCTGCGCTCCGTCTTCGAGGCCGCCGACGGCGGCGACCACGTCCTCGCGGTCGACCTGCTGAACTCGCTGCTCATGGAGTTCCCCGTCAGTCCCCAGGTGTCCGGCCACGAGACCCTCGACGACGACGGCCGCCCCGACTGGCACATCCACCTCGCCGAGCACCCCTCGAACGCCTCCGCCGGCTACGCCGCCATGGCCTCCATGGGCCTGGCCTTCGCCCTCACCGAGCACGGCCCCGACCGCCTCGGCCTGTGCCAGGCCGCGCCCTGCCGCAACGCCTACCTCGACACCTCCACCAACCGCTCCCGGCGCTACTGCTCCGACCGCTGCGCCACCCGGGCGAACGTGGCCGCCTACCGCGCCCGCAAGCGGCTGGAGGCCGAGGAGTCCGCCCGCAGCGGGCGCAGCGCCGAGACCGCCCAGGACAGCCGGGCCCTCAGCGAACGCTGATCCTCCTCGCGCGGCCGGAAACGCAGCACCGCCGTCGCCAGCACCAGCTCCGCAGGCACCGCGCCGTAGACGGTGCTGTCGCCGGTCTCGTTGTACGGGTTGTCGCCGAGCACCCACCAGCTGCCGCCCGGCCGCCGCTCCACCGCGCGCTTGACCACCAGCAGGTCCTGCTGGAGCGGATGCCGCAGCACGACCACGTCACCCGGCCGTACGGCAGCCCCGTACCGGACCACGAGCTGGTCCCCGTTCAGCAGCGTCGGCACCATCGACGCCCCCGTCACGTCCACCACCCCGAACCGCTTGCGCGGGCGCCCGTTCTCCACCATGCGTGTCCTCCTCGTCACCCCCGCATGCTGCCGCACGGGTCCGTACGTTCGCTCACCGGTCCGGCCGAGCCCCTGGACTTTTGTCCTAAGCCCATGGGGGCGCCCGCGAAATCCGGTTGTTCAGCGAGTAATCTCCCCCTTGAGAAGACGATCACGAGGAGGACACACTCCATGCTTTCCCGCCTCTTCGCCCCCAAGGCGAAGGTCTCCGCCCACTGCGATCTTCCGTGCGGCGTGTACGACCCTGCCCAGGCCCGCATCGAGGCCGAGTCCGTCAAGGCCGTGCAGGAGAAGTACCAGGCCAACGAAGACGCCGACTTCCGCGCGCGCGCCATCACCATCAAGGAGCAGCGCGCCGAGCTCGCCAAGCACCACGTCTCGGTGCTGTGGAGCGACTACTTCAAGCCCCCGCACTTCGAGAAGTACCCGCAGCTGCACACCCTGGTCAACGACACCCTGAAGGCCCTCTCGGCCGCCAAGGCGTCGAACGACCCGGCGACCGGCGCGAAGGCTCTTGAGCTCATCGCCGAGATCGACCGCATCTTCTGGGAGACCAAGGCCGCCTGATCCTGGGTGCCCGAAGGCTTTACCCGCGCTCCCTGCCGGAGCGCACATGACACCGGCCCGACCGCTCCGAGCGGCCGGGCCGGTGTCATGCGCGGCCCCGTCCGGTCTCAGGCCTTCTCGCCGAGGACGGTCCGCAACCAATCGAGGGGGTTCTGGCTCAGCAGCTCGTCGGCCAGCCGCCGACCGGTCTCCGTCGTGAGGCGGGCCCGGCTGTTGTCGATCCACCGCCGGGCGTTGGCGTACCCCTGAGCCTTGTATTCGATGCCCTGCAGCATGCACTCCAGCTTGTCCGCGTCACGGGCGCACACGGCTTCCGGGGAGTCCTTGGCCTCGTACTCGGCGACGAGTTCCTGGATCACCGACGCGAGCCCGTTCGGCATGCCGACGGTCTGGTCGGCCGTCACCGCGACCGGGTCGGCGCCGGTCGCGTACTTCTTGCCGAGGTGGTTCACGTCCCCGGTGCGGGTCTCTGGGTGTCGTGCCACACCGCGAGGAAGGCAGCCCGCGCTGGGTCGGCGCCTTCCAGCTTCGCGATGATCGACGCGATGAGGGAGGTCCGCCACGAGGGCTCGGCCACGCTCTCCGGATCGTTGACGCCGGCCATCCACCAGCCCGTGCGGCGCGTGTGCTTGAGCGTCCCCGCCTCGTAGAGGAAGCCGGCCACCGCGGACAGGTCGTCAGCCACTGTGTCTCTCCTTCATGCCTCGGCGAGGAAACCCCGCAACCTGCCGCATCCGCGCTATGCCTCCCGCTTCGGAACGAGGTGGTCCATCGCGGTCAGGGCGAGATCCCAGGGGTAGGCCTCCTTACGGCCCTGCCCGGGAAGGTTCGGGACGAAGCCGTCCTCGCCGTACAGCACCGTCACCCCCATTTCCCGGAGTTCCTGCACGGACCGCTCAAAAGCCCTGTGCTGTACGTAGGCCGCGTTGACGCACGGCATGACGGCCAAGGGGATTCCCTTGCCGATGCCTTCGGCGACCACGCCGACGATGAAGCGGTCGGTGAGGCCCAGGGCCCACGCGTTGATCGTGTTGAAGGTGGCCGGGGCGACGAGGACGGCGTCCGCCGCCGGCCACACGTCCGGATCACCGGGCCGTTTGTAGCTGCTGCGGACCGGGTGTCCGGTGAGCGCGGCGAGGCCGTCGAGCCCTTCCCTGAGCCAGTCCGCGGCCGTGGGCGTCAATCCGAGACAGACGTCCCACCCGCGAGACTGCGCCTCCTCGATCACGCGGGCGACGTCCAATACCGGCGGAGCGGCCGATCCGAAGAGGTACAAGGTGCGCGTCATGGCTCCCAGTTGACCACAGGCTCCGGCCGCGGATCCCAGGTGGCCCATGGGCGGAGTGGGTAGTGTCCGGACAACGATTCAGAAGCGGGAGCGTCCGGCATGCCGACTTTCGACGACCATCCAGGGTCGCGCATTCGCGTCCAGCGGCGGCTGGCCCGCCTCACGCAGAAGCAGCTGGCCGAGCTGCTCCCGTACTCCTACAGCCTGCTGAATCAGGTGGAGTGCGGTGCCCGGCCCGCGACGGATGCCTTCCTCACCGCAGTGGCCCAAGCCCTTCGGATCGATACGGCGGTACTGACGGGACAACCCCACGTCAGTACCGTCCAGCAGGATCGCCGAGAGGCGCTCGTGCGGCCCATCCGAGACGCGCTCACTCTCTACGACCTCGGGCACGACCCGGACGTCACAGCACGCCCGGTGGGCGACCTCGTAACCGCGGCCGACCGATTGTGTGCGACCGTTCGCGCGACCAAGCTGCGGGAAGCCTCAAGGGTCCTGCCCGGCGTGATCGCCGAGCTGACCTCGACCGTGTGGTCCGGTCCGTCCACTGAAGCCTGGACGGCGTTGGCATCGGCCTACCGGAGCGCCCACGACGTTGCCGTCAAGCTGGGGTTCTACGACCTCTCCACCGTTGCCCTCGACCGCATGGACTGGGCCGCCGAGCGTGCTGCCGACCCGTGCCTTGCGGCCGTGCGGCAGTACAAGCGGGCTCTCGTCCACTCGAAGAGCGGCGAGTACCGCACGGGCGAGAGGCTGATCGAGGCGGGACTCCGGATCCTGGAACAGGTCCCAGGAGGGTCGTGAACGCCTCGCGGTGACCGGGCAGCTGCATCTCGGTGCCACCGTCATCGCGGCCCGTGCGGGGGATCGGAGTGCAGTGGAACGGCACATCGCCGAAGCCCGCACATTGGCCAAGCGAACAGGAGACGCTTCGACGGTGCACTGGCTGTCCTTCGGGCCCATGAACGTCGCGGTGCACGCGATGTCGGCACTTACTCAGATGCGGCAGTACGACGACGCGCTCACGGCCGCCCGGAAGATCCGGCCGCCGACGGCCTTCGCAACGAGCCGTCGAGCCCACTTCCTGATCTACCGGGCGCGAGCCGAGATGGAGACGGGGAACGCGACGAAGGCCTTGGCCTCGTTGTCAGAAGCCCGCCACGTCGCCCCCGAACAGACCCGCTACCACCCGAGTACCCAGGAGACGATCCAAGGCCTGGTCCATATGGCTCGGCGGACCCCGGAGGCCCTCAACCACCTCGCTGCCTGGGTGGAAAAGTAGAGCGCTCACACGCTCACACGGTTGTGAGCATTTCGTCCTTTGCCGCTCGCCAGTCTGGTCTCATCACCCGCTGACGACGGTAGGGAGCCGCCGTGTCCTGGAAGAAGACGGCCGACTGGTACGCGTACTGCCTGGCCGATCCCGCGGTGGCGCATGCCGCGTGGCGGGAGCACGGTGTTGCCGTGCTGCCGCTCGGGGCCCGCTTCGAAGCCGTGCGCATCCCCGACGCCCTCGCGCACGCGGCCGTCGAGAGCTCCACGGACCGTGTCGTGGACCTCGCGCTCGCCCTGGCCCTGGAGGGGCCAGTGATCCGCGACGCGCGTGGCCGGAACCGCTACGCGCTCGTCGAGCCGGGTACGGGGGAGGGCTGGCAGCCCCGGAGCGCCGTCGAATGCCTCGGCCACGGCACCCACCTCGGGGTGCCCGACATCGGCCGGGACCAGCCTGCGCTGTCCCTGTACTGGGCCTCGGCCCCCGGCCCGGGGGCGCACTTCTGCCGGGTCGCCGCCGTGCGGCTGCTCGTACGGGTGGGCGCGGCGCGGCTTGCCGAGGGGGTGGCGACGTGACAGGCCGCCCTGATCGCTCGCAGGCCGAGGTGTCCCACGCACACCCCGGCGGGGAGTGCGCGCGGGCTCACGCGCCCTGCGCCGGATGCGGCCTGCCGGCCCCGATCGCGATCAAGTACGGCGGTCCCATGGCCGACTGCCGCCTCTGCCACTACGCATGGAGCGTCCACCACGACCCGGTCTGCTGTTGGCAGCGCACCCGCACGGAGGAGAGTCTGATCGCCCGGATCCGCGAGGTGGCGCCGCTCCTCGTCTCCGCTCGGGCCGTGCTCGAAGACATCGTGCGCAGTCTCTGAGGTGGTCAGGAGCCCGCGGCGGATTGTTCGGTGCGGGCCTTGTCGGTCGCGGCCAGGTGTCTGCTCTGGCGTCTCGTCAGCAGCTCGTCCACCGGTTCCAGGAGCCGGTCCCATGCGCGTTCGGCCTCCGGCGAGCGCCGGGGGGTGCGTGCGTAGGTCTGGGCCGCGGCGATCGCCTCGTCGTAGAGGCCCTGGTCCGTGGGGAGGGCGGTCGAGCGTTCGCGTCGCAGCCACGTGATCAGCCACGGCATGTCCCGGGACCAGTGCGGGTTCCCCAGGGAGCGCACGCGCAGGTAGCCCAGCTGGTCCCACCAGCGGCGGTTGTGCCACTTGCGCGAGTGGGCCGGCGGCAGTCCGGGCGGGAGGTCCTTCACCGGACCCATGGTGCCCGGTGGTGGCGCCGGAGGCGACGGAGTTCGGTGCCGGCGGACAGAACCGGCCAGTACGAGGGGGGTCACTCGTCGTCCGCGTCCTCGTCGTCGTCCAGCCGGGCCAGCCAGGTGGCCAGGCGTTCCACCGGGACCTCGAAGTCCGGGTTCAGATCGACGAAGGTGCGCAGCTGCTCGGCGAGCCACTCGAAGGTGACCTCCTCCTCGCCGCGCCGCTTCTCCAGCTCCTCGATGCCGCGATCGGTGAAGTACAAGTCGGGCTCCGTGCCGTGATGGGGGTGTGCAGGGGGTGTTTCCCGCCAGGATAATCCGCCTTAAGGCGAGACCTCCCGCCTGCGCCCTCCCCGGGTCTAGCCTGGATGCCCAACGAGCGGGGGGTGCGGATGACGGACGGGCGCACGACCGGGTCCGCGCGCGCCTTCGAGCTTCTGGAGCCCCTCGTCCAGGCGGCGACCGTACGCGTTCACGCCCCGCCGGGCGGGTATGAGACCCCTCGCAGTCATCGGACCGGTCCCACGTGGGGGAGCGGCTTCTTCATCGCCCCCGGCTGGGTCCTGACGTGCGCGCACGTGGTCGGCGAAGGGGGTGCTGCGGTGCGTCTGACGGGACGCGAGGTCGGCATCACCTTTTCCGCCGGGAGCATCACCGGCACGGTCACCGGGCGCGTGGAGTGCGTCCTGCCCGAGCGGCTGGAGGAGCGGCGGCCCGGCCGGCACGCCCTGTGGGACCTGCCCGACCTCGCGCTGGTCAGGGTGCTCGCCCCCGTCTCGCACGCCTGCGTGTGGCTGACCGACCGCTCCAGACCGCGTTTCGACGAGGTCGCCTACTTCGGCTGCACCGAGGACCTCGGCACACCCGAGATCACCGGCCGCACCACCCGGCTGCGCGGCACCGCCGGGAACGGCGCGGCCATCCGGCTCGGCGACGACGACGAGATCGAGCCCGGCATGTCCGGCGGGCCCGTGGTGGACCTCGCCCGCGGCGAGGTCGTCGGCGTGCTCAAGGCCCGGCGGCAGACGGGCGGCGGCGGGCTCGCCGTCTCCGTCGTGCAGTTGCGCACCCTGCCGATGGCCGCGCGGGGCCAGGTCGGGCTCTACCGCCGGATCATGCAGGCCCACGACCTGTACCACTACGACCAGCACCTCAGCGATCTCGACAACCGCCGGACCTGGACGGACGTGCACGGCGAGCTCCCGCCGGAGGAGGGCGACCCGTACGCCGGCCGGGGCCGGCTCACCCCCGGCGAACGCACCACCCTGTACGGGCTGCTGGCCGAGCTGCCCCCGCCCGGCTCCTCCGAGGTCGTACGCGCCCTGGTCGAGGAGGCGCGCGGCGAGGAGCCGGACCCGCTGCCGCCGGCCCCGCTGAGCTGGCGCGACGGGCTGGGGCTGCTGCACGACCCGCCGGGCGGGACGGGGGAGGCCGCGGCGATGCTCCGGTACGCGACGGACGTGAGCGTGGCCGAGTACCGGGAGCAGGCCACGCCGGGCGCGGACGAGGAGCTGTGGGACTGGGTACGGGCCACGGCCGAGCGGCTGTGGCGGCCGCTGCGGCGCGAGCTCGGCGAGCGCCACGAGCGGGGCCTCGCCGAGCGCGAGCGGCGCCGCCGGGCCTCGGCCGGGCGGACGGCGTACGGCCCGGCGCGGCGGTCCGGCGGGCTGCCGCCCGGGGCCTCGGTGCTGCTGGAGGTCTGGGCGCACGGCTGGGAGGACGTCTACGACTGGCGGGTCTCGGTGCTGGCCGGTCCCGCGCACGCCGGGCGGGTGACACCCGTCGACTCGGGCGTACGGGCCACCCTGGCGGCCCTGCCGGAGGCCTTACGGGCCCCGCTCGCCGAAGGTTTCCGGCGCTGCGACACCCACGACGCGGCGGCCCTGCTCGAAGTGGCCGTGGCCCCCGCGCTGTTCGGGCTCGCGGTGGACGAATGGGTGGTGGTGGGCGGCGTACCGCTCGGCGTGCAGCGGCCGGTGGTCCTGCGCCACCCCGCAGGCGCGAACGCGGGCGCCGCGCATCCGGGCGGCGCCGGCCCGGGCCCGGGCGGGGCCAGGGAGCACCCCGCCGACCGTGAGGGCACCGACGCGTCCGCCCGCTGGGCGCGGGTCCAGGCGGGACCGCTGCAGGACGAACGCGCCGACTGCATACGGGGACGCCCGCGCAGCCCCGCCGCCGAGTGGCTGACCGGACTCCCCGACAACACCGTGCCGGTGCACTGCCGGGCGGCCGACCAGGAGCCCACGCTCGGGTCGCTGCACGCGGTACGGGACGCCGGGTACGGCGTGGTGGTGACCCGGCGGCCACCGCCGGACCCGGGAGCCTCGTGCGCGCCCTTCCACCGGGGGCTGCGGGAGGAACTGGCCGACGCCGGGCGGGCGGAGGTGCTCCCGGTACGCCTGCAGAACCTGCGGGGGCGGGCCTACGGGGCGGATCCCGACGCCTACTGGGCGGCCGGGACGGGGCTGGTGTGGGAGGACCCGGCGCGGCCGCTGCCGGACGAGGAGCCGCTCCAGGGCGACCTGTGACGGAGGCCGGCACGGACGACGCGAGGGAGGGAGCAGGAGCACCATGAATGACGAGTGGCTCATATACCGCGGGGTGGGCGAGCCCCACGACGGGATCGACGCCCTGCCCGACCCGCCGCCCTGGCGGGACTTCGACGGCGGTCCCGTGGCGCAGCCGGGCGGTCCGGCCCAGGTCGCCGACGGCAACGTGGCCCGGCGGCTCGGCGCGCACCGGCAGGCCGCCGAGCTGCACCGGCCGGAACCGGAGGAGCTGGAGGCCATCAACGCCGCCCTCTACCTGCGGCGGCCGCTGCTCGTGACCGGCTTCCCCGGCACCGGGAAGTCCACCCTCGCGCACGCCGTCGCCCACGAGCTGAAGCTGGGACGCGTGCTCCGGTGGCCGGTGGTGTCCCGCACCGTGCTCCAGGACGGCCTGTACCGGTACGACGCCCTGGCCCGGCTGCAGGACGTCCAGATCGCCGCGAGCGGCGGAGCCGGCCCGGCCGCCGCCACGGACACCGCGGTCCCCGGCATCGGGAAGTACATCCGGCTCGGGCCGCTCGGCACCGCCCTGCTGCCGACCGCCCGGCCCCGCGTCCTGCTCATCGACGAGCTCGACAAGAGCGACATCGACCTCCCCAACGACCTGCTGAACGTGCTGGAGGAAGGGGAGTTCGCCCTCCCCGAGCTGGAACGGGTCGCCGACGGCGAGCCCGAGGTCCAGGTGCTCACCGACGACGGGACCAAGGTCACCGTCCGCGGCGGCCGCGTGCGCTGCCGGGCCTTCCCGTTCATCATCCTGACCAGCAACGGGGAACGGGACTTCCCCGCCGCCCTGTTGCGCCGCTGCATCCAGCTGAAGCTCGGGCAGCCCGGCGAGAAACGGCTCGCCACCATGGTCCGCGCCCACCTCGGCGAGGAGGCCGCCCGCCTCGGGGCCGACCTGATCCGGGAGTTCCTCAGCCGCTCCCAGTCCGAGCTGGTCGCCGCCGACCAACTGCTCAACGCCGTGTACCTGACCCACTACGCCGCCCCGCCCACCCGGGAGGACCTCGCGGACCTGCTCATCCAGCGCCTCGACCGTCCGAGGTGATCGGCCGTGGCATCCGCCGGCGCGCCCGGCGTCCGTGAACTGGCCGTGCTGCTGCGCGCCGCCGGACTCGACCCCTCCGCCGGGGAGATCGCCGACGCCCTGTGGCTGGCCGGGCACATCGGCGGGCCCGCGCAGGCCGCCCCGGGCGGGCCGGGGCCGGGCGCCCCGGAGACCGCGCCCGAGGAACCGGGAGAGGCGCCCGCCGAGCCCGTACGCACAGACACGGAGGCCGACGCTCCGGTCGGGCTCTACGCCCCCGGGACGGCCCGGGCCGACGGCGCCGACGGGGAACGGCCGCAGGAGTCGCCCGAGGAGTACGGAGTGCCCGTACGCGTGCCCGGGGCCGCCGCGCTGCCCCGCATCCTGGACATCCAGCGGGCCCTGCGCGCCCTCCAGCGGCACCGCCCGCCCGGCCCGCCCACCCGGCTGGTGATCGACGAGTCGGCCACCGCCGAGGCCAGCGCCCGGGCCCTCGGACTGGTCATCCCGGTGCTCCGGCCGACGAGCCGGCGCGAGGCGACCGTACGGCTGGTGATGGACGCGTCCCCGTCGATGGCCGTCTGGCAGGACATGTTCGAGGAACTGCGGTCCGTGTGCGAGCGGTTGGGCGCCTTCCGGGACGTCCAGGTGCACTATCTGCACCGCCTCACCGACGGCACGGCCGCGCTCGGCCGCAGCCCGGCACCCGGCTGCGTACGCGCGTCCGGCCTGCGCTCCGGTGACCAGTTGCGGGACCCGACCGGCCGGGCCCTGACCATGGTGGTATCCGACTGCGCCGGGCCGCTGTGGCGCGAGGGCACGGCGCAGCGGCTGCTCCACCGGTGGGCCGAGTGCGCCCCGTGCATGGTCGTCCAGCCGCTCCCGCAGCGGCTGTGGGGGCGCAGCTGGCTGCCCACCGAGCGGGGCACGCTCACCCGGCCGGAGGGCGGCGGGCAGAAGCTCACGTTCCGGCCGGACCGGCCGCCGCTGCCCGGGCGGCCCACGGGCGGGCTGACGGTGCCGGTGCTGCCGCCGAGCGCGACCGCCCTCGGGGCGTGGGCCCGGCTGCTGGCCGGGCTGACGGCCGGGCCCGTACCGGCCGAGGTGGGCCGGGTGCTGGCCGACCATCCGGCCGCGCCCCTGCCGCCGCCGCGCGCGGTGCGGCCGCCGCGCGAACTGGTGGCGCGGTTCCGCTCCTCGGCCGCGCCCCGGGCCGTACAGCTCGCGGTGTACCTGTCGGCGGCGCCGCTGACGCTGCCCGTGATGCGGCTGGTGCAGCGCACGATGCTGCCGGACTCCGAACCCTCCGACCTGGCGGAGGTGCTGCTGAGCGGGCTGCTGCGGCGCAGCGGGCCGGGGCCGGGGCACTGGTACGAGTTCGTCCCCGGGGTGCAGGACGTACTGCTGGGGCCGCTGGGGCGGGACGAGGCCGCGCTGGTGCTCAAGCACTGCTCGGAGTACGTGCTGGCGCACTTCGGCCGGGGCGTACGGAACTTCCCCGCGCTCGCCGTCTCCCAGCTGACCGGGACCCCGCCGGCGGTCGCCGACCCCGGACCCGAGGAGGACGAGCGGGTGCCCGAGGGACGGCTCCCGCAGGCCTTCGCACAGGTTTCGGCCAAAGTCGTACGGCGCTACCTGCCCGGAATGCCGCAGGAGGGCCCCGCGGTACGCCGGCCCGCCGCGGCCCCGGTGCCCACCCGGGCCGGGGCGGTGCGCGCCGCCCGGGACCGGCTCGCCGACGCCGACGCCGACGGGGACGGCGGCGCGCGGGCGCTGTACGAGGCCGTGGCGGTGCTCCGGCGGGCGGTGACGGCCCCGGCGGGACCCGGCGACCCGCCGGAGGAGGCGGAGACCGAGCTGGCGGGGGCGCTGCTGCGGCTGTGGGCGGCCCAGCGGGACCCGGAGCTCCTGGCCGAGGCGGAACGGGCCGTGACCGGCCTGCGGACGGCGCGGGCGGGGGCGGTGCTCGGCCGGGTGCTGTACGAGCGCGCGCTGGCCGCCGGACCGGACGCGGAGCTGCTGGCGGCGGCGGACATGCAATTCGCGGCGGCCGGAGCCGCGGCCGACCCGGAACTGCGCCGGGACTGCGCGGTACGGCGCGCGGAGACCCTGATCCGGCTGAGCGGGCTCCGGGACGAGGCGGGCGCGCTGCGCGAGGCCCGGGCGGCCCTCGAACCCCTGGCGGGCCGGGCGCCGGGCGCGGACACCGCCGCCGCAGCCGGCCCGGACGGCGGCGGGGACGGCGGCCCGGACAGCGCCACGGACGGTGCCGCCACCGACGGCGGCCCGGCGCCGTACCCCGAGCTGCACCTGGCCCTCGGCCGCGTCCTGCTGGCCCTGCTGCCCCGCACCCCGGACCCGGCCGAGCGCACGGCCCTGGCCGCACAGGCCGCGGCCCGCCTCGCCGCGGCCCTGACCGCCCCGCCCGGCGCCCATGGCCGCACCGGCCCGGGCACCGCCCAGGTCCGGGTGGAGCTCGCCGACGCGCTGCGCCACCTCCCCCGCCGGCTGGAGGAGGCCGCCGGGCAGCTGGACGCCGCCCTGGCCGAGGCGGGCGGGGACCCGGAGCTGCGGGTGGCCGCCCTGGTGTGCCTGGCGCGCGTGCACCGGGAGCGCTACGCGCGGGACGCCGATCCGACGGCACTGGAGGACGCGGCCGAGGCGTACGCCCGGGCCCGCCGGCTGATCCCCCGCGACGCGGAGGCCTTCGGGGAACTGCTGCCCGAGTGGGGCGACGTACTCCTGGACCGGGCCCGGGCCACCGGCGGGCGGCGGTTCACCGGGGCCGCCGTACGCGTCCTGCGCGAGAGCCGGGCCGCGGTACCGCAGTCCGACCCCGGCGCGGCCCGACGGCTCCTGCGGCTGGCCACCGGGCTCCGGCTGCGGCACACGTACGAGGGCGACCCGGTGGACCTGCGGGAGGCCGAGTACCTGCTGGAACTGGCCGTCCGGCACAGCCGCGACCCGCTGGAACAGGCCCGCATCTGGCGGGACCACGGCGACGTCCAGCAGGAGATCCACGGCCACACCCGGGCGCTGGAGCGCCTCGACCGGGCGGCGGACTCCTACCGGCGGGCCTGGCGGGCCGCCCTGGAGGCCGACGTGGAGGAGCGCGAGGACACCGCCGTCCAGCTGGCCGCCCGCGTACAGCAGTTGCGCGGGGGCGTACTGGAACGCCTCGCCCGGCCCCGCGCGGCCCTGGACGCGTACCGCTCGGCGCTGGAGCTGTTGACGCGGACCCGTGAGGGCGCCGCAGGACGCTCGGAGGCGGTCCGCGCGCGGATCCTGGCCCTGGAGGCCGGGCTCTGACGCCCGGGCCCGGGCGCGGCCGGGCCGGGGACCGCCGTTTCCACGGACCGGCCGACGGGAAAGGGAAGTTGACCATCCGGTGTGCGACGCGACAGGGGGCCCGGCGGCACATGGCGACGAAGCAGCAGGAAGTGGCGGCGGCGACCCCGGGATGTCCGGGGCGGCTGCCGGATCTCTCCGGGCTGGACCTGGCGGCGCTGCGCGGGATCGACCATCCCGTGCTGGCCCGGGTGATCGAGGGCATGGTCGAGCGGGTGACCCATCCCGCGGAGATCCTCAACGCCTTCGACTCCAGCGTGGCCTGATCGCAGGCACCATGCCTGATCCGTCCCACCTTGAAACCGAGTTGACCACTTTCCGCCGTTAGCCGGGACCGTCCCCAGGGCAGGGATGGACCGTCCGCCGGGGTGTCCCCGGGCGGCTGTTGCCGGGGGAGGGAGGTGCGGCGATGCGGCGAGCGGTCACGAGCGGAACCCCGCTGCCCGCACCCGGCGGCCCCGACCCCACCGCGCCCCCTGACCCCGCCGCCTCCCACGCCGACGCGTATCCCGCCGGGCCCGCCGAAGCGGCGGCCGCCGGCCAGCGGCTGCGCCACGCCCGGTACGCGCCCTGGCCCTACACCCGGCTCGACGTGGCCGCCGCGCGGGCCGCCGGCCACCGGCCACACCCGATACGCCAGTTCGTCCTCAAGACCCGCAGCCGCTGCAACCTCGCCTGCACCTACTGCTACGTCTACGAGATGGCCGACCAGGGCTGGCGCGACCAGCCGCCCGCCATGACCCCCGCCACCGCCGCCCGCGCCGCGCAGCGGATCGCCGAGCACGCCGCCGCCCACGACCTGCCCCGGATCGATCTCGTCCTGCACGGCGGCGAACCGCTGCTCACCGCCCCGGCCCAACTGGCCGCGCCCGTCGACGCCGTCCGGGCCGCCGTGGCCGGGGCCGCCCCGGGCACCCGGGTCACCGCCACCGTCCAGACCAACGGCACCCTGCTCACCCGCGGCCGCCTCGCCGCCCTGGCCGCCGCCGGGATCCGCGTCGGCGTCAGCCTCGACGGCGGGCTGCCCGTGCACAACGCCCGCCGCGTGGACCACGCCGGGCGGCCCGGCTTCGCGTCCGCCGCCCGCGGCCTGCGGCTGCTGGCCCGCCATCCGCAGAGCTACGCCGGGGTGCTCTGCGTCGTGGATCTCGACCACGACCCGGTGGAGACCTACGAGTCCCTGCTCGCCTTCGCCCCGCCCAGCATCGGGCTGCTTCTGCCGCTCGCGAACTGGAGCGATCCGCCCCCCGGCCACCACCCGGGCCGGACCCCGTACGCGGACTGGCTCCTCGCCGTCTTCGAGCGCTGGTGGCACGACGGCGTACGGCGCACCCGGATCCGGCTCTTCGAGGAGATCATCGCCCTGCTGCTCGGCCTGCCCACCACCACCGAGACCCTCGGGCTCACGCCCGCCGCCACCGCCGTGATCGAGACCGACGGCTCCATCGAACAGGCCGACTCACTGAAATCCGCGTACGAGGGGGCCGCCGCGACCGGGATGACCCTCGACACCCACAGCTTCGACCAGCTCCTCGACCACCCCGGACTCGCCGCCCGCCAGCTCGGCCGGGACGCGCTCGCCGCCCGGTGCCGCGCCTGCGAGCTGGTCGACGTGTGCGGCGGAGGGCACTACCCGCACCGCTACCGCGCCGGCGAGGGCTTCCGCCAGCCGTCCGTGTACTGCGCCGACCTCCAGCCCCTGATCCGGCACATCGCCGCCGCCGTCCAACGGGCCGCGCAGACCGCCCGGCCCGCCGCCGAAGCCCCCACGACCGAAGCCCCCACGACCGAAGGCCGCGCCGGCGAAGCCCCCGCGTCCGTCGTCCCCGCCGCCGAAGGCCGCGCCGCCGAGGTCCCCGCCGCCGAAGTCCCCGCCGTCCACCCCCCGGCGGTCGCCTCATGACCGACGCCCTCACCACCTTCACCGTCTCCTCGCCCACCCTGCGCGCCCTCGCCTCCACCGAACCCTCCATGGAGGGCACCCGCCTGGTCCGCGACGTACGCCGCTCCAAACGCCTGCTCCTGCTGCGCGCGGTCCTCGACGCCGCCCCCGGCGGCCGGGCCGGGGAGACCGCCGACCACTGGGCCCTGCTGGAGGAGGCCGAGCGCCGCGACGCGGCCGCCGTGCGCGACGTACTGCACTACCCGGCCACCGGGGTGTGGGCCGAGGAGACCCTGCGCCGGCTGCACGCCCCCTGCGGCCCCCCGCCCGACCTCGGACACCTCGGGGCCCTCGCCGTCGCCGCCGCCCTGCGCGCCGGGATCCCCTTCAGCCACACCCTGCGGCCCCTGCACGGCCGGCTCGTCCTGCCCACCCTCGGACTGCTGCGCCCGGACCGGCCCGGCCCGCTCGCCCTCTCCGAACGCTCCTGGGACCCCGACGACCCCGCCACCGTGCCCCTGCACGCCCTGCCCGGCGGCCGGACCGCCCTCGACGACCTCGACCCCTACCGGGCACCCGGCCCCGCGCAGCCCGCCCCGGTCCGCCCCGCCCGTCGGCTCACCCCCAAGGGCCACAAGCGCTGGGACACCCAGTGGTCCGGCGCGCTCACCCTGCTCCAGCGCTACGACACCATCCGCGCCGAGGAGACCGTCCAGCTGCTGCGCTCCGTCGTACCGCTGGCCGGCGGCTCCCGCTCCAGCGGTGCCACCCTCCCCGCGGCCGCAGGCTCCGTACTCGCCCGCGCCCAGGCCCCGCCCGCGCTCGCCGCGACCCTCGTCCATGAGGTCCAGCACGGCAAACTGACCGCCCTCACCGACGTCCTGACCCTGCACACCGCCGACCACACGCCCCGTCACTGGGCACCCTGGCGCAGCGACCCCCGCCCCCTGGAGGGCCTGCTGCACGGCGCCTACGCCCACCTGGCCCTCGCCGGGTACTGGCAGCGCGCCGCCCTCTACGGGGCCCGCGGTGCCTGGGCCCAGCACGCCCGGATCCGCGCGCAGGTGGCCGCCGTCCTGCCCACCCTGCGGTCGCACGAGCAACTGACGTCCGCGGGACGGGAGTTCACGGACGCGATGGGGGCCGCCGAACGCGCCATGGACGACCTGCCGCCGCCCGGCGACCAGCACACCGCGGCCCGCCGCGCCGTCGACCGCGAACGCCGGGCCTGGTGCGAGGCACACCCCGAACTCGCGCCGTTCGCACACGGCTGACGGACCGTCCGCTGCGGTACCTTTCAAGCCCGTCCACCGCCCGGATTCCAGGGAGACGGCCCGATGACCACCGGTAGTCGCCAGGACCGTGAACCGGCGGCGCAGCAGCCGCCCCAGCCGCCCCAGCCGCAGCGATTCGTCATCAGCTTCGCGGGATTCAACCGCCCCTGGGCGGTGTGGATCGCGCACCGCCTGGAGGAACACGGCCACCGCGTCGCCCTCCAGCGCTGGGACCCGCAGAACAGCCCCGGCATCGACCAGGCCCTCGACGACCTGGCCCGCTCCGGCAGCCGGGTCCTCCTCGTCCTCAGCGAGCGCTACTTCTCCGCCGGCACCCACACCGACGAGCAGTGGAACACCGCCCTGCGCGCCGTCACCGACCGCCACCCCGACCGGTTCGCGGCGGTCTGCCTCACCGACGCCCCGCTGCCCAGCGCCGTCGCCGTACTGGAGAAGACCGACCTGTGGGGCCTGGACGCGTACGAGGCCGAGTACCGCGTGCTGCGCCGCCTGGAGCTGCCCACCGACCGGATCGGCACCGAGAGCGGCCGCCGCGGCCCCCGCTTCCCCAACGACCCGCCGGAGATCTGGGGCCGCGTCCCGCGCCGCAACCCTCGCTTCACCGGCCGCAACGACGTCATCGGCAACCTGCGCGAGGCGCTGACCGAAGCCCCGCCCGGCGCGTCCACCGTCACCCTCCTCGGGCTCTCCGGCGTCGGCAAGACCCAGGTCGCCACCGAGTACGCCTACCGCTTCGCCTCCGAGTACGACGTGGTGTGGTGGGTCCCCGCCGAAGACCGGCCCACCCTGCGCGAACGCCTCGCCGACCTGGCCCCCGCGCTCGGGCTGCCGCGTGGCGCCGGCAGCTACGGCGAGCAGATCCGGGCCGTCCTCGAAGCGCTGCGGCGCGGGAACCCGTACGGCCGCTGGCTGATGGTCTTCGACGGCTGCGACAACCCGGACGACCTGATCGACCTGCTGCCCTCCGGCGCGGGCGACGTCATCATCACCTCGCGCAACCGCGAGTGGGCCGCCCGGCACACCAGCCTCGTCGAGGTTCCCCTCTACGCCCGCCCCGAGTCGATCACCTTCATCCGCCGCCGGGCCCTGCGCCTGACCGCCGACGAGGCCGACCAGCTCGCCGAGGCCCTGGAGGACTACCCGCTCGCCCTCGACCAGACCGCCGGCTGGCTCGCCGACTCCCCGCTGCCGGTCGGCGACTACCTCGTCCTGCTCCAGCACCGGATGGACTCCCGCGAGGCCGTCACGGTCTCCGAGGACTACCCCCTGCCCTTCCCCACCGCCCTCGCCATACTGCTCAACAACGTCCGGGAGAACTTCCCCGACGCCCTCGCCCTGCTCCGGCTGTTCGTCTTCTTCGCCCCCGGCCCGGTGCCGCTGCGCCTGCTGCGCGAATTCCCCGCCGACGACGTGCCCGAACAGCTGGCCGGGCTGATCAACGACCAGATCCGGTGGAACGCCGCCCTCAACAAACTCGTCCAGTTCTCCGTCGTCCGGCTGGAGTACTCCGACCTGGCCGTGGAGGAAGGCGGCAGCGGGCTGGAAACCGTACAGCTGCACCGCATGGTCCACGGCATCGTCCGCGAGGACCTCTCCGAGGCGGAGGCCGAGCCCCTCGCCCGCGCCGTACGCCAGGTCCTCGCCGCCGCCGACCCGGGCCGGCCCTCGGACTCCCGCCTGTGGCCCCGGTACGCCGAACTCATCCCGCACCTGGCCACCTCCGGGGTGCTCACCAGCAGCAACCCGCGCATCCAGAACTTCCTGCTGCACTGCCTGCGCTACCTGATCCTCGCCGGGGAGTACCGCACCTGCCTGCGCCTGTCCGAGGAGACCGACCTGATCTGGCGCGCCCTGCTCGGCGAGGACCACCCCAAGGTCCGCGAACTCAGCTACCAGTACGGCGAAGCCCTGCGCAACCTCGGCCTGTTCCGGCGCGCCGAGACCCTCACCCGCGCCCGCGCCGACCGGCTCGCCGGGGAACGCGGCGACCGCGACCTGGAAACCCTGCGCGCCACCAGCTCGTACGGCGGGGTCCTGCTGTGCATCGCCCGCTTCGAACCGGCCCGGGAGATCTTCGAGCACTGCCTGGCCACCTACCGCGAACTGCTCGGCGAGGACGACTCCACCACCCTCGCCGCCCAGAACAACCTGGCCGCCACCTACCGCCTGCTCGGCCGCTACCAGGACGCCTACGACCTCGACCTGGACACCCTGCGCCGCCGCGAACGGGTCCTGCGGACCCATCACATCTCCACCCTGTCCTCCGGGATCGCCTGCGCCATGGGGCTGCGGCTGATGGGCCGCTACCACGAGGCCCAGACCCGGCAGGAACAGGGCGTGAAGATCAACACGCAGGTGCTGGGCCTGGAACACCCGCAGACCCTGCGCGCCGAGCACAACCTCGGGATGTGCCTGCGCCGCTCCGGGGACATCCCCGGCGCCGGCCTGCGGCTGCGGACCGTGTGGGAACGGGCCACCAGGGTCTTCGGGGCCGACTACCCGTGGACCCTGATGGTCGCCTCCGACTACGCCACCTACCTCAGGGAGTACGGCGACATCGGCGAGGCCCGCCGGATCTCCGAGGAGGTGGTCCGCGGCTATCAGTCCCAGCTCGGCCTCGCCCACCCGTACAGCATCGGCACGGTCGGCAACCTCGGCCTCGTGCTGCGGGCCCAGGGGGAGCGTGCGGCCGCCCTCTCGCTGGCGGAGCAGGCGCTGGTGGGCATGCGGGGCGCACTCGGCGACCAGCACCCCTGGACGCTGGGCTGCGCCCTGAACGCCACCGGCCACCGCAACATCACCGGGCGGCTGGAGGACGCGCTAGACCTGAGCCGGGAGACGCTGCGCGGGGCCGAGCGGGTCCTGGGCCCGGACCACCCGATGGCCCTGAGCGCCCGGATCGCCCTGGCGGCGGACCTCCGGTCGGTACGGGAGTACGAGGAGGCGGCGAAACACGAGGACGCGGGCATCAAGGGCCTCACCCGCACCCTGGGGGCCCAGCACGTCCACACGATCTCGGCGAAGCAACAGACCAGACCGTACTGGGATTTCGAGCCGCAGCCGTAGGGGAAGGTACGGGACTTACGCGCGCGGGGCCTTCACCCCCTCGGCTCCACCGCTCACGGTCGGCGGCTGCCCACCCGCCCCCCTCGGCGGCCGGGTGGGGGCCGAGGGCCCTGATCCCTTGCACCAAGCGTCTGCCGTGGGGAACGGCCGGGCGTTGGGGCGGGGTTGTTCCCGTCCGGCGGATGGGAACGACCCTCAAGGGTTACAGGCCCGGGATCCCGGTGAGGACGGGGCCGTTGTCGATCTGCCTGCCCTGGCCCTTGGCCCTGTCGCGTTCCGCGGGCGTGACGCACTGGGTGTCGCCCTCCCACTTCTCACGCCAGACGTAGCCGGGCTTGCAGGTGCTCGGTCCGTAGGCGCCGCCGCCGGGTTGGCGGTTGGGGTTGGCGTCGTGGACCTTCTGGCGTTCCTCCGGTGTGACGCACAGGGCGTCGCCGTCGTAGCTGTCCCGCCAGACGTAGCCGGGCTTGCAGGTGCTCGGTCCGTAGGCGCCGCCGCCGGGTTGGCGGTTGGGGTTGGCGTCGTGGACCCTCTGGCGTTCCTCCGGTGTGACGCACAGGGCGTCGCCGTCGTAGCTGTCCCGCCAGACGTAGCCGGGTTTACACGTATTCGGTCCGTAGGCACCCCCGCCGGGCTCGCGGTTGGGGTTGCTGTCGTCGGCGCGGACGCCGGCCGTGGCGCGGGGCGGGTGGCCGATCGCGGCCGAGGCCGGCAGCGCGACGGCTCCGGAGATGAAGGCGACCGAGGCGACGGGTATGACGAAGCGCGCGACGCGCCGCTTGGGCCGGGTGGCGGCCGGGGTGTGGAGGTCGTTGGACATGGTGGGCTCCTCGAAGGTGTGGACCGGCTGGTTCGGGGCCCCGCGGTCCGCGCCGCGGGGTCACACCTCCAGTACGCCCGTCGGCGCCGGTCCCGGTCATGCCCCGCACGCTCGTGACTTGACAGGACGGAGCACGACGGGAAGAGGGCCAGGGGCGCCGGAAGGCCCGGCCCGGAGCCCCCGGCTGTTGTTACTTGAGCATGATGCTGGCTCCGAATATGTTGCCGACCTCCGCGCATTCCTTGACGTCATCGCGGCTGAAGTAAGGGGTGCTGGCGGTGCCGGTCAGTCCCTTGGCGGTCGAAGTGCAGTACCACTTGCGCGGCCCCTTGTAGGCCACCTTCCAAACCTCGCTCTTTCCTGCCGCCATGTTTCCGGAGCATTGCGTTGCGACGTCCGTGTGGACGCAGATGTTCGCGATGGTCGCCGAGAAATTGCTGAGGCGGAAGGCCGCGACCGGTGCCGCCTGGCTCGCAGGTGCGGTCACGATCATTCCCGCACCGACGGCTGCCACCATTCCGGCGACCGTGGCCAGCTTGGTGGTCCGCTTCATGGTTCGAGACATGTTTCCTCCAGTTGTGGCATTTCTGTGCTGCAATTTCGGGCACGGCCTTATGTCGGTGCAATTCGCGATCGCCCGATGTGCCCTTTGATAATGGCGGCGGTTCCGTATTAAACTTTCCGCGCCCCGGATCGGTGGTTCACGTCTGCCGTGCGAGCTCGCCGCGCTCCCGGCGGGCCGCGTCCGCCTCCTCGCGCACCTTGTCGAGTCGCTCCTCCAGCTGGGCGACCCGCTCGCGGTAGCGCTCCAGCTCGGCCCGCACGAACTGCACGTCGGACACCTGCTGTGCGGACTCCTGGCGGATCTTGTCCGTCTCCGCCTCGAACCGGTGCCTGGCGACGTCCAGTTGGGCGATGGCCATGTCCGCGGCCTCCTCCGCCAGCGCGGTGCGCCGTTCGGCGTCCAGGGCTCGCCGGCCCGCGGCCTCGGTGACGGCCTTGATGCGCTCCTCGGCCGCGGTCGAGTCCGTGATGATCGCGAGCTCCTCGATGTAGCCCGGCAGGTCCGTGGACAGCTGGGAGATGAGCGCCACGAGGTCGGCGCGAGCGCCGGATCCGTCCTGGGCCGCCTTCTTGGTCTCGGCCGCCCGGCGTTTCTCGTCCTTGCGCTGCTGCCGCTTGGCCCGGAACCTGCGGAACGCCCCCAGCGCGTTGTGATCCGGGTGGGCGCAGTACGTGGGCTCGGGGTTGCCGGGCGTCGGCGCCTCGGGGTGGTTGGTGCACTCCGGGTAGGCGCAGAGGGGAAGCGTCTCGACCGTCATCGTCCTGCTTTCTCGTGAGATTTCGGGTTCGTCGGAGACGACCGGTATCGGGCGCGGATCGCGCCGTCCGGTCGCACTCGGTGATGTACGAACACGCTAGAGGCAGCAGGGGAGTTGTGGGCGTCCCACGAGGGGGCGTCATGAATCGGTAAGATCATCGGCCGTCCGGGGCCATGACAGCCGGAAGGCCCGGCCCCCGTGGGGGGCCGGGCCTTCCGTACCGCTGGGATGGGGGCGGGGTTACGCCTCGAAGACCTCGTTCAGCAGGAGCTGCTGCTCCGCCTGGTGGCGCTTCGCGGAGCCCACCGCCGGGGACGAGCCGTGCGGGCGCGAGATGCGGCGCAGGCGCTCGCCCGACGGGACCTCCGCGCCGACCGCCAGGTCGAGGTGGTCGATCAGGTTCAGTGCGATGAACGGCCACGCACCCTGGTTCGCCGGCTCTTCCTGGGCCCAGATGTACTTCGCGGCGTTCGGGAACTTGGCGATCTCCGCCTGGAGTTCCGCGCCCGCCAGCGGGTACAGCCGCTCGATGCGGATGATCGCGGTGTCCGTGATGCCGCGCTTCTCTCGCTCGGCCACCAGGTCGTAGTAGACCTTGCCCGCGCAGAAGACGACCTTGCGGACCGCGTTCGCGTCCACCGTGCTGTCGCCGATGACCGGACGGAACGAACCGGTCGTGAACTCCTCCGCCTTCGACGCCGCGGCCTTCAGACGCAGCATCGACTTCGGGGTGAAGACGATGAGCGGCTTGTGGTGCGGGTTGTGGACCTGCCAGCGCAGCAGGTGGAAGTAGTTCGACGGCAGGGTGGGCATGGCCACCGTCATGTTGTCCTGCGCGCACATCTGGAGGAAGCGCTCGGGACGCGCGGACGAGTGGTCCGGGCCCTGGCCCTCGTAGCCGTGCGGAAGGAGCAGCGTGACGCCGGAGGTCTGGCCCCACTTCTGCTCGGCCGAGGAGATGAACTCGTCGACGACGGTCTGCGCGCCGTTGACGAAGTCACCGAACTGGGCCTCCCAGAGGACCAGCGCGTCCGGACGGGCCAGCGAGTAGCCGTACTCGAAGCCCATGGCCGCGTACTCGGAGAGCAGCGAGTCGTAGACGTTGAAGCGGGCCTGGTCGTCCGACAGGTACTGCAGCGGGGTGTAGTCCTCGCCCGTCTCCCGGTCGATCAGCACCGCGTGGCGCTGGCCGAACGTACCGCGACGGGAGTCCTGGCCGGACAGCCGGACCGGGGTGCCCTCCATCAGCAGCGAGCCGAAGGCCAGGGTCTCGCCCATGCCCCAGTCGATGGTGCCCTCGTCGATCATCGCCGCGCGGCGCTGCAGCTGCGGCAGCAGACGCGGGTGGACGGTGACGTGCTCGGGGATGTTGACCTGGGACTCGGCGATCCGCTTGACGACGTCCTGCGAGATCGCGGTGTTCACGGCGACCGGGAACTCCTGCGCGGTCTGCGCGGGCGTCACCGGGGCGCCGGCGGCCGGGGCCGTGGACGCCTCGCGGACCTCCGCGAAGACCTTCTCCAGCTGGCCCTGGAAGTCCTGGAGCGCCTGCTCGGCCTCTTCCAGGGTGATGTCGCCGCGACCGATGAGGGACTCGGTGTAGAGCTTGCGCACCGAGCGCTTCTTGTCGATCAGGTCGTACATCAGCGGCTGCGTGAACGCCGGGTTGTCCGACTCGTTGTGGCCGCGGCGGCGGTAGCAGATGAGGTCGATGACCACGTCCTTGTTGAACGCCTGGCGGAACTCGAACGCCAGCCGCGCGACGCGGACGACGGCCTCGGGGTCGTCGCCGTTCACGTGGAAGATCGGCGCCTCGATCATGCGGGCCACGTCGGTCGCGTACATGGACGAACGCGAGGACTCCGGGGCGGCGGTGAAGCCGACCTGGTTGTTGATGACCACGTGCACGGTGCCGCCGGTGCGGTAGCCGCGCAGCTGCGACATGTTCAGCGTCTCGGCGACGACGCCCTGGCCCGCGAAGGCCGCGTCGCCGTGGAGCGCGAGCGGGAGGACCGTGAAGTCCGTGCCGCCCTTGTTGATGACGTCCTGCTTGGCGCGGGCGACACCCTCCAGGACCGGGTCGACCGCCTCCAGGTGGGAGGGGTTCGCGACGAGCGAGACCTTGATCTGCTCGCCGTCCAGGCCGGTGAAGGTGCCCTCGGCGCCCAGGTGGTACTTGACGTCGCCGGAGCCGTGCATGGACTTCGGGTCGAGGTTGCCCTCGAACTCGCGGAAGATCTGCGCGTACGACTTGCCGACGATGTTCGCGAGGACGTTCAGGCGGCCGCGGTGGGCCATGCCGATGACGACCTCTTCGAGGCGGGCCTCGGCGGCCGAGTCGATGACGGCGTCGAGCAGCGGGATGACGGACTCGCCGCCCTCCAGGGAGAAGCGCTTCTGGCCGACGTACTTCGTCTGCAGGAAGGTCTCGAAGGCCTCCGCCGCGTTCAGGCGGCGCAGGATGCGCAGCTGCTCCTCGCGCTCCGGCTTGGAGTGCGGGCGCTCGATGCGGTCCTGGATCCAACGGCGCTGCTTGGGGTCCTGGATGTGCATGAACTCGACGCCGGTGGTGCGGCAGTACGAGTCGCGCAGCACGCCGAGGATGTCGCGGAGCTTCATCATCGACTTGCCGGAGAAGCCGCCGACCGCGAACTCGCGCTCCAGGTCCCACAGGGTGAGGCCGTGCTCGGTGATGTCGAGGTCGGGGTGCTTGCGCTGCTTGTACTCCAGCGGGTCGGTGTCGGCCATGACGTGGCCGCGGACCCGGTAGGAGTGGATCAGCTCGAAGACGCGGGCGGCCTTCGTGACGTCGTCGTCGTGCGAGGCGTCGATGTCCCGGAGCCAGCGGACCGGCTCGTACGGGATGCGCAGCGCCTCGAAGACGTCGTCGTAGAAGCCGTTCTCGCCCAGCAGCAGGTTCGCGACGATGCGCAGGAACTCGCCGGAGGCCGCACCCTGGATGACCCGGTGGTCGTAGGTCGAGGTCAGGGTCATGACCTTGGAGATGCCCAGCTTGTTCAGGGTGTCCTGCGAGGTGCCCTGGAACTCGGCCGGGTAGTCCATGGAGCCGACGCCCATGATGACCGACTGTCCGGGCATCAGGCGGGGCACGGAGTGCACGGTGCCCAGGCCGCCGGGGTTGGTCAGCGAGACGGTGACGCCGGTGAAGTCGTCCATCGTCAGCTTGCCGACACGGGCGCGGCGGACGATGTCCTCGTAGGCCTGCCAGAACTCGAAGAAGTTGAGGGTCTCGGCCTTCTTGATGCCGGCGACGACGAGCTGGCGGTCACCGTTGGGCTTCACCAGGTCGATCGCGAGACCGAAGTTGACGTGCTCAGGCTTGACCAGGGTCGGCTTGCCGTCCTTCTCCGCGAAGGAGTAGTTCATGGCCGGCATGGCCTTGATCGCCTGCACCATCGCGTAGCCGATGAGGTGCGTGAAGGAGATCTTCCCGCCCCGGGCGCGCTTGAGGTGGTTGTTGATGACGATGCGGTTGTCGAACAGCAGCTTCACCGGGACGGCGCGGACGGAGGTGGCCGTCGGCACGTCGAGGGAGGCGTTCATGTTCTTGGCGACGGCAGCCGCCGGGCCGCGGAGCGTCACCAGCTCGGGGCCCGCGGGGGCCTCGGTGGCGGGCGCGGCCTTCTGGGGGGCTACGGAGGAGGGGGCGGGCGCGGCCGGTGCGGCGGCCGGGGCCTGGGAGGTGACAGTCACAGCAGGGGCACCAGAGGGGGTGGCAGGAGCAGGGGCAGGAGCTGACACAGGCGCAGACGCCGGCGCGGCGGCAGCCGCTCCAGCGGAGCCGGTGCTCGCAGCGGGTGTCGGGGCAGGGGCTGCGGCGCGCGCCGCCCCCGTGGCGGCGGCGTCGGTGGCCTGCGGCCCCGCGGTGACGGTGGTGGCGGCCTGTGCGGAGGCGCCGTCCGTCGTCGCGGGCTTCTGGGGACCGTCCGACTTCACCGGAGCGACAGCGCCACCCCGCTTGTAGTCGGCGAAGAAGTCCCACCAGGCCCGGTCGACCGAATTCGGGTCCTGGAGGTACTGCTGATAGATCTCGTCGACGAGCCACTCATTGGCGCCGAAGCCTGAGGCAGGGTTCTTCCCGCCCTCTGCTGCTTCGGTCGTGGTGCTCGAGTTACTGGGGGACTGTGGCGACACGGCGGCAACCGCCCTCTTCCGCTTCACAAGGTATGGACAGCGGGAATAAAGGCTACGCCTCATCGGGCGCTGCATGCAGGCCGGGCGGGACTTACGTCGCGCAGGTCACATCGAACGGCGGGTTTCGGGACGTGGAATGGCGGGAAACGAGCCTGGTTCGGGTAGGGGGCACCGAGGTTGCGGCCCCCTTGGCTTCGCACCCCTGACGGACCCCGGGTACGTGTGGCCGAGATCATGTCCTTCCCACTCGAACCCTACGTCAACACGGCACCTATGAACTGCCCGGGAGCGTGACGAGGATGCGGCAGCCGCGTGACGATTCGGCCACTCCGATCCGGCCTCCGTGCAGTTCCACGGCCCAGCGGGCGATCGCCAGGCCCAGTCCGGTGCCTCCGTCGCCGCCGCGCGCGCTGCCCCGGTTGAACCGCTCGAAGACGCGGTGGCGCTCCGCCTCGGGGATGCCCGGGCCCTCGTCCCGTACCTCCAGCACCAGGCTTCCGGGCGCGTCGCCGGTCCGGGCGCGGACCGTGACCCGGCCGTGCGGAGGGCTGTGCTTGACCGCGTTGTCGATCAGATTTGCGACCACCTGGTGCAGCCGCTCGGCGTCCGCGAGCGCCCACAGTTCGGACGGGAAGACGTCCAGGTGCAGGTGCACGTCGTTGCGGGCGTGCCCGCCCGAACCGGAGAGGAGCCCGGGCCGGCCGGCGGCCGCCAGCCGCGATTCCTTCAGTACGCCCGACAGGTACGGCCACACCTCGAAGCGGCGGGCGCGCAGCGGGACCACGCCGTTGTCCACCCGGGACAGGTCCAGCAGGGTCTCCACGAGCCCCCCGAGCCGCTCGGTCTGCTTGAGCATCGTGCGCATGGTCTCCGGATCGGCGGCCGAGACCCCGTCCACCACGTTCTCCAGCACGGCCCGCAGCGCCGCGATGGGCGTGCGCAGCTCGTGCGAGACGTTGGCGACGAGTTCCTTGCGGTGCCGGTCCACGGCCTCCAGGTCGTCCGCCATCAGATTGATGGTGGCGGCCAGGTCGCCCAGCTCGTCGCGGCGCCCCGCCCCGCGTACCCGCCGGGTGAAGTCGCCGTGGGATATCGCGCGGGCCACCGTCGTCATGTCGTCCAGCGGCGCCGTCAGGCTGTGCGCCACGAACTGGGTGATCAGCATCGAGGCGATCACCGAGAAGACCGTGATGAAGCGCAGCTCGGTGTCGGTACGCAGGGCCACCAGCAGCAGGCCCGTCGTGATGAAGACCGAGACCACCACGAGCGTGCCCAGCTTGGTCTTGATCGAGAACGGCGAGAAGGGCCGCAGCCCCGCAGGAGGCCGTTGCCGCAGCCGCTGCCGGTTCGGCGGGCCGCTCATGCCTGGGCCGGGGTCTCCAGGGCGTACCCGACGCCGTGGACCGTACGGATCCGCTCCGCGCCGATCTTGCGGCGCAGGGCCTTGATGTGGCTGTCGACGGTACGGGTCCCGGACGCGTCGGCCCAGTCCCACACCTCGGCCAGCAGCTGCTCCCGGGAGAGCACCGCCCGCGGGGTCCCGGCCAGGCACACCAGCAGGTCGAACTCGGTGGGGGTCAGGTGCACGTCCTCGCTGTGCACCCGGACCCGGCGCTGGGCGTGGTCGATCTCCAGATCGCCCAGGCGCAGGGTGGCCCCGCGCGGGGTGTGCGCGGCCATGGTGGCCCGCTCCACGCGCCGCAGCAGTACATGGACCCGGGCGGCCAGCTCGCGCATCGAGAACGGCTTGGTCATGTAGTCGTCGGCGCCGACCCCGAGCCCGACCAGCAGGTCGGTCTCGTCGTCACGCGCGGTGAGCATGAGGACCGGCACGGGCCGCTGGGCCTGGACCCGTCGGCAGACCTCCAGGCCGTCGAAGCCGGGCAGCATGATGTCGAGGACCAGCAGCTCGGGCAGCCAGGTCTCGGCCGCCGTGACGGCCGAGGGGCCGTCGCCTGCGGTCTGCACCTGGAAGCCCTCGGCGCGCAGACGGGCCGCGATGGCCTCGGCGATGGTGTGGTCGTCCTCGACGACCAGCACACGCCGCTGGGCGCCGGGTGTCGCCGCGGCGCTCTGATGGGTGGTGTGTGTCTGTTCCATGTCCGCCCCTGAAGATCCCGCGTGAATGGGGTGCAGCGTAGAGGAGGCGTCGGCCTGCGGCTACGTGGGGTTCGGACATGGCATATGTGCTGGACCACAGTAAGCGGAATATGTGATACCGGGTGCCGGTCCCCCCACGGGACCGGCACCCGGCGGGCGAGACCGGTCAGGTGCCTCGCCGTTCTTGCCCTCCGAGGGGCGTCCGGGGGGGGGGGCTACGGGGCCTGGAGGGTCAGGCCGTGGCCGTGCGGGAAGACCGGGTCGAGGGTGTCGTTCGGCACATCGGGGCGGGAGGCCTCTACGGCCTTCATCGAGCGGGGGAGCTCGAAGGGGAGGCGGCCCCCGGGGGTGGCGCGGCCGAAGGCCACGTCCAGCAGGGCGGCGTCGCCGGCCCCGTAGTCGGCGATCAGGGCCGCCGCGCGCTCGGCGATCTCCGGGATGACGGCGGCCCGCTCCAGGTTGATGCAGACCAGGGTCGGGACCTGGTCCAGGAGGGCCAGGATCTGCGCCAGCTCCGGCTCGGGGAAGGCCAGCGAACCCGAGTGGAAGTAGGACTCGAAGATGTTCTCGCGCGGCTCGTACGGGGTCCGCAGCCGCAGTACGGCGAGATCCGCCTCGGCCGGGTCGGCGACGACCTCGCCGTACCCGGCGGCGACGGCCGCGTCCACGTTGCGCACGTACAGCTTCGGCCGCGCGGTGAGCGGGAGCAGGCCGTCCCGGTTGGTCAGGACGGTCAGGGAGCGGCGCTGGGCCGCGGCCCCCAGGGCCGTGAAGTCGGACCGGCCGACGATCTCGGCCGCCGCGTCCGGGTCCACGTACGGGTCCTCGAACAGGCCGAGCGTGAACTTCTCCCGCAGCAGGCGGCGTACCGAGTCGTCGATCCGGGACTCCGCGACGCGGCCCGAGCGGACCAGTTCCACGATCACCTCGGGGCACTGCTCGCCGCCGAACTGGTCGCAGCCGGCCTCCAGGCCGCGCGCCGCCCGCTCGGCCACGCTCAGGTGCTCCAGGCCCCACGCGCGCGCCGGATGCACCTGCCCGAAGATCGTCGCGTCGTTGAGCAGCCCCCAGTCGCTGCAGACGATGCCCCCGAAGCCGAGCTCCTCGCGGAGCAGGCCGGTGACCACGCCCTTGTTGAAGCCGAAGCCGACCTCCTCCCAGTCCGTGCCGATCGGCTGGCCGTAGTACGGCATCATCTGCGCGCACCCGGCGGCGATCGCCGCCCTGAACGGTTCCAGGTGGTGCTCTCGCATGCCGCCCGGGTAGACCTGCTCCTTGCCGTGCGCGAAGTGCGGGTCCTCGCCGTCCTTCTGCGGGCCGCCGCCGGGGAAGTGCTTGACCATCGCGGACACCGACCCGGGGCCGAGGGCCGGGCCCTGCAGGCCGCGTACGTACGCCGCCACGAGCTCGCCCGTCAGCCGGGCGTCGGAGCCGAAGGTGCCGGACTGGCGGGCCCAGCGGGGCTCGCTCGCCAGGTCGATCTGCGGGTGCAGGGCGACGCGGAAGCCGACGGCGAGGTACTCGCGGCGGACGGTGTCGGCGAACCGGTGGACGAGCTCGGGGTCGCCGATGGCGGCCAGGCCCAGGGCCTCCGGCCAGGCGGAGAAGGCGCCGGAGTTGAAGGACGCCCCGATGTTGTCGGTGAAGGTGTGGCGCGGGTCGGTGGAGAGGGTGACCGGGATGCCGAGGCGGGTGGCCGCGGCCATCTCCTGCACGGCGTTCTGCCACCGCGCCATCTCGCGGGGCCCGTAGGTGCCGAGCAGGTTGAAGTGGGTGAGGTGGCGGTCCTCGATCAGCTCGGGCGTGGTGAAGGGGAGCATCGAGCCGTCGGTCTCGGTGACCGGGGTGCCGTCCGCGTTCATCATCAGCATGGAGTGGAAGAGCTGGCCGGCCTTCTCCTCCAGGGTCATCCGGGCGAGCAGGTCCTCCACGCGGCGGTCGACGGGCAGCGCAGCGTCTTGGTAATCGGGCGTCGCGTTCATGGCGGGGCTCCTGGAGCACGTGACCGGGCGGATCGGCAGGGTCAAGGTAGAGTCGAAAACCTTGCGCCTGCTAGGTTTTTGAAAAGTGAGCTGGGTCACGCGGACCGGACGGCCGGGAAACGCCGCGCCTTAGGCTGTCCGCATGGCACAGGACACGGGGCGCACCGAGCGGACCGGGCGGACCGGGCGGACGGAGCACAAGGTCTCGAAGGGCTCGGCCCGGGGGACCTACGCGGTGGGCGACGCCCGGCGGCAGAAGATCCTCGACACCGCCGTCGAGCACTTCGCACAGTGGGGCTTCAACGCGTCCTCGCTGGCCCGCATCGCCGCCGACTGCGGCATCACCCAGGGCGGACTGCTGCACCACTTCCGCGGCAAGGAGGACCTGCTGCTCTCGGTCCTCGCCCAGAGCGAGCGGCACGACGTGGAGCGGCTCTTCAGCGAGCCTGCCGGGTCGGTCGCCGCCCACTTCGCCACCGTCGTGGAACTCGCCGCGGACAACGAACGGCGGCCCGGCATCGTCCGGATGTTCAACACCCTGGTCGGCGAGTCCGGCAACCCGGAGCACCCGGCGCACGCGTACTTCACCCAGCGCTACGAGCGGGTGCTCGGCTACACCGTCGACCTGCTGGAGGCGGGCGTCGGCCGCGGCGAACTGCGCCCCGACACCGACTGCGGGGCCGTCGGCCGGGAGATCCTCGCCGTCATGGACGGCCTGCAGATCCAGTGGGTGCTGGCGCCCGGAAACGTGGACATGCCGGCCCGGCTGCGCGGATTCCTGGACCGGCTGCTGCGGGACATCTCGGCCGCGTCCTGAACGCCCCCGACACGTCCTAGCCGGCGGTGAACGGGGGCAGCGCGTCCAGCACCTTCGTGAGGGCCGCCGGCAGGGACCCCTGGTCACCGGCCACCTCGTGGCCGTCGTGCACGAAGGCGTAGAAGTACCCGTCGTAGATCGTCGGGCCGCCGGTGGCGATCCGGGGCAACCGGGCGAAGTCGGCCTCCCGCAGCGCGGTGCGCAGCGCGGCGAGCTCCGCCCCGGACAGCTTTCCGGTGCCCGTCGGCCGCGCCCCGGCGTCCAGCCGGGTGAAGGAGCCGTCGCCCTTGACGACGAGGGTGTGGGTCCGCCCGGCGAAGCCGCCGGTCCGCGTGACCCGGACCAGGGTCTCGCCGGGGGCGGGGACCTGGCCGGCCGTGGGGCTCGTGGTCGGGCCGGGCGTCGCGCCCGGGCTCGCGCCCGTGCTCGTACTCGCGCCCGTGTCCGCGGACGCGCTCGCACTCGTGCCCGGCCCGGTGGAGGACTTCGGGGCCGCGTCGTCGCCTGCGGAACCCGAGGGACCGCAGCCCGCCAGGGCCACCGTGCTCACCACCGCCACCACAACCGCCCGTAACGCGTGCACACCCACCTCCGCAGGGACTCGTGTCCACCCCCGAGTATGGAGTCCGCACACCCGTTGCGACACCCGTCACGACCGCACGCGGAGGCCGACATCAGCCGGATCGCCCCCTGGCGCCTGCTCCCGCCGCTGCTGGCCGTGCTCCTCGGCCTCTGGGGCCTGGAGCGGGGCGGCAGCATGTGGCGCGACGAGTCCGTCACCTGGCAGGTCGCCCACCGGCCGCTCGGCGGGATCCTGGAGCTGCTGGGCCGGGTCGACGCCGTGCACGGCCTGCACTACGTGCTCATGCACGGGGTGTTCCAGGGGTGGGAGGGCGGCCTGTGGGCGCTGCGGCTGCCTTCGGTCGCCGCCACCGCCCTCGCGGCCGCCGGGGTGGCCGCCGTCGCCCACCGGCTCGCGGGGGAGCGGGCCGCGCTGCTCGCGGGCTGCGTGTACGCCGTACTGCCCCCCGTACAGATGTACGCCCAGGAGGGGCGCTCCTACGCCCTGGTCGCGGCCGCCGTGGTGTGGGCGACGTACCTGATGCTCCGCGAGCGGTGGCCGGCCTACACGGTGGTGCTGCTCCTCGGCTGCTGGCTGCACGAGTTCGCCGCGCTCGCCCTGCTCGCCCACGCCTTCCCCGCGTGGCGCTCGCACGGCTGGCGCCGGAGCGCCGCCGTCGTGCTGGTCCTGCTGCTGCCGCTCGCCGTGGTGAGCGCCCTGCAGGCGGAGCAGCAGCTCGGCTGGCTCGGGCGGCCGAGCTGGCAGGACTGGGTGGCGTACGGGGTGGTGGGCGCCGCGGCCCTGCTGCTCGCGCGGGGCGCTCCGCCCGACCTCGTACGGGTGGCGCTCCCGCTCGTCCTGCTGCCGCCCGGGCTGCTGATGGTGATCTCCCTGGTCAACCCCTGGTACGTCGACCGGTACGTGATCTACGCGCTGGCCGGGCTCGCCCTGCTCGCGGGGGTCCGGCTCGCGCGGGCCCGCGGGTGGTGGCCGTGGCTGCCGGCGGGCGCGCTCCTGGTGCCGTTCGCCGTCTGGTCGGTGTGGCTGCGTACGCCGGAGAGCCGCAAGGACGACGTGCTCGCGGTGGCCGCCGCGGTCCGGGAGCGGGCCCGGCCGGGGGACGCGGTGCTGTTCATGCCCTCGCGCCGGCGCGAGTGGCTGCTGTCCTCGCCCGAGCTCTACGGGGAGCTGCGCGACGTGGCCCTGGACCGCACCCCGGCGGCCTCGTACAGCCTCCAGGGCACCGAACTGCCCCCGGACCGGATCCGCTCGGCGCTGCTGGCCTCGCCCCGGGTGATCGCCCTGCTGGACCCGGCCGGCCAGCCGCTGGACCCGTACCCGCGGGAGGCGGTCAAGCGGGAGGAGCTGGCCGCCCGCTTCGAGCTGTGCTCGGTGACCGGGGTGCGCGGCGCCCGGGTGGCGGTCTACGCCCGGCCGGGCGGCTGCGGCTGACCCCCGGACGGGGGGCCGGTCCGGGCCGCGTCGGAGGATGGGGGCGACCCGTGTCGTACAGCCGGAGGTGCCGCATGACCCCGCCCCAGGACGCCGCGTCCGAAGCGCAGCCTGACGCACAGCCCGAAGTACGGCCCGAGGCGCTGCCCGGAGCGTCGGCCGGGCCCCTTCCCGGACCGCTCGTCGGGGTCGACTGGCTCGCCGGGCGGCTGGGTGCGCCCGGCCTGGTCCTCTTCGACGCCTCCGTCGGCGCGCACCGCGCCGCGGCCCACCGGATCCCGGGCGCCCGCCCCTTCGACCTTGACGGGCCCCTGTCCGACCACACCGCGCCCGCCCCGCACACCATGCCCGGGGCCCCGGAGTTCACCGAGGCGATGCGCGCCCTCGGCGTCGACGACTCGGACACCGTCGTCGTCTACGACGGCGCCGGCGTCTACTCCAGCGCCCGCGCCTGGTGGATGCTGCGCGCCATGGGCTTCGACCGGGCCGCCGTCCTCGACGGGGGACTGCCCGCCTGGACCGCCGCCGGCCTGCCGACCTCGGCCACCGGCCCGGCGTACCAGGGCCCGCGCGGCTCCTTCACCGCCCGGCCCCGGGCCGGGCTGCTGGTCGACAGCGCCGCCGTCGCGCGGGCCCTGACCGACCCGGCCGCGGCCGTCCTCGACGCCCGCACACGCGAACGCTTCGCCGGCACCGCCCCCGAACCCCGCCCGGGCCTGCGCAGCGGCCACATGCCGGGCGCGGTCAACCTGCCGTTCGCCGCACTCCAGGACGCGAACGGTCTGATGCGGCCGGCCGGGGAACTGCGCTCCGTCTTCCGGGCGCTGACGGGGGGACGGGAACGGCTCTACCTCAGCTGCGGCTCCGGGGTGACCGCCTGCGTACTGGCCCTCGGTGCCGACCTCGCCGGGTACGAGGAGATAGCGGTGTACGACGGCTCCTGGAGCGAGTGGGGCGTGCCCTCGGAGCTGCCCGTGACCACCGGCCGGTAGTCCGTCCCCGCGCGGCTGGAGGCGGGGGTTAGCCCCACCGGGGGTCCGGGTACGAGCCCCATCGGCCCGGGGCACGCTCCCGATCCAGAATCGGGTCATGACCTCCCACACCACGTCCGCCCGCATGGCCCGCACCGCGATCGCCGCCCTCGGCGCCGGCCTCCTCCTGGCCGGCTGCTCCTTCCCGGGCGGCGCCTCCGCGGACGACGCCTACAAGACGGCGGCCGCCGACGCCACGGTCACCGAGGCGGTCAAGGCGGTGAAGGTGAGGGGGGCCCGGTCCGGCTCGATCGGCGTCACGCCCGGGAGCGGCCCCGGAGTCACGGTCCACCGCACCGTCCACTACCGCGGGGACACCGTTCCGGCGACCGGCCAGAAGGTCACCGCAGGCGTACTGACCTTCAGCGACAACTGCTCCGGGAACTGCTACATCGACTACCGGCTGGAGGTTCCGGCCGCCGCCACGGTCGAGCTTGAGAGCTCCAGCGGCGACATCGCCGTGACGGGTGTGGCGGGGGCCGAGGTGGAGGCCGACTCCGGCACGGTCACGGCCGGCCGGATCGGCGGCCCGCTGAAGGTCCGTACCTCCTCGGGCGAGATCACCGCCACCGAGCTGTCCGGCCCGAGCGCCGAGATCCGCTCGTCCTCGGGCAACACCCGCCTGGACTTCACGAAGGCCCCGGCATCGGTGCTCGCCGAGACCACCTCGGGCGACGTCACCCTGAAGGTCCCGCAGGCCCCGTACCGGATCAACGTCTCCACCGACTCCGGCGACCGCGACATCACCCTTCCGGACAGCGCCTCCGCCTCCTCCCGGATCTCGCTGGAGACCAGCTCGGGCGACATCCGCGTCTCCGCGCTCTGACGCGTTCGCCCCGGGCGAACGGGCCTTGGGGAACATCGGGAGGCGCACATGCATTGAGTCGGCAGAGCTCAACTTCACTGCCGGAAGGAAGATCATGGCTTCGACGTCCGTCACACTCACCCTGCCCGTGCTGCCGCTCGACGACGAGGTCGTGCTGCCCGGAATGGTCGTGCCGCTGGACCTGTCCGACACCGACGTGCGCGCCGCCGTGGAGGCGGCGCAGGCCGCCGCCGGGAAGAGCGGCAGCGGTAAACCCCGGGTCCTGCTCGTGCCGCGCATCGACGGTACGTACGCCGGGACCGGTGTGCTCGGCACCGTCGAGCAGGTCGGCCGGCTCTCCGGCGGGGACCCCGGCGCCCTCATCCGCGGCCTCGGGCGGGTCCGCATCGGGGCCGGGACCACCGGCCCCGGGGCCGCGCTCTGGGTCGAGGGCGAGACCGTCGACGAGACGGTGCCCGATCCGCTGCCCGGGGCGGTCACCGAGCTCGTCAAGGAGTACAAGGCACTCGCCACCAGCTGGCTCAAGAAGCGCGGCGCCTGGCAGGTCGTGGACCGGGTCCAGCAGATCGAAGGCGTCTCCGCGCTCGCGGACAACTCCGGGTACTCGCCCTTCCTGACGGTCGAGCAGAAGGTCGAACTGCTGGAGACCGCCGACCCGGTCGCCCGCCTCAAGCTCGCCGTCAAGGCGCTCAGCGACCACCTCGCCGAGCAGGACGTGGCCGAGTCCATCGCCAAGGACGTCCAGGACGGCGTCGACAAGCAGCAGCGCGAGTTCCTGCTCCGGCGGCAGCTGGAAGCCGTACGCAAGGAACTGCGCGAGCTGAACGGCGAGAAGGACGGCGAGGAGTCCGACGACTACCGCGCCCGCGTCGAGGCCGCCGACCTCCCCGAGAAGGTACGGGAGGCCGCGCTCAAGGAGGTCGAGAAGCTGGAGCGGTCCAGCGACCAGAGCCCGGAGGGGTCCTGGATCCGGACCTGGCTGGACACCGTGCTGGAACTGCCCTGGAACGAGCGCACCGAGGACGAGTACGACATCCGGGGCGCCAGGGCCGTGCTCGACGCCGAGCACGCGGGCCTCAGCGACGTGAAGGACCGCATCACCGAATACCTCGCCGTCCGCAAGCGGCGCGGCGAGCGCGGCATGGGCGTCATCGGCGGCCGCCGCGGCGGCGCCGTGCTCGCCCTCGTCGGGCCGCCCGGCGTCGGCAAGACCTCGCTGGGCGAGTCCGTGGCCCACGCCATGGGCCGCAAGTTCGTCCGCGTCGCCCTCGGCGGCGTCCGCGACGAGGCCGAGATCCGCGGCCACCGCCGGACCTACGTCGGCGCCCTGCCCGGCCGGATCGTCCGGGCGATCAAGGAGGCCGGGTCGATGAACCCCGTCGTCCTCCTCGACGAGATCGACAAGGTGGGCTCCGACTTCCGGGGCGACCCGGCGGCCGCCCTGCTGGAGGTCCTCGACCCGGCACAGAACCACACCTTCCGCGACCACTACCTGGAGGTGGAACTGGACCTCAGCGACGTCGTCTTCCTGGCCACCGCCAACGTCCTGGAAGCCATCCCCGAGGCCCTGGCCGACCGGATGGAACTCGTCCGGCTCGACGGGTACACCGAGGACGAGAAGGTCGTCATCGCCCGCGACCACCTGCTGCCGCGCCAGCTGGAGCGCGCCGGACTCGGCCCCGACGAGGTGGTCCTGGGGGAGGACGCCCTGCGCAAGCTGGCCGGGGAGTACACCCGCGAGGCGGGCGTACGCACCCTGGAGCGGTCCCTCGCCCGCCTGCTGCGCAAGGTCGCCTCGCAGCACGAACTCGGCGAGCGGGAACTGCCCCTGAACATCGGCGCCGACGACCTGCGGGCCCTGATCGGGCGCCCGCACCACGTACCGGAGTCCGCCCAGGACCCGGCCGAGCGGCGCACCGCCGTCCCCGGCGTGGCCACCGGCCTCGCCGTGACCGGCGCGGGCGGCGACGTGCTGTTCGTGGAGGCCTCGCTGGCCGACCCGGAGACGGGCGCGGCCGGCCTGACCCTCACCGGCCAGCTCGGCGACGTGATGAAGGAGTCGGCGCAGATCGCCCTGAGCTTCCTGCGCTCCCACGGAGCGGAACTGGAGCTCCCGGTCGCCGACCTGAAGGACCGCGGCGTGCACATCCACTTCCCGGCGGGCTCCGTGCCCAAGGACGGCCCGAGCGCGGGCATCACCATGACCACCGCCCTCGCCTCGCTGCTCTCCGGACGGCAGGTGCGCACGGACGTGGCCATGACCGGCGAGGTCTCGCTGACCGGGCGCGTCCTGCCCATCGGCGGGGTGAAGCAGAAGCTGCTCGCCGCGCACCGGGCCGGACTGACCACCGTCATCATCCCGAAGCGCAACGAGGCCGACCTGGACGACGTCCCGGCGGAGGTGCTGGAGAGGCTGGAGGTGCACCCGGTGACGGATGTGCGCCAGGTCCTGGAGCTCGCCCTGGCCCGGGCGGAGGCCACGGTCGTCGCGGTGGCCTGACGCGTGCACACGGCCCGGTCTCCCGCTCCGGCGGGGTACCGGGCCGTCGGCACACCCGCTGCGAAATACTGGCCCCGCACCATCCGGGTGCCACACATCATCGAAGGAGCGGGACGTGCACGGGAGTGAAGACCAGGAGTTCCTTGCCCTGGAGCGGGAGCTGTCCGTCTTCCTCCGGCGGGCCCGTGCCTCCTCGGGCGAGATGGCCCGCGAGCTCCACCCCGAGCTGGAGCCGGCCGCGTACGGGCTCCTCGTACGCCTGGAGGCGGCCGGCCGGCAGCGGGCCACCGAGCTCGCCGCCTACTTCGGCGTCGGCAAGGCCACCATGAGCCGGCAGCTGCGTGCCCTGGAGGTCCTCGGCCTGGTGGCCCGCGAACCGGACCCCGCCGACGGCCGGGCCTCCCTGGTCGGCCTCACGGACGAGGGCCGGGAGCGGTTCCTGCGGGTCCGCGGAGCGCGGCGCGAGCAGTACATGCGCAAGCTCGCCGACTGGGACCGCGGCGAGGTGGCGGAACTGGCCCGGCTGCTCAACCAGTTGAACACCGGCGCGGAGTAGGCCCGCCCGGACCGGAACCGGAGCCGCTCACAGCTCCGCGTAGACGGCCGACGCGTCGTCGTGCCGCTTGTACCGGGCCGGCGGGAAGGCCGCGTCGGACTCGATGGCGCGCACCCGGCCGATCAGGCCCTGCGCACCCTCCTTCCGCAGCACCGCCAGGCAGTCGGCCCAGTCGCCCTGCCCGAAGGTGTCGGTCCACCGGCTCGCCCCGTCCGTGAGCGCGGCCACCGCCCGCACCTGCCCGCGCGGGGTGCGCCCCGTCACGGCCCGGGCCGCCACCGCCGGGTCGGCGGCCGCCGTGAAGAAACCGCCCTCCGCGTTGCGCAAGGCGTCCGTCGCGGCCACCGAGCCCAGCACCTCCCGCGGGATCCGGTCCAGCCGGTCGTCGAGCACCGCCGTCACCCCGCCGCCGGGCACCTGGAGGAGCAGTACGGAGTCCGAGAGGACGAGGTGTTCCACGTACTGCGCGTCCCAGCGGACCACGACGACCGTCGCTTGCGGGGTTCGCACGTGAGAAAGGTCACAGGTGCCGCGGTGGGTGTCGGCCGTGGTGCGGACGGACTCGGCCAGAACCTGATCGAGCGGCATGTCCCGCCGCGATCCGGACAGTTCGGTCAATCGGCCGCCGAGGCGGGCCGTGAACCAAGGCACTCCGTGCACGCATCCGTCGTCGCCGCGCGGCGGGGTGACCCCGTCCAGGAGCACCAGCACGCCGCCGCCCGAAGCGGGGATCGCGGCCGACACCCAGTCCTCATTGGGGCGTTCCTGGTGGCCGGGGGCCGAGGCGAGGTCGATGCGCATACCCGCATTCTGCCGCGCGGGAGGCGGCCGGCGCGGGCAGGTCCGTACCAAATCGGGCGCGCCCCAAGGGCCCCGCCCACCCACCGCCCGGGACGGGCCGCGAGCGCCGGGACGGCCGGGCGGTCGTGTGGGCGGGCATCCTGCCAAAGCCCGTATCGATCTTTCAACCACCTGTCCACGGAACCGCCCCGGCACAGGGTGCCCGAGTTGGTCGGCAACTCATCCGTGATGTTCACTCGTTCGAGTGGCCGGTTGGGTGATGTGCGGCTCTCTCCCCAGCACGCTGCAAAGGTCTGAGGCGGTACGAGGGAGCAGGGGGCGTTTACTTGTTGACCGGCCGTTACCTCGGCCACACGAGTAGACGAGCAAGAGCACACGTACAGGATTGCGAGCACCGGTGCAGAAGAAGCGGTCTCGGAAGAACGGCACCGCCGCCGACGGCCCGGCCCCCGCAGGACGCCGCGTCCGCGTGCGCCGCAGGCTGGTCGTCGGCGTGGCCGTCGCCGGCCTCACCGTCCTCGCGGCAGGCGCGCCCGCCGTCGTCTCCGCCTCGACGGAACTGAACGACTCCCAGCACCTGGTCACCCTCGCGGAACAGACCCGGCAGACCCTCACCCTCACGCACCTCCTCGGTGACGAGCGTGACGCGGTCGTCGAGTACGCCGCCAAGGGCCGGCCCGGCGCGGCCAAGGGGCCCGTCCAGGAGCGCATCGCCGGGACCGACCGGCAGCTCGCCGAGGTCCAGGCCGAGGCCGACGAGGCGACCGCCCGGGCCCTCGCCCGCGTACGGACCGTCCGCGCCGAGGCCGTCGACGGCAAGGGCACCGCCCTCGCCGCCCACCAGGCCTACGCCTCGGTCATCGCCGAACTCCTCGCCCCGGGCGACCTGCTCGCCGAGCTGACCCCGCCGCGCGCCGAGGCCGCCCTCACCACCACCCGTCCACTGGCCCCGCTGGGCCAGGCCGTGGAACAGGCCTCGGCCACCCGCGGACTGCTCCTCGCCGCGCTGGCCGTCCCCCGCGGCGACCAGGCCCCGAACTCGGCCGTGGTCGACGAACTCACCACCGCCGCCCAGCGGGCGCGCGTACGGGAACAGGCCGCCCTCGACGACTTCGCGCGGGCCGCGCGCCCCGACGTGCGCCAGACCCTGGCCGCCACCGTCACCGGCCCCGAGGTCAAGACGGCCGACGACTTCCTCAAGCGGCTCACCGACCGGCCCACCCTCACGCCCGCCGACCGCAAGACCGACGGCGCCGCCGTCGGCACCGCGCTGACCGCCCGCATCGACCGCATGCGCACCGTGGAGGCCACCCTCGCGAGTGAACGGGCCTCCGCCCTGGCCGCGCTGCGCGACGACGACGTGACCCGGCTCGAAGTCGCGATCGCGCTGCTGGGCGTGCTGTTCCTGTTCGCCGTCGGCGTCTCGACCGCCGTGGCGCGGTCGCTGACCCGGCCGCTGTCGGTCCTGCGCCGCGGCGCGGAGCGGCTGGCCACCCCGGAAGGCTCGGTGGAACCGGTCCGGTTCACGGGCCGCAACGACGAGTTCGCCGAGGTCGTGCGCCACCTGAACGCCGTGCGCGACCAGACGGTCTCCCTCCACACCCGGATCGCCGGGCTCGACGCCGACCGGCGCCGGATCATCGGCCGCAGCGAGGCGCTCGCCGCCGGCCGGGACGTGCTGGAGGAAGAACTGACGAAGCTGCGCGCGGGGCTGGAGGAGCACCGGCGCATCATGTCGACCACCTCCGTCTCGCTGTCGCTGCGGACCCTGGGCCTGGTGGAGCGCCAGCTCGCGGTCATCGAGGAGCTGGAGTCCAGGGAACAGGACCCCGACCGGCTGGCGACCCTCTTCAAGCTGGACCACCTGGCGACCGTGATGCGCCGCCACAACGAGAACCTGCTGGTCCTCGCCGGGCAGGAACACGGACACGGGCAGGGCCTGCCGGTGCCGCTGGTCGACGTGATGCGGGCCGCCGTCAGCGAGATCGAGCGCTACGAGCGCGTCGAACTCGCCGCGCTGCCCTCGTACACCCAGGTCGCGGGGCACGCCGCCGACGACATCTCGCACGTGCTGGCCGAGCTGCTGGAGAACGCGACCACGTTCTCCCCGCCGGACGTCAAGGTGAAGGTGTCCGGCTGGCTGCAGGGCTCCGGCGACGTGGTGCTGTCCGTCGTGGACGAGGGCATCGGCGTCACCGAGGACCGCCTGGAATCGCTGAACACCCGGCTGTCCACGCCCGACGCCTACGACGAGGAACCCGAGTCGGAACACGGCCTCGGCCTCGGCCTGTACGTGGCCGGACGGCTCGCGGCCCGGCACGGGGTCACCGCCGAACTGCGCACCCCGCGGCACGGCGGGACCGAGGCACTGGTGGTCGTCCCGGCGGCGCTGCTGCCCACCACCCCGGTGGTCTCCCCGGTGCACGCCCTGGCCATGCCGGGCGCGCCCGCGCTGCGGCTGCCGGGAGTGATAGCGGAGGCGAACGAGAACACGCTGCCGAAGCGGCGGCGAGGGACGCATGCCGCTCCGGAAGCGGATGCCGCTCCGGACGCGGATGCCGTGACGGAACCGGCTGCGGAAGCCGAGGCCGAGGCGGTGGCGGTCGCTGCCGCCGAGATCGTCGCCGAGGAGCCGGTCGTCCCGGTCGCCGCCGAGCCGGAGCCGTCGCCGGAGCCTGCCGTCGCGGCGGTCCCGATCACCCTCGCCGAAGCGCTGGCCGGCCCCGCGGTCGTCGCCGAGACCCCGGCGGAGCCGGACCAGGACCAGGCCCCGCTCGCCGGCGCGCCCGCCACGGCCGGGGCGGTGCCCGCCGACCAGGTGTTCGTCGCCGCGCCCCCGGCAGGGGACGGGCCCACCCCTGAGGAACAGCTGCTCGCGCGGGTCGTCCCCGACGCGGAGCCGGCCGCCTCCGGCGCGGCGGACCCCGCCGCACCCGCGGCCGGCGCCGAGGAAGACGCAGAGGAAGACGCAGAGGAAACCGAACCGGAGACGGAGCCGCACACCCACGCCCCGGCCGAGGGCAACTGGCTCCCCCGCCAGGGCAGCCACCCGGCCGACCGGGCCGAGGGCGAAGGCGCCGTCACCGACAAGGGCCTGCCCAAGCGGACCCCGCGTGCCGTCCCCGCCAAGCGCGCGGCCCGCGACGACGTACGGCCCGAGCCGCCACGCCGCGTCGACGCCGAGGAGTTGCGGCGCCGGCTCGGAGGCTTCTACCAGGGAGCCCAGGACGGACGGCGCGTCGTCGCCGCCGAACTCGCACAGGAGCAGGGGTCCGACCAAGCCCCTGACCAGGCGCTCGACCAGGCCCTCGACCAGGGGCCGACGCAGCGGCAGAGCCAGAGCAAGACCGACCGGGGGGACACCGCACAGGAGGCACGCACATGACCGCGCCCAGTACGTACGGACTGAGCACCCAGGCCCGCAACCTGCAGTGGCTGCTGACCGACCTGGTCGAGGAGGTACCCGGCGTCAACTCCGTCGCCGTCGTCTCCTCGGACGGGCTGCTGCTCCTGTCCTCCGACCCGGGAGCGGGCACGGCCGAACCGGCCGACCGGCCCAAGGCCAGGGGCCCGCGCGGCGCCTCCGCCGACCTCGCCACCATCGTCTCCGGCCTCGGCAGCCTCACCACCGGCGCCGCGGCCCTCATGGAGACCGGCTCGGTGAAGCAGACCATGGTGGCGATGGAGCACGGCTCCGTCTTCGTCATGGCCATCAGCGACGGCTCACTGCTGGGCGTGCACGCCACCCCCGACTGCGACATGAGCGTCGTCGCCTACCACATGGCCCTGTTCGTCGGCCGCGCCGGCCACGTCCTGACCCCCGAAGTCCGCAGTGAGCTGCGCCAGTCGATGGAGAACACCCCGTGAGGAGTACGGCCTCCGACCGGCTGCCGATACGCGGCGCCGACCGCCGCCCCGCCCGCGTCCGCCCGTACTCCCTCACGGGCGGCCGCACCCGCTTCACGCAGGTCCTGCAGGTCGAGACGTTCGTCGCCGCCCTGGACACGAAGGTCTCGGAGCCGCAGAAGCCCGACCGCATGCCCGAGATGCCCGCCATCGTCGAGGTCTGCCGCCGCATGCGGACGATCGCCGAGATAGCCGCGCTGCTGAAGCTCCCGCTCGGCGTGGTCCGGGTCCTGGTCAGCGACCTCGCCGACCAGGGACGGATCCGCGTCTACGCAACGGGCCACGGCAGCGGCCGTCCCGAACGCGCGCTGCTGGAAAGGGTGCTCAGTGGTCTTCGCCGTCTCTGACAACCCGGTGTCCCCGCCGCAGTCGGACGACGACCCGGCCCAGCCCTGGCAGTACGACCGCTCCCGCGCACCCGTCGCCGTCAAGGTGCTGGTCGCGGGCGGTTTCGGCGTCGGCAAGACCACCTTCGTCTCCTCCGTCTCCGAGATCACCCCGCTGCGTACCGAAGCGGTGATGACCCAGGCGAGTGCCCCGACCGACGACCTGTCCGGCACCCCCGACAAGAACACCACCACCGTCGCCATGGACTTCGGCCGCGTCACGCTCGACGACGACCTCGTCCTCTACGTGTACGGGACCCCCGGCCAGGAGCGGTTCTGGTTCATGTGGGACGACCTGGTGCGCGGCGCCATCGGCGGTCTCGTCCTGGCCGACACCCGCCGCCTGGGCGACTGCTTCCCGGCCCTCGACTACTTCGAGACCTGCGGGCTCCCGTACGCCGTCGCCGTCAACCACTTCGACGGCTCGCAGTCGTACGAGCCCGACGACGTGCGCGAGGCGCTCAGCGTCCCGCCCCACGTGCCCGTCGTGATCATGGACGCGCGGCGCCGCGACACGGTGGTCGAATCACTGCTCGCCCTGGTGGGCCACGCCCTCGACACCACCCCCGAATAGAGCACCCGAACAGAGAGCGTGAGAGATGCGCAAGATACTTGTCGTGGGAGCCGGCCAGTCCGGTCTCCAGCTCGCCCTCGGACTCCAGTCGAAGGGGTACGAGGTCACCCTCCTTTCCAACCGGACGGCGGACGAGATCCGCACCGGGCGGGTGATGTCCACGCAGTGCATGTTCGACACGGCCCTGCAGCACGAGCGTGATCTCCAGATCAACTTCTGGGAGCAGCAGGCCCCGAAGATCGAGGGCCTCGGCGTCTCCGTCGCCACCCCCGACGCCGGCCGTGCCATCGACTGGCTCGGCAGGCTCAAGGGGTATGCGCAGTCCGTCGACCAGCGCGTGAAGATGGCCGGCTGGCTCGACACCTTCGTGCAGCGCGGCGGGCAGCTGGTCATCCACGGCGCCTCGGTCGCCGACCTCGACTTCTTCTCCCGTACGTACGACCTGGTGCTGGTCGCCGCCGGCAAGGGCGAACTGGTCTCGATGTTCGGGCGGGACGCGGCGCGTTCCCCGTACGACGCCCCGCAGCGCGCGCTCGCCGTCGCCTACGTGCACGGCCTGGGCCCGCGCCCGGAACACCCGGACACGGAAGCGGTCCGCTGCAACCTGGTCCCGGGTGTCGGCGAGCTGTTCGTCATGCCCACCCTGACCACCTCGGGCCGGGCGGACATCCTGTTCTGGGAGGGCATCCCGGGCGGTCCGCTGGACGTCTTCAACGGCGTCAAGGACCCGGCGGAGCACCTGGCGCTCACGCTGGGGCTGATGGAGAAGTTCGTGCCGTGGGAGTACTCCCGGGCGACCGAGGTGGAGCTGACGGACGCGGGCGCCACGCTCGCCGGGCGCTACGCGCCGGTCGTCCGCAACCCGATCGGGCGCCTCCCGGGCGGCGGCCTGGTGCTGGGCGTCGCGGACGTGGTCGTCGCGAACGACCCGATCACCGGGCAGGGCTCGAACTCCGCCGCCAAGTGCGCCGCCTCGTACCTGTCGTCGATCCTCATGCACGGGGACAAGCCGTTCGACGAGGCATGGATGAAGGCCACCTTCGACAAGTACTGGTTCACCACCGGCAAGCCGGTCACCCAGTGGACCAACGCGATGCTGGGCGTCCCGCCGGAGCACGTACTGAACCTGATCGGCGCGGCCGGGCAGCTCCAGCCGGTGGCGAATCGATTCGCCAACGGCTTCGACAACCCGGCCGACTTCGACTCGTACTTCTACGACCCCGAGGACACCGCCGACTACCTGGCGGAGGTCGCGTCGGCGTCCGCGCCGGCAGCCGTGACGTCCGGGGCCTCCGGGGCCTCCTCCGCGGAGTAGCCGGCATCGTCCCCCGCCCCGCCCGCCGCCTCGGGCAGCTCGGGCGGGGTGAACTCCGCCAGCGGGGCGCCGTCCGGGTCCGGCCGGACGGCCCCCAGCAGCGGGTTCGCGGCGATCGGCGAGACCTTGACCAGGGCCCCCGGCCGCGGCGCCTGGATCACCTTGCCGTCGCCCACGTACAGGCCCACATGGGTGGCCTTGGGGAAATAGACCACCAGGTCCCCGGGGCGCAGCTGGTCCAGCGGCACCTTCGGCAGCTGGGCCCACTGCTCCTGACTCGTCCGCGGGATGGTGCGCCCGGCGTGCGCCCAGGCCTGAGAGGTCAGTCCGGAGCAGTCGAAGGACCCCGGCCCCTCGGCGCCCCAGACGTACGGCTTGCCGATCTGGGCCGCCGCGTAGGTGAGGGCGGCACCACCGGCCGCCGTGGGCGTGCCCGTACGGGCGGGGAGGCGGCCCGAATCGACCAGGTCCCGCTGCGCGGAGGCGGTGTTCTCGGCCTCCTGCGCGCCGAGCCGGGTGAGCTGTTCCGGGGTCAGGGCGGCGAGCACCCGCTCGACCTCCTTGAGCTGCGCCGCGACCTCGTCCTTGTGGATCTTCTGCTGCGCGGCCAGGGCCTGCCGGGCGTCCAGGGCCTCACGGGCCCGGGCGGCGAGCGCGTCGGCCTCCTTCTCGCCCCGGGCGAGCCGCGCCAGTACGCCCGCCCGCCGGGCGCCCTCGCGGGCGGCGAGCCGACGCTGGTCCAGGGCGGCCTGCGGGTTCCCGGCGAGCAGCATCCGCGCGTACGAGGACAGCCCCTGGCCGCCCTGGTACTGCTCCCGGGCGATCCGCCCGGCGAGGGCCCGCTCGGAGTCGAGCGCCGTACGCGCCTTGCCGAGTGCGGCGGCGCGCAGCCGCTCCTCGGCCTGGCCGGCCCGGAGGGCCACGTCGGTGGCGTTGTAGGCCTCGGCGGCTTCCTCGGCCTTCTGGTACAGGCCCTGCAGGCGGGTCAGCAGCACCCCGACGGACTCCCCTTCGGGAAGCCCCGGCTCGGCCCCGGCCCCAGGGACCGGCCCGGCGACGACGAGCGCTGCGGCGATGCAGACGGCGCGAAGCGGCCGATATGACAGCCGATATGACAGCCGATGTGACATGGGATCACCTCCGAGACGGCCGATGCTGCCACGCGCGGTATGACAAATCCTCCAACGGAGTCGGCCGGTCGCGGGCGGTCACCCGGTTGGGGGTGGGATGGGGCGCGATGGGGCGGGCGGGGGCTCCCGGGGGCGGGATTCTCTTGATCGGAATCAGGGATGTGTATGGGGGTTTCCCGTCAGTCCCATCGTCCCTCCGTGTCGGGCCGGTCCCTCAAGGGCGCTCCTTCGTCGCGTCGCTACGCGATGGCCTTCGGCCACCCTTGACCGACCGACCCGCCCCGGAGAAACGAAAGACTGCCGGGAAACCCCCAAAGGAACGGGCCGGGCGATCCAGGAGCAGGACGGGGCGGCCAGAGATGCGCGACCCGGTTGGGCGTGGGGGACGAGCAGGAGGCGGGGCCCATCACGGACCAGGGCCCGGGTCGGGGGAAGCGCATCCGATCGCTACGCGCTCCTCATCTCTCAGCGTCCGACGGCCGTCCGGGGCTGGGCGCTCGCTATTCCGTCGTGGAGCCGGGTCAGCGCGAGCATCACCGCACAGCCTCGTGCCCGAAGAGGGGTAATTGGGGCAAACGGTTGGCCTTTCTGGCCGCCCATGTGCGCTGACCCGCATCCACGACGAAATAGCCGCTGTCTCACCGTTGTTCACCCAGGTCACCCGTCAGGCGCCTCTCCAGAGGAGTAGCCGGGCCGAACGAGCTCGCAAGCTGCAAGAAGAAGCCGGCCAGTCGACCAGTTGGTCCATGAAGAATTTGCCTACTCCGAGGGAACGTTTTGCTGGGATGGCTCCTCACCAGGGCGACGGAATCCTCTCGCCGATGTAGGAGAACCCATGCCGTACCGGCCCGCCGCCCCGACCCGCGCTGCCGCGCTCGTCGCCTCGGTGCTCACCGCGGACGCCGTGCTCCACCTGTACTGGACGACGGGAGCCACATGGCCCGCGGCCGACGACAAGAGCCTGTCCCACGCAGTTCTCGGGACGGACGTGCCGTTCACACCACCGGTCCTGCTTCCTCTTGTCGCCCTGCTCCTCACCGCCGCCGCCTTCGTCCTCGCCCGTTTGCGCCGGCCCCGCCCTCTGATACTCCGCGTCGGCACCCTGGCCGTGGCCGCGGGCCTCTCGCTGCGTGCTTCGGCGGGCATCTACTGGCTGTTCGCCAAGGAGACCGGCACCGCCTTCTACTGGCTCAACCTCGTTCTCTACACGCCGCTGTGCGCCGTCCTGGCCGTCGCCGCTCTGCGCGTGGCGCGGTGGAAGGAATCGGCCAGTGCCTGATGAACGACCCCAAGACCGGACGGTCCGCCTCGTGCGAGCCGCCCAGCGTGGCGACACTCTCGCCATGGCCGAACTCCTGGACGTCCTCGCCCCGTACGTGAGTCGCGTCTGCGCGCCCATAGCCCTGGGCCAGGGCCCGGACGCTGCGCAGGAAGCCCTGGTGGCGGTCTTCAAGTCGCTGCGCACGCTGAAGGAGCCGGCCGCACTGCACGGCTGGGTCCGTGCCATCGCCGTACGGGAGGCGATTCGCATCGCGCACCGCGCCGCCCGCACCGTACCGGCCGATCTCAGCACGCTCCCCGACCGAGGCGACCCGCAACTCTCCGCCGACATCAAGGACGTACTCGGCCGGCTCTCCCCCGAGCAGCGCGCGGTATTGATGCTGCGTGACATCGAAGGCCTGGACGAGCGCACCGCCGCCGCCCTGCTCGGCCTGCGCACGGGCACCCTCAAGTCGCGGCTGCACCGCGCCCGCAACACCTTCAGGAAGGCGTGGACGTCATGAACGAGCCCTGGCCCGTCACGGACCTTGACCCCGTACGCCGCCTGCACGCCTTGGCCGGAGGCGTTCGCGGTGCCTACGTGACCGAGGCGTACATCGACGCCCCCTTCGAACGGGTCTGGTCCCTGCTGGGCGACCTGGAAGGCGCCTTCGGGCAGGTCGTGCCCGACATGGAGCGGCTGCGCGTCGTCCGTCGGCAAGGCAAGCACGTAGAGGCGCTGGCGCGCAGCAAGTACGGAATGCGGGCGCGACTGCGCGGAGTGCAGCAGCCCGGCTGGTGCTGGTTGCAGAGCCGATTCCTCCTGCTCGGCGTGGCGGCGGCGCCGGAAGGTCCGGGAACTCGGGTGGCGTTCACCGGCGGAGTGCGCCTGCCGGCCCACGCCGCTCTGATCCCCCTGGGCGTACGCCGAGAGGGCAGCCGCAGCGTTCAGCGCCTGACGGCCTTGCTGTGACCGGCCGACCGCACCGCACGCGAGGCGACCGCCACCACCCACTTCGCCGGTGGCACCGTCGGCGCCCGGCGCGGTCCCGGTCACCCGTAGTGATCCGGCCTGCGGGCGGCCACAGGCGGCCGCCGGACGCATAGCGAGCGTGGGATCGGGGTCGTGGGCGGCCCGTGGCGCCCGCCGGTCCGTGACGGCCGGACCGGTCGGACGCGGGCGGGGCTACGCGAAGGACACGCGGCTCGGCCGCCCGGTCGCGCGGACGTCGACCACCTCGAACCCGTCCTCGCCTCGGACGAGGTGCTGCACCTCGTCCGAGGCGGAGTATCGCAGGAAGCCGACCCATCCGCGCGTGCTCGCGAGCCGCAGCACCCAGGCGACGACGTCCATCACCACCCCGAACTCGTCCTCGTGGATGCACGTCCGGACGGTCAGGGCCCATGGCACGCTGCCGTCCGCGTACGTCCTCCCCGTCCGCAGCAAGGACGAGCCGTCCACTCCGTCGAAGGCGTGGCTCGGGATGCCGCCGTCGAAGACCTGCCACGGGTACCCCCAGGACTCCCAGTCGGCCGATTCCGGCGACTGCGGCATCTCCGCCTCGCCCAGGAGCCACCGCAGCTCCCGCAGCGCCGGCTCGGGCAGGTCCCCCGGCAGCTCCACCGTCAGGAACAGGTCGTAGTAGTCACTCATCCGGCCGACTGTAGGTCCAGCCGCCGACAGTCCGCCGCGACCCTCCTGTTGCGTCCGCCGGGTGCTCCGTACCGGCCGTCGCGGCTGTGCCCTGCGGGGCTGCGCGGAGGGCGCTCCTGCTGCTCCTGGTTCTCCTGCTCCTCCCGGCCCGGCCCCTGCTGACGCCCGGCCGGCTCGCGCACGCGGTGCCTGCGCCCGGCAGGCGGAGACGGCGCGGCCGTCCGAGGCGGGTCAGCCGCGCAGCAGGCGGGCCTTGGCCGTCGTGAACTCCTGGGGGGTCAGCAGGCCCTCGCGGGCCAGGTCGGCCAGCTGGGTGAGCTCCGCCACCAGGCCGGCCGAGGGGACCTGCCCGGCCGCGGCGGTCCGGTCCGGTGGGATCGCCGCCGCCGGCTCCGGTTCAGCCGGCTGCGAGGGTTCAGACGGCGCCCCGGACGGCTCCCCGCCCGGCGCCCCGGACGGCGGCTCGGCCGGGCCCACCAGGCCCACCGGACCCGTGGCCGCCGGCTCCGCGGACCCCACCGAGCCCGCCGTCGGCTCCGCGGCTCCCGTCGCCCGCGCCAGCAGGCCCCGCAGCAGCGGTTGCCCCGGCGGGCGGTTCGCCGGGCGGACCGTTACTCCCATCGGGCGGATGAACATCAGGCCACCCCCGCCCTCGGGTCCGCCGGTACCCGGTCCGGCGGGATGCGCACCGAGCCGACGATCCGGCCGCCCGCGGCCCGCACGGCGATGGCCGCGTCCTCGGCCCACAGGTGTTCGACGACGAGCAGCAGGGCGCAGCTCCCGCGTTCCAGCAGCCCCGCCGCCTCCTGGATGTCCTCCGGCCCGATCAGCCGCGCCACGTCCCGGCCCGTCAGCAGGCCGTGCAGCTCCACGAACTCGTCGAACTCCGCCGCCAGTACGTCCCCCGACGCCGTCCTCGTCGCCACGATCCCGTCGATCAGCCGGACCACCCCGGTCTTGCGCAGCCCCATCACGGCCTCGACCGCCGGGGCGCGCAGCTGTTCTTCCGGGAAAGCGAGGACGATGAATTCCACAGGTCCCATGCGCCTCGGCTCCTCACTTTCGACACTTCCGACCGTTTGTGACGACTCTTCGGCACACTATGGCATAAGCGGACATATCATCCGCCTGCTTGCTACGTTTCGGTGCATGACCGCTCTGACGGCGAAGGTGACGGAGCCCGCCCCGCCCCCGCCCCCCGGCGCCGGCGCCCCCAAACGGCGCGGCGTCGAGCTGACGCTCCTCGCCGGAGCCGTCCTGATCTCCGTCCTCGGTCACCTCTACGTCGGCCTCGCCACCACTGGCCACATCCCCGGCCCCGCCGCCCGCTACGCCACAGGCCTGTGCGTCGCCGCCCTGCTCGCGCACCTCGCCGTCCGCCTGCGCGCCCCCTACGCCGACCCCCTCCTGCTCCCCATCGCCGTCCTCCTCAACGGACTCGGCCTCGTCCTCATCCAGCGCCTCGACGTGACCACCCCCGGGCATCTCACCGCCGGGGACCAGCTCCTGTGGTCCGCGCTGGGCGTGGGGCTCTTCGTGCTGGTCGTCGCGCTGCTCGGCGACCACCGGGCGCTCCAGCGGTACGCGTACCTCTCCGTCGCGGTGGCCCTGGTCCTGATGCTGATCCCCGTCTTCTTCCCGGCGGTCAACGGCGCGCACATCTGGATCCGGTTCGCCGGGCTCTCCTTCCAGCCGGGGGAGTTCGCCAAGATCCTGCTCGCGGTCTTCTTCGCCGCCTATCTCGCCGCGAACCGCACCGCGCTCGCCCTCACCGGCCGCCGGCTCTTCTGGAAGCTCCGGCTCCTCCCCGGCCGCGTCCTCGGCCCGATCCTCGCGATCTGGCTGCTCAGCGTCGGCGTGCTGGTCCTGGAGCGGGATCTGGGGACCTCGCTGCTGTTCTTCGGACTGTTCGTGATCATGCTGTTCACCGCCACCGGGCGGATCGGCTGGATCGCGATCGGACTCCTGCTCGCCGCCCTCGGCGCGTACGCCGTCGGGACCTTCGAACCGCACGTGCACAGCCGGGTGGACGACTGGCTGAATCCCTTCGCCTCCATCGAGCGCGGCGAGGGCCCAGGCCAGCTCGCCCAGTCCCTCTTCGCCTTCGGCGCCGGCGGCCTCCTCGGCGCGGGCCTCGGCCACGGCCAGTCCTTCCTCATCGGCTTCGCCGCCAAGTCGGACTTCATCCTCGCCACCGCCGGCGAGGAGCTCGGGCTCGTCGGCCTCGCCGCGATCCTGATCCTCTACGGGCTCCTCGTCGCCCGGGGCTTCCGCGCCGGGCTCGCCCTGCGCGACCCCTTCGGGCGGCTGCTCGCCACCGGGCTGGCCTCGATCGTCGCGCTCCAGGTGTTCGTCATCGCGGGCGGTGTCAGCGGCCTGATCCCGCTCACCGGCATGGCCATGCCCTTCCTCGCGCAGGGCGGCTCCTCCGTCGTCACCAACTGGATCATCGTCGCCCTGCTGGTCCGGCTCAGCGACAGCGCCCGCAGACCCCGCCCCGCGAAGGAGCCGGCCGAGTGATCCGCCACATCCGCTGGTGTGCGTACTTCTGCGCCCTCCTGATGGTCGCCCTGCTGGTCAACATCGCACGCGTGCAGGTCTGGGAGTCCGCCGCCTACGGCGCGAACCCGGCCAACAAACGCCCCGCCATCGCGCGCTACGCCGAACCGCGGGGCGACATCCTGGTCGACGGGCGCCCCGTCACCGGCTCCCGCGACAGCGGCCAACTGCTGCGCTACGAGCGGACGTACACGAACGGCCCGCTGTACGCGCCCGTCACCGGCTTCTCCTCCCAGACCTACGGGACCAGCTTCGTCGAGCGCGCCGAGGACGCGATCCTGTCGGGCACCGACCCGGGGCTCTCGGCCTTCCCGCTCTGGTACGAACTGGCCCGCGGCCGCCCCGCCGGCGGGAACGCCGCCATCACCGTCCGCTCCGGAATGCAGCTCGCCGCGTACGCCGGGCTCGCGGGCAAGCGTGGTGCGGTGGCCGCCGTCGAGCCGGCCACCGGGAAGATCCTCGCGCTGGTCAGCAGCCCCTCGTACGACCCGGCCGTGCTCTCCGGTACGGGTACGAAGGTCAAGGAGGCCTGGTCCGCCCTGAACGCCGACCCCGCCCGGCCGATGCTCAACCGGGCGCTGCGCGAGACGTACCCGCCCGGCTCCACCTTCAAGATCGTGACAGCTGCGGCCGCGCTCGACGCGGGCGTGGTCACCGATGTGGACGCGCCGACCCGGACCCCCGACCCCTACCCGCTGCCCGGGACCAGCACCCTGCTGCCCAACGCGGGCACCGGCTGCGAGGACGCCTCGATGGCGGACGCCGTGCAGTGGTCCTGCAACACGGTGATGGCGAAGATCGGGGTGCAGGTCGGGCTGCGCGGGATGGTGGAGGCGGCGCGGCGCTTCGGCTTCAACAGTGAGGGGCTGCGGGTGCCCTCATGGGTGTCCCGGTCGAACTTCGACACCGACATGAGCCAGGATCAGCTGGCCCTTTCCTCGATCGGGCAGTTCAACACCACGGCGACACCGCTGCAGATGGCGATGGTGGCCGCGGCCGTCGCGAACGGCGGTGAGCTCAAGTACCCGTACCTGGTGGAACGGACGACGCAGGACGACGGTTCCCAGGTCCGGCGCGGCGACCAGCGCAGCCTGGGCCGGGCGATGAACCCGGCCACCGCCCTCCGGCTGCAGGAGCTGATGGTCAAGGTGGTGGAGAACGGGACGGGCCGCAATGCCGCGATCCCGGGGGCGGTGGTCGGCGGCAAAACGGGCACCGCGCAGCACGGGGTCGGCAACGCGGGGACCCCGTACGCCTGGTTCATCTCCTGGGCCAGGGCCGAGGGCGCGGCGCTGCCGCAGGTGGCGGTCGCGGTGGTGGTCGAGGACGCGTCGGCGGACCGGGGTGACATCAGCGGCAACGGTGCGGCGGCGCCGATCGCGCGGGCGGTGATGGAGGCGGCGCTGGCCACCGGCTGACACCGCCCCGCCGGCCGTCCCGCCCGCCGGGGGCCGCCCGGACACGTCTCAGGGGGCGCCTCGCCGACCGGGCCGGGCTCGACCGGCAGGACCGTTCCTCAGGGGGCGTCCACCCCGTCGGCGATGACGGCCCCGACTTCCGCCACCCGCGCCGACTCCTCGGCCGCGAACCGCTCGCGGTCGAGGGCCTCGGCGATCTCCTCGTCCTGGCTCATCAGCAGGTCCAGGTTCGAGTCGCCCATGTCGAAGACGCCGAGGTCCAGGTAGGCCCGCTGCAGCCGCTCGCCCCACAGCCCGATGTCTTTCACGCACGGCACGATCCTGCTGAACAGCAGCTTGCGGAAAAGGTGCAGGAACTCCGACTGCTCACTGATCTGCGCCGCCTCCTTGGCCGCGATCCCGAAGTTCTCCAGCACCTCCACCCCGAGCAGCCGGTCCCGCATCAGGTAGCAGCCCTCGATCACGAACTCCTCGCGCTCGCGCAGCTCGGCGTCGGTGAGCTGCTTGTAGTAGTCGCGCAGCGCCATCCGCCCGAAGGCCACGTGCCGGGCCTCGTCCTGCATCACGTACGCCAGCAGCTGCTTCGGCAGCGGCTTGGTGGTCGTGTCGCGGATCAGGCCGAAGGCGGCCAGCGCCAGCCCCTCGATGAGCACCTGCATGCCCAGGTACGGCATGTCCCAGCGGGAGTCGCGCAGGGTGTCGCCCAGCAGTCCCTGCAGGCTGTCGTTGATCGGGTACAGCATCCCGACCTTCTCGTGCAGGAAGCGTCCGAAGATCTCGGCGTGCCGGGCCTCGTCCATGGTCTGCGTGGCGGAGTAGAACTTCGCGTCCAGGTCCGGCACCGACTCCACGATGCGTGCCGCGCACACCATCGCGCCCTGTTCGCCGTGCAGGAACTGGCTGAAGTTCCAGGAGGCGTAGTGCCGGCGCAGCTCGCCCTTGTCCTTCGCGGTGAGCTTGGCCCAGTGCCGCGTCCCGTACAGCGGCAGGGCCTCTTCGGGAGTGCCCAGCGGATTGAACGGGTCCACCTCGATGTCCCAGTCGATGCGCTTGCCGCCGTCCCACTGCTTGTCCTTGCCCTTCTGGTAGAGCGCCAGGAGCCGCTCGCGGCCGTCGGCGTACTCCCAGCTGAAGCGGGCGGAGCCGGCGGCGGGAACCTGCCAGACCGGGTCGCCCGGGTTCTTGGTGTAGAGCTCATGCGTCGACACTGACGCCCCCTCGTCTCACGTACTGCCGTGTGGGACCGGACAGTTGGCAGCGTCACACGTTGGTAGACACGGGGTCAACAAGTCGTGCGCGAGGGATTGACGACCTTGCTGACAGGCAGTCTCATAAGAAGTGACCGCCGGTAACTCGACGACGAGGTGTCCGAACCCATGACGACCGTGACCGAACGAGCCGCGCTCCAGGACGCCCTCGGCCTGCTCAAGGACCGCGAGCAGATAGCCGAGCGACTGCTCGAATCCTCGGCCAAGCACTCCTTCGACCCCGACAAGGAACTCGACTGGGACGCCCCGGCGATCGAGGGCAAGTACTACTGGCCGCCGGAACTGCTCTCCCTCTACGACACCCCGCTGTGGAAGACGATGGGGGAGGAGCAGCGCATCGACCTCTCCCGCCACGAGGCGGCGGCGCTCGGCTCGCTCGGCATCTGGTTCGAGATCATCCTCATGCAGCTCATGGTCCGGCACATCTACGACAAGTCCCTGACCAGCAAGCACGTCCGCTACGCGCTCACCGAGATCGCCGACGAGTGCCGCCACTCGATGATGTTCGCCCGCATGATCCAGAAGGCCGGCGCCCCCGAGTACCCGGTCTCCCGCCTCAACCACAACCTCGCGCGGATCCTGAAGACCGTCTCCACCACCCCCGGCTCCTTCGCCTGCACCCTCCTCGGCGAGGAGATCCTCGACTGGATGCAGCGCCTGACCTTCCCGGACGAGCGCGTCCAGCCGCTGGTCCGCGGCGTCACCCGGATCCACGTCATCGAAGAGGCCCGGCACGTCCGGTACGCCCGCGAGGAACTGCGCCGCCAGATGCTCACGGCCCCGCGCTGGGAGCAGGAACTCACCCGGATCAGCTGCGGCGAGGCCGCCCGCGTCTTCTCGCTGGCCTTCGTGAACCCGTCGGTCTACGACAACATCGGCCTGGACCGCCGCGAAGCCGTCGCCCAGGTGAAGGCGAGCGGCCACCGCCGCGAGGTCATGCAGAGCGGCGCGAAGCGGCTCACCGACTTCCTCGACGACATCGGTGTGCTGCGCGGCGTCGGCCGCAGGCTCTGGCAGAGCTCGGGGCTGCTGGCGTAGGGGGTGGACGGGGCGAGCCGCTGGTCCTGATCCACAGGACACCCACTCGTCCGGCGCCCGCGGGGCTACCCTGCGGACATGACCGTACGCGCGTACCGCAGGCTGAGCGTCGAGGAGCGGCGAGCCCAACTCCTCGACGCCGCCCTCTCGCTGTTCGCGCACCGGGCGCCGGAAGAGGTCTCGCTCGACGACGTGGCCGAGGCCGCCGGGGTGTCCCGCCCGCTCGTCTACCGCTACTTCCCGGGCGGCAAGCAGCAGCTCTACGAGGCCGCCCTCCGCTCGGCCGCCGACCTCCTCGAACTGTGCTTCGCCGAACCCCAGCAGGGGCCCCTGACCCGGCGTCTGTCCCGGGCCCTGGACCGCTACCTCGCCTTCGTCGACGAGCACGACGCCGGCTTCGCCGCCCTCCTGCAGGGCGGCAGCGTCGTCGAGACCTCCCGCACGACGGCGACGGTCGACGGCATCCGGCGGGCCGCCGCCGAGCAGATCCTCTTCCACCTGGGCGTCCCTGCCCCCGGCCCCCGGCTGCGCATGATGGTCCGTACGTGGATCACGGCCGTCGAGGCGGCCTCCCTCATATGGATCGACGAGGGCAAGCAGCCCGAGGTCGAGCGTCTGCGGGACTGGCTGCTGGACCAGTTCATCGCCCTCCTGACGGCCACCGCCGCCACCGACCCGGAAACGGCCGCGGCCGCCCGGGCCGCCCTCGCCCTGGAAGCGGCGGACGGCCCGGTCGGGGTCCTGGCCCGCCGCGTGATCCCGGTGGTGTCCGAGGCCGCCCACCTGCTGTGACACTGGTGGGGTGAGAAGCCAACCGACCCCGTTCGAGGGCGGCCCGATGGACGGCCGGGTCCTCCCCGTCCTCCTCGGCCCGACCGGACACCCCCCGAAGTGGTACGAGATCCCCGTCCCGGCACCGGACGGCGGCCCGCCGACGGTACTGCTGTACGAACGCGTCCCGGCGGGGTACTCCAAGCGGCTCGGCCTGCAGAAGGGCTGGAAGTACGACTTCCGCCCTTCGGGCACCAAGCCCAAGGTCCGCTGGCCCTGGACGAAGCCCCCCCGCCCTTGACCTGGCCGGTCCGTTTTTCCGGGTCCGCGAGCGTCGGGTCGGCCCCCGGCGCGGGCCGAGTACGCGGGGCGGGGCCGGGCGCGTCGTGGCAGGGCTCCGACCGGGTCGGGGTACGCCGGGGCGGGGCTCCGGCGGGGCTGTGTCCTGGCCCGGGTCCGGTTCCGGGCCGCGAGCGTCAGGTCGGGCTCCGGCGGTGGCCGAGTACGCCGGGGCGGGGGCTCCGGCGGGGCTGTGTCCTGGCCCGGGTCCGGTTCCGGGCCGCGAGCGTCGGGTCGGGCTCCGGCGGTGGCCGAGTACGCCGGGGCGGGGGCTCCGGCCGGGGCCGGGCGCGCGCCGGGATGTCTCCTCGGGCGCCGAACGTGACGAGGCGTCGGAAAGCGCGGCGGCAAGGCGTTCGGCGCCCTGCGGGGACACCCCGGCACACACCCGTCCCCGCCCTCCGCCCAGTCCCGCGACGGGGGAGCCGCCTTGCCCGTCGAGCCTCCGGCCAGGAACCGGCAGGGTGCGGAGGCCGGGGCTGGGTGTGTGTCGGGGCGCTCCCCGCAGGGCGCCGAACGCACTGCCGCCCGGCATTCCGACCCCTCGTCACGTTCGGCGCCCGAGGAGACGCCCCGGCGCGCGCCCAGCCCCGGCCGTCGGCCCGCGCAGAACACCACTGCCCCGCCGTCTCCGGCAGGCACCGAGCCCGCGGCCGCGCCGCCGCCCCGGCGTCTCCGGCCGCCAACGCCGAGCCCGCAGCCCGCACGGCCGCCCCGGCGTCTCCGGCCGCCAACACCGCGCCCGCGGCCGCGCATGCGTCGAGCCGGCCCCGCCCGGGGCCCGCCTCCGGCAGGAGACCGGCTAGTGGCCCGGGAGGGTGAGGACCGCCAGGCCGCCGCCTTCGCCGTCCTCCGCCGCGCGGAACTCCAGCCGCGCCCCGATCACCCCCGCCTGCCCCACGGCGATGGTCAGCCCCAGCCCGTGCCCCTTGCCGCCCCCGCTGCGGAAGCGCTGCGGGCCGTGCGCCGCCAGGTAGTCGGGGAAGCCGTCCCCGTGGTCCCGTACGGTCACCACCGGCCCGTCCACCGTCAGCACCACCGGCGGCCGCCCGTGCTTGTGGGCGTTGGCCACCAGGTTCCCGAGCACCCGTTCCAGCCTCCTCCGGTCCGTCTCCACGTGCGCGTCGCGGACGATCACCACCTCCGAGTCCGTCCCGGACGCCCGCACCACCCGGCGTACCAGCCGCCCCAGCTGGTGCAGATCGCTCTCCACCACCTCGCTGCCCGAGTCCAGCCGGGAGATCTCCAGCAGGTCCTCCGTCAGCTGCCGCATCGTCCGTACCCGCTCGCGCACCAGCTCCGTCGGCCGCCCCTCCGGCAACAGCTCCGACGCCGCCTGCAGGCCCGTCAGCGGTGTGCGCAGCTCGTGCGCCACGTCCGCCGTGAACCGCCGCTCGCTCTCCAGCTTCGACTGCAGGCTCCCGGCCATGGTGTCCAGCGCCGCCGCCACCGTCGCCACCTCGTCCTGATGCCGCGAGGGTGTCCTCGTCCGCGGGTCGTCCACGCGCGCGTCGAGGTCGCCCTGGGTGATCCGCCGGGCCACGGCCGCCGTCAGGTGCAGGCGTCGGGTCACCCGGGTCACCGCGAAGGCGCCCACCAGGAGCGTGCCGCCGATCGCCAGCAGGGAGGACCCGATGATCGCGTGGTCCAGCCCGCTGATCGTGCGGGCGCTCTGCCCGTAGTCGACGGTGGTCGCGAGGGCCCGGCCGTCCGCCGGGCCCGCCGCCCACATGGTCGGGCGGCCCCGGTGGTCCGCCACCAGAGTGCCCCGGCGCCCGCTGACGGCGAGCGCCCGCAGCTCGGGCGGCAGCCCCACGGGATCCAGCCACGAACCGCGCGGAAGGGGCTCGCCCGCCTCGTACGCGCGCGAGACCTCCAGCAGTCGGCCGAGTGCCTTCTCCCGTGCCGTGGCCACCGTCTGCCGGGTCACCTCCACGTGCACGAGGGCGCCCAGCACGGCCGCCAGCGAGCAGCACATCACCACGATGAAGCACGCCGACTTCCAGGTCAGCGTGGCCGTCCAGGCGGGCAGCCGCACGGGCGTCACGGCCGGCCCGGCACGGGAGCGGGTTCCCGGCTCCCCGGAGCCTGCGGATTGCCGGGCACCCGTACGATCTGCTCGCGCGTCGGCAGCATGGTGAGCTGCTTCTCGTCCCAGGACCAGGCGGTGATCAGCTCGTATCCGTGGTTGCCGCTGGGCACCCGCAGGATCACGTCACGCCCGGCCAGTTCCACCATGATGACGGTCTCCGTGGTCGCCATGATCCGGTTGAGCCGCCCGTCCGGGTCGGCCGTGTACACCCGTACGGACATCATCTTGTCCGGGAACTCGATGCCGACGATCAGCTCGTCCTTGCCGTTGCCCGTCAGGTCCCGGTAGTACGGCTTCAGCACCGGGCACGCCTCCGGATCCTGCTCGTCCTCGTCCTCGGCCTTCGCGCACTCCTGGATCGCGGCCGCCGTCCGCGGCGGCATCCCGTCCGCGCCGACCTCGGTGTCCGGATGGGCGCGCAGCTCGGCCTGGACGAGGGCCACCGGGTCGACGGCGTGCACGTCCTGGTCGCGGACCGGCGGGATCCCCTTGACGTACTCGGGCGGGGCCCCACCCGGATCGGCGGGCGGTACGGACGCCCCGCGGCGGTCGGGCCACAGATGTACGGGTCCGCTCGCGGTCGGCGTGGAACCGGCGCTCACCAGCCCGCCGCTGTCCCCGCAGCCCGCCAGCAGCGGGACCAGCGCGAGGAGGGGGAGCAGCCGGCGCGCGGATACGCGCAAGCGCAACCTGTTCACAGCTCCTGTGCCCTTCTGCCCGCGATACGCCGACGGCCGATCACTTCGACCAGGTCAACCATATGCGGAGGTACATCCGTTTTACCCTGCGGTCTCAGCTGTCAGTACGCCCTCGGCGCAGCATCGCGAAGCCCAGCCCGGCGGCGCCGACGGCCGCGATCCCGCCGGCGGCGGCGAGCAGCAGCACCCCGTCGCCGGGACCGTCCGCCAGCGTACGCAGCCGCCGCCCGCCGCCGGAACCGTCGGCGGCGACGTGGGTGTCCCCGGTGGCCGCCCCGCGCGGAACGGAGGCCGGAACGACCTGCCCGCCGCGGGCCTCGTTGCGGGTCCCGGTCTTGTGCCCGTCACCCGCCACGGTGTGGTCGCCGCCCTGGGCCGCGACGCCGCCCACCCAGGAGGTCAGCCGCCCGGAGGGGGCCAGCGCCGCGTGCAGGTCCCCGGAGCCGCCGACGGCGGTGACCCCGTCACGGCTGGTCAGGGTGGCCGCCTTGGTGCCGTCGGCCGCCAGGATCTCGGCCTGGTAGGCGCCGTCGGCCGTGCGGTAGATCTTCGCCGTGGAGACCCCGTCCGCGAGCGAGAGGCTCTTGACGAGGATGGAGCGCGGGGCCGCGGAGTGCGCGGACGAGGCCGCGGGCACTCCTTCGGCCAGGGCGGCGGCGGTGGGCAGCGCCAGCAGACTTCCGGCACATGCGGTCACGGCGGCGGCGCGAACGAGAGTGCGGCGGCTGACGGTGCTCACGGGGAAATCCTTCGGTGCCGGTCAGGGCCTGGGCCATCCAGGTGGGTCAAACCTAGGGCCGGGCCGTTGCGGCAGCGCCCCGTTCGTGTAACAGCGGAGTCGCAAGGTTCCGTCGGAGTCGTTACACATCCGAGGGATTGCCCTGCGGCGCCCCGGCTGCTCCCATGGACGGCGGGGGTGAGGGTGATGCGCGGACTCAAGGTACTGCCGAGCGGCCGGCCCGGCCGCGGCCGGCTGTACGTCAATCTGCCCGACGGGCAGGCGGTGGCCTGGTACGACCGGCAGGCCAACCGGATCAGCGTCCTCGCGGACGATCACCGCGAGGCGATCCTGGCGGTGCTCCGTCCCTACCTGAGCGGGACGGTCTCGATCGGTCCGCCCCCGGTCCCCACAGCCTCCGACCTGCGACGTCTCGCGCTACCGCCGGACGCGGACCTGGCCCCGAACCGCCCGGGGGAGACCCTGCTGGGCGAACTGGAGCACGGCCCGGCGGGCACCAGAGCCCGGCACCGGCTGCGCCAGGACCTGACCGCGCAGCAGCGGATGGGCGACGCCTTCGACGCCCTGGAACCCGAGGGCTGGCGGACCCTGCACTGTGTCCCGCTGCCGGGGCCGGGCCGCATCGACCACCTGCTCATCGGCCCGGCGGGGATCTTCTGCGTGCGTACGATTCCGGGCCGCCGCCAGCGCGTCGCGATCGGCGACCTCCTGCTCACGGTGGGCCGCACCGAACCCCGCCCGGACCCCCGCTGGATCCGCCGCGCGGCGGCCTTCGCCTCGGCGGCCCTGGCCGCCGAGGTCACCCCGGCGCTGGCACTGGTCGACGCCTCGCGGGTCGAGACGGCCCCCACGGTCCGCGACATCCGCATCCTCCAGCCCCCCTCGGCGACCCCGAACCTCGCGGCATCCCCCGCGACGCTGAAACCCCCGGAGTTAGACACCCTCTTCGCCCGCGCCCGCGACACCACCACCTGGCTCGGCACCCACTCCGGCCCGGCCGGCGCACACTCCAGCCCCGCCGGCGTTTGAGGCGCCCACCCCGTCCCCCACCCCGTCCCCCACCCCGTCCCCCGGCCCGGCCGCACACCCCAGCCCCCACCGCCGCACATCCCAGCCCCGCCGGCGTTTGAGGCGCGGGGTCCGGGGCGGAGCCCCGGTTTCGGGAAGGGGCGGGTAGGGGAGAGCGCCGCAGGCACCGACGGGGCCCGCCCCCCCACCGCCACCGTTCAGGCGGAGCTCCGCTTCCGCGGCGTCGCGGCCTTCTTCGCCGCCGCACCGGTCTTCTTGGCCGCCGCGGTCTTGGCCGTCTTGGCCGTGCTCTTGGCCGCCGCCGCGCCCGAAGTCGACTTGCCCGCCGCGGACTTGCCGGTCGCCGTCGTCTTCTTCTTCGTCGGGGCCGAAGCCGCCGTCTTCCTGGCCGAAGCCGCCGTCGACGTCGACTTCTTCCCACCGACCGCCTTCGGCGCAGCCGCACCAGCACCAGCACCGGCACCGGCACCAGCACCGCCACCCGCACCCGCCTTCCGCCGGATCGGCGTGACCTCGGCCTCCGCCTCGCCCTCCCCATCCGCCTCCCCCCGGGAAGCCTTCGCGGCCCGCACGCTCTTCTCCAACGCCGCCATCAGGTCGATCACCTGCCCGCCGGCCGGCTCCACCACGGCCTCCGTCGGCTCGAACGCCCCACCCGACTTCGCCACGATCAGCGCCTCCACGGCCTCCCGGTAGTCGTCGTGCAGCGAGGCCATCTCCACCTCCCCCAACGTCGCCATCAGCGCGTCCGCCAGGTCGAGTTCGGCTTCCCGTACGGACACCGCTCCCTCCGGAGCCACCCCTTCCGGCGCCCGGATCTCGTCCGGCCAGAGCAGCCCGTGCATCGCGATCACGTCGTCCACGACCCGCAGCATGCCCAGCCGCTCCCGCCCCCGCAGTGCGTACTTGGCGATCGCGACCTTCCGGCTCCGCTTGAGCGCCTCCCGTAGCAGCGTGTACGGCTTCGCCGCCGTCGCACCGTTGGCCGCGAGGTAGTACGCCGCGTCCATCTGCAGCGGATCGATCTCCTCCGCCGGTACGAACGACATGATCTCGATCGTCTTCGCGGTCGCCAGCGGCAGCTGCGCCAGGTCCTCGTCCGTGATCGGGACGATGGACCCGTCGGCCTCCTCGTACCCCTTGCCGATCTCGGCGCTGGGCACCTCCTCGCCGTCCAGCTCGCACACCTTGCGGTACCGAACGCGCCCACCGTCACTCACATGGATCTGGCGGAAGGAGATCGAGTGGCTCTCGGTGGCGTTCACGAGCTTGATCGGGATGCTGACCAAGCCGAAGGAGATCGCCCCGTTCCATATAGATCGCACGGTTCCTCCTGTTTCGTGGCAGTCTCATCGTATGACGCCGATCACATTGGTGGAGGGCCGTCGCATCGCGCTCAGCAATCTCGACAAGGTCCTCTACCCGGAGACCGGCTTCACCAAGGGCGAGGTGCTGCACTACTACGCCACCGTCGCGGAACCGCTGCTCGCCCACATCCACGACCGGCCGGTGTCCTTCCTGCGCTACCCCGACGGACCGGACGGGCAGCTCTTCTTCACCAAGAATCCGCCGCCCGGCACGCCCGACTGGGTGAGGACCACCCCGGTGCCGCGCTCCGAGGACCTCTCCGCCGCCCAGGTGGTCGTCGCCGACATGGCCACCCTCATGTGGTCCGCCAACCTCGTGGTGGAGTTCCACACCCCCCAGTGGACCGCCGGCCACCCCGCCCTCGCCGACCGGATGGTCCTCGACCTCGACCCCGGCCCGCCCGCCACCGTCGTCGAGTGCTGCGCCGCCGCGCTCTGGCTGCGCGAGCGGCTCGCCGCCGACGGCCTGCACGCCTACGCCAAGACCTCCGGCTCCAAGGGCATGCACCTGGCCGTGCCGCTGGAGCCGACCCCGTCCGAGCGGGTGTCCGCGTACGCCAAGCAGCTCGCCCAGGAGGCCGAGCGCGAGCTCCCCGGCCTGGTCGTCCACCGCATGGCCAAGGCGCTGCGCCCCGGCAAGGTATTCGTCGACCACAGCCAGAACGCCGCCGCCAAGACCACCGCAGCGCCCTACACCCTGCGCGCGCGGCCACGCCCGACCGTCTCCGCGCCCGTGTCCTGGGCCGAGGTCGAGGCCTGCCGGACCGCCGCCGGGCTCGTCTTCCTCGCCGACGACATCGCCCCGAGGCTCGCCCGCGACGGGGACCTCTTCGGCCCGCTGACCGACCCGGCGCAGGCCCGACCGCTGCCGGGGGCCCGGCCATGATCCGCGTCGCGCTGGCAGCGCCCGTACGTACCCTGCCGCGCGGGGCGGGACTGGCGTACGAGCCGAAGTTCGACGGCCACCGGCTCGTCGTGCTGCGCTCGGCGAGCGACGTGACGCTCCAGGCGCGCTCCGGCCGGATCGTGACCAGCGCCTTCCCCGACCTGGCCGCGGCCGCGCTGCTGCTGCCCGCCGACACGGTCCTCGACGGCGAGGTGGTGGTCTGGCACGCCGGACGTACGGATTTCGCGCTGGTGCAGCGGCGGGCGGCAGCCACCGCCGCACGGGCCGCCGTACTCGCGCAGCGCCTGCCCGCCTCGTACGCCGCCTTCGACGTGCTGGAACTGGCCGGGCTGGACCTGCGCGCACGCCCGTACGAGCGCCGCCGGGCCCTCCTCGTCGACCTGCTGCTGCCGCTCGGGCCACCGCTGCAGCCGGTGCCCATGACGACCGATCCGGAACTGGCCGCCACCTGGTACGAGACCCTGCCGGCCAGCGGGATCGAGGGCCTCGTAGTGAAGCGGCTGGACCAGGCCTACCCGGCCGGGCGGCGCGGCTGGCAGAAGCTGCGCCACACCGATGTCCGGGACGCGGCGGTGGTCGGCTACACCGGCACCCCGCGCCGCCCGCTCGCCCTGGTGCTCGTCCTGCCGGTCGGGGACCAGGCCCCGCTGGTGTCGAGCCCGCTGAGCGCGGCGCTGCGTTCGGAGGTGGCAGCCGAGGTGGCCGCCCGCGGGGCGGCCACGCCGTCCCTGGCCACCGTCACGGCGATCGGACTCGGGGAGGTCCCGTTCCGGGCGCTCGATCCACCGCTCACGGCGGAGGTCCGGCACACCTCGACCCGGCACCCGCCACCGGAGGTGCTGCGGCTGCGGACGGACCTCTGACCCGCGCGGGAGGCGCGGGTCAGAGGGTGTGACGGAGCGGGCGGGTCAGGCGTGCGCGCCACGCCCCGCGTCCGGCGGAGCCCCCGGCTGTGGATGCGGTCCCGGCCCCTCCGGGAGTTTGTAGCCGGACTCCCGCTCCGCCCGGACCTCGTCCGGATGGCTGGAGGTGGTGGAGCCGAAGTTCCCGTAGCCCTGCATCTCGTGCGGCCGCAGGCCACCCTCCGGGATCTCCACCTGGTCCCGTTCCTCGCGGACCTCGTAGACCGCGCCGCCCTCGGGCAGATGTGGCTGACTCTCGGGGGTGGGCGGGGGTGGCTCCTTGGCCCGTACCTTCTTGCCCAGCAGGAAGCCGCCCAGCAGGAAGCCGGCGACGAGGATGCCGACGACCAGGAACCATGCGATGTCGGCGAGGGTCGCGTCCACGCTCAGAGTCGTGTCCATAGCGACCATGTTCCCGTACTCAGGTCCGAAATGCTTCGCTATGCCCTGGATGCCTTGGGCCATCCGGGGTACACGCCCGGTGTGCCTGCACACCGAACGAGAAGGAGGCCGGCCATGCCCCGCGGATCGTCCCCGAAGCGCGAACGGCAGTACGAGCACATCAAGGAAGGCCTGGAGCGGCGCGGCGAGCCCGAGGAGAAGGCGCAGGAGATCGCCGCCCGGACGGTGAACAAGGAACGCGCCCGGGCCGGCGAATCCCGGACCGCGAGCAGGGAGTCCCTCGAGGACATCTCCTCGGCCCGGCGCGGGGGCCTGCACTCCCACTCGGGCGCGCAGGGCCCCACGTACGAACAGCTCTACGCCGAGGCCCGGCGCCGCAACATCCACGGCCGCTCGGAGATGAACAAGACACAGCTCAAGCGGGCCCTGGGGGAGTGAAAGCCCTTCCGTCCGCTAGGAGTTGATGGGGCCGTCGGCATCCCGCAGGGTTCCGGCGGCCTTGCGCCGCCCGAGCGCCCCCAGGATCTCGGCGCAGATCGCCAGCGCGGTCTCCGCCGGGGTGCGGGCGCCGAGGTCCAGGCCGATCGGTCCGTGCACCCGCGCCAGCCGGGCCTCGGTGACCCCGGCCGCGAGGAGCCCCTCCCGCCGCCGGGCCGTGGTCTTGCGGGAGCCCAGCGCGCCGACGTACGGCACCTCCTGGTCCAGGGCCATCTGCAGCGTCGGCACGTCGAACGACTCCTCGTGGCTCAGCATGACCAGGCACGCGGCGTCCCGGCGTGCCTCCAGCACCTTGGCGGCCTCCTCCGGGCCGGTCACCAGCACGGCCTCCCAGCCCAGCAGCAGCGCCTGCCGCTCGATGATCCCGGCGAGCTCACCGCCGCCCCCGATGACCACGTACGGGGCCGACGGGAACGCCTCGACCAGCACCAGCCCCGACTCCGCGTACAGCGCGTCGCGCCCGGCCCGCCGGGTCGCCAGCAGCTCGCCCGCCCGCCGCCCGGCGTCGTCACCAGGCGCGTCCGTGGCCCGTACGACCTCACTGGCGGCCTGGTCCGCGGCCTCGTTCAGCCGGGTCACCAACGCCACCCCGACCCCGTCGCCGAGCAGCTCCCACCACTGGGCCGGGATCGCCGAGAGCTGCTGCAGCAGCAACTCGGCCTGCCCGCCGCAGGTCAGCCTCGCGGCCACGGCCTCGGCGGCCCGTACGGACACCTCGCACACCCGCGCCGTGACCCCGGCCGGCAGGACCGCGACCTCGGCGGCGAGCTCGGCGTCGAAGACCCCGCGGTAGAGGGTGCCGACACACTCCCCCCGCGCATCGATGAGCACGGCCCCGGCCGGATCCCGCGGCCCGAACCCCTGCTCGGTCACGGGCCGGGCCAGATACCCGGCCCGCCCCTCGGCCAGCCACTGCCGCGCCGTCTCCACCAGCTCACGCATCCGCGCCGCCCCTTCTCGATCGCCAGAGCCCGCCGCACGGCACCTGGCCGGCGGCGCCATGCGGCCTCACCCCCCAACGTACGCACGCACCCGACACCTACCCACCCCCCGGATCCCACAGACCCCGCCCCACCTCCCTCGTACGGACCACCGGAACGGGCCGGGTGTTCCCGCCGCTCGCCGCTCGCCGCTCGCCGCTCGCCGACTCCGGCCGCGGCCGGCTGCGAGGTGCACGACCGGGATCCCGGGGCAAGACCGTCGTTGCCGAGCTGGACCTGCCGCGCGGCCGCCCGTGCCGCGGCCGGATGCTCCACCCGGAACCAGGCCGTGGCGCCGGAGCTGTCGGCGACCCCAAGACACCCGAAGGCCAGGCCGTCAGGCTCGGTACGGGGACATCTACGCACACGAGTTCCAGCCGGGCATCACCCGCATCCACCTCTGGGCGGGCAGCGACGCGCCGATCCCGAAGCCGACGCGCTGACGTCCGGACCCTGATTGGACCGGCCTGTCCCCGGTCGGACGCACCGTCAAGGCCCCCCAGAGGCACCGCTGCCCGGGTGATAGCGCAGTGTCACCGTTCCGGTTCCGCTCCGACAGCGAGCCGCTGTGCGACGTTGGGAGCCGACCCGAGCCGGAGCGGAGGTACTCACACCGTGATGCCGGACATCAGACGCGGCTTCGCCGCGGTGGCACTGCTGACAGCCCTGGCCGTGACGGCGACGGCGTGCGGAGGGTCCGACCCCGAGCCCGTCCCGACCCGTGACACCACGACCACCGACACGGACACCGGAACGTCCCCCACCGCGTCGGCGGACGAGGACCTGGGCAAGGTCTTCCCCGGCACGGGCGGAGGCTCCGGGGGTGGCTCGAAGTCCTTGCCGAGGACTCACCTGGACGAGCCGGCCGAAGGGACCATGGAGCTCGCCAACGACCAGCAGGTGCCCCTGACCGTCCAGCCGCTGCAGGCCACCGCCGACAGCGGGGAGCTCTCGATCGTCGAGGACGGCTGTACCGGCGTCACCCTGCAGCCCCAGGAGACGTGCAGCGTCCAGGTCAGCCACATCGCCCACGAACCCGGCACGTGGACGGGGACGGTCACCGCTCCGACCGCTGAGGGGCCCGTGTTCTCGGTGACGCTGACCGGTGAGGCCGTCGAGGCCGCACCGGAGACGACCCCCGAACTCCCGACGCCGACGCCCGACGCCACCCCGCAAACCCCCGGCGAGACCGAGACCCCGGAAACCCCGGAGACCACCGGCGGGACCGAGATCCCCACGCCCGAGCCGGTGCTCACCTGACAGAGCCCTTCATCTGCACCCGGACCGTGCCGTCGTCGTCAGGGAGCACGACGGTCACGGTGTTCTCGTACCCCCCGTAGTAGGGGACGAGGTAGAAGCGGGTCGGGGTTTTCGCCAGGAGGCGAAAGCCTCTGTACCGGTACCGGTAGGGCCCGGCCTCGGCGCCCAGGTCCTTGAACTCGATGTCCTTGGCGTGGTGGACCAGCGGCAGGCGTGAAAGGACTTCCACGGCCGGGTTCCGCTTCATGCCGCCGTCCGCGTCCTCCATCGCTTGCCCCTCGCCCGCCATCGCCGCGTACCGGGACACGCCGTAGAACAGGCTCAACGTCAGCATCCCCAGGAGCAACGCCCCGGCCACGAGCCACAGCCGGTCCGCGTCGCGGACCCGACGATTGCGCCGCCCGGGGTCGTGCTGCCCGAGGCGCACCTGGATGGCGAAGAAGGCCAGACTGGCTCCCAGGGCCACCACGAGGGAGGGCAGCAGCCCGCGTGGCAAGCCCGCGGGAAGGAAGGCGAGCAGGTCATCCCGGAAGAACACGGGGTAGCCCCCGACCACCCCCAGGAGCAGGCCCACCACCAGCAGCGCGCGGTACGCCGTGCGACGCCGCCCCTCGTTCTCCGGGCGGGCCAGGGCGTGTCCGAGCCGGCCGAGCACGAGCAGGACGACGAGTCCGCAGACGAGCAGCATCCAGACCGGGAAGAAGAGGGCGTCCGGGCTGCGCGCGAGGACGGCCTGAATGGAGATGGGCAGGTCGCTGAGCGGGACGCCGAACGCGCGGTAGTAGGCCTCGTTGTACTGGTTGCCGAAGTAGTAGAGCAGCCCGAGCACGACGGTCCCGGGCGCCGCGACGTACGCCAACTTCTCCAGGAACGAAACCTCGGGAGGCGCCGGTGGCGGCCGCCGCGCGTTCACGGGCATGCGCCCAGTCTGTCCGCCCGCCCCCGGGCCCGCACGTAATGGCCGCCCGCCCGGCTGACACCCCGCCGCGCCGCCCCGCCACGGGCAGGTCCATCGCGCAGTGGTACGGGCCAGGGGCGTCTCTTACGGCTGTCCTGTCCGAAGTACTCGGGAGTCGAGAACTCGTAAAGCTCTCAGCTCGATGCGCTGGGGTGTGCCGCCGGCTATCTCGACGGAAAAGACAGCTTCGAAGGGATGCCCGGCTGCGGCAATGGGGTGTGCGAGCAGCTCCGGGCCGGCCAGGAGCTGAGCGGCTGCACTGGTGCCGAACCCGAAGCTGCCGGCCAGGATTATGACGTTCCTTGCAGGGTTGAACGGATTGGCTGCTCGAATCAGGATGCCTTGGTCGACGAGGAGTTGGTCCGTGTCGTCGACGACGCACTCCATGGTGTCGCCCGTAGTGGTGTCATAGATATTTGCGTCGTGGACGTCAGGCGAGCCGAAGTGGAAGGTGAGCGGTAGTCGCTGCATGACTTCGGCCGTCACTTGGTTGGAGTGCGGTCCACCGACCAGCACGAGGTTGCCGCGACGCTCCGGCCCGGTGAGTTGGTGGCTGGGGGTCAGGGGCAACTGGTTCACCCCCGCTTGCTGAAGCTGTTGCCGCAGCTCGTTCAGCGCTATCACATCGCCGACTCCGACCAGTCCGGACCGCTCCCAGATGTAGTGCTCCTGCTGGATGAAGATTGAGGTGATCACCCTGAGGTCGCTCGTGACGAAGGGCTTCCAGAAGGCCCGAATGCTCCGGAAACGCCACAGGGCCCGCACCCGCTCGTAGGATCTACCGAAGACGAAGGCGAGGGCTGCGGCGAGCAGATTCACAGCAAGGTCATGGAGGCTGCTCATCCAGGGCTACTCCAATCCGGGAGGGGATGGTGCGGTAGCGGACACGCTCGGCTCTCTCCAAGGGGACGTGGCCGAGCTCGTCGAGTCGTGTGCCGCCGGCGACCTTGAGGAAGATCTGGAGAGGTTCTCGAAGCTCACGGAATCTCCCGGCCCTTCTCATCCGTAGCTCCGGCCGATGAGTCAGCCCCAGCCATATCGATGCTGCGGCTTCTTACTTCCACCGCCCGCCTCCGGCGTACTGCCTGCGGGTTCGGGCATGGAACCCCCATTTCCGTCCACGCGGGGACCCGCCCCCAGGACCGCAGGACTGGGTTCTTCCCCCTCGCCCATTCAAGCCAACGCGCTCTTTGTAACAGATGTGCCACATAGGGTGAGAGGCTTCGTGCGAGGGAATCGATGAGGTTTTCATGGCCCGGTCGGCCAACGCTGATCTTGAAAGCCGTCGTGGCACCAGTCACCGTGTGCTCACATCCCACATCCACCACAGGTGGACGGCCCCGGACCAGGCGCACCGAAGCTCGTGGCAGGCCTAGGGGTGCGACGCAAAGGCGCGCGCCCCAGGAGGCAGCGTCGGAAGGGTCTCGGGGGCTTGGCGCTGCAAGGGCTGGGTTCATGCCGTAAGTGCCTCACCCCTGCTTCTCCACGACCGCGTACTCCACGTTCCTCAGGCGGACCGGCCTCGCTCCGCAGCCAGTGCGCACGCGAGGCTGTCACGCGCACTGCCGAGTGCGGCGAGCATCTGCAGCCGGGCGCGTTCCTCCGACGCCTATGAGTGCGACGGCAAGCGTGTTCACGTCCACGAGATCCCCCCAGGTCGTCCGGATGACGTTACGGCCCGCCCTTGGCCCATCTTCCAAGACCGGGATCCGGGGAACGACGAGCAGCCGTACGCAACTTTGAGGGTTCACCTGCTGAGACGCTCCAAGACCCTGCCCACGAGTACCCCACAGGTCCTGACATACGACTGCACAGCACGGCAGTTGGCTGTGCATACGCGAAGACCCCGTCTCAGCGTTCTCGCTGAGGGCGGGGTCTTTGGGCACTTCCTGCGAAGTGCCCCCGGCAGGATTCGAACCTGCGCACACGGCTCCGGAGGCCGTTGCTCTATCCCCTGAGCTACGGGGGCGCGTCGTTGGTGTTGCGGCGACGGGTTGAACACTACCAGCTTCCGTGGGGTGATCAGGAACCGGTTTGCGGGGGAGGAGGGAGTGGTTCGCCCGCAGGGGGTGGAAGTGGCGAAAACCCGGACGCGGGGGCCCGGGCGGACCTACTCTCGAGTTGTGTCAGGCGTCTCGGGCCGGGTGCTTGTTGTCGACGACAACAAGGTCATCAGGCAGCTGATCAAGGTCAATCTCGAGCTGGAGGGCTTCGAGGTCGTGACCGCGAACGATGGTGCCGAGTGTCTGGACGTCGTGCATCGGGTGTGCCCCGATGCGATCACCCTTGATGTGGTCATGCCCCGGCTGGACGGGTTCGGGGCGGCCGCGCAGTTGCGGGCCGATCCGCGGACCAGGGATGTGCCCGTCGCCATCGTGAGCGCCTGTACGCAGCAAGAGGTCGAGGCCGGGATCGCGGCCGGGGTGGATGCCTTCCTCGCGAAGCCGTTCGAGCCCACCGAGCTGGTACGCGTCGTGCGCCGGCTGATCGAGCGCAAGGACCTCAGCGACGGCAGGAAAGGGGCGCCCGCCGGGAGGGGGAGGGGCGGTCCCCTCCAGTAGAGCGCCCTCCTCGCCGGTGCCGGTTGTCCGGTGCACTGTTCACATGGCGAAACCCTTCGACTGATGACGGTGCGTCTCCCCTAGGCTGGGTCCCGTGACCCCCGCCGACCTCTCCCGTTGCGTCGTGAGCGCCGTGCGCCGCGCCGTCGAGGACGGTGAGCTGGGCGGGGCGGTGCCCGCCCGGGTGGTGGTCGAGCGGACCCGGCCCGGAGGGGTGGGGGAGTACGCCACTCCCGTCGCCTTCCAGATCGCGAAGGGTGCCGGAGTGCGGCCGGCCGAGGCCGCCGAGGTGCTGGCCCGCCGGCTCGGCGGAGTGGCCGGGATCGAGCGTGTCGAGGTCACCGGGGCCGGGTTCCTGAATTTCTCGCTGAGCACCGTGTCCGCCGCCCGGCTGGTGCGTGACGTGCGCCCCGTAGCGGTGATCGAGCTCCCGGACGCGCCTTCCCTGGAGCTGCGCGAGCGCCTCGTACGGGCCGCCGTCGCACGGATCGAGGCCCTGCAGGGCGTCCGGCCCGGTCCGGAGCCCGCCGTCGCACCCGTCGCACCCGTCGCCCGCCGCGACGGGGACGTGCTCGCGCGGTACGGGGCCGACGCCGTCGCCTGGGCCGTACTCACCACCCCCGCCCGCGAGACCCCCGAGTTCTGCGACGCGCTGCTCGTACAAGGGGAGGGGAACGAGCTCTTCCGAGTGCGGTACGCCCATGCCCGCGCCCACGCGCTCGTACGCAATGCCGAGCAGCTCGGGTTCCGCCCCGAAGCCGGTGACGACGTCGACGCTCCCGCCCTGCTGCGCGTCCTCGCCGACCACCCCCTCGTCCTCGAAGCCGCCGCGCACCACCGTGCGCCCGAGCGGCTCGCCCGCCACCTCGTCGAGCTGGCCGACGCGCTGCTCGACTTCCAGTACCGCGTCCTGCCCAAGGGCGACGAGAAACCCTCGGCCGCCCACCGTGCCCGGCTGGCTCTTGCCGAAGCCGCCGGGACGGTGCTGGCCGGCGGCCTGGCCCTGCTCGGCATAGACGCACCGACACGCCTGTGACCCGCGAAGAGAGATACCGATGAGCCGTTCCGCGCACCCCGCCGGGCCCCGCCACGCCGACGTCCTGCCCGAGGGGCACTACTCCCCGCCGCCCGCCGACCTGAACGCGCTCGACGAGAAGGTCTGGGCCCGGACCGTCGAGCGTACGGCTGACGGGGTCGTCGCCGTGGGCGGCATCGAAGTCACCAAGCTCGCCGAGGAGTTCGGGACCCCCGCCTACTTCCTCGACGAGGAGGACTTCCGGTCCCGGTGCCGGGCCTGGGCGCACGCCTTCGGCCCCGACGCCGACGTGTTCTACGCCGGCAAGGCGTTCCTCTCCAAGGCCGTCGTGAAGTGGCTGAAGGAGGAGGGGCTGAACGTCGACGTGTGTTCCGGTGGGGAGCTGACCACCGCGCTCGCCGCCGGGATGCCCGCCTCGCGGATCGCCTTCCACGGCAACAACAAGTCCGAGGGCGAGATCCGCCGGGCCGTCGAGGCCGGGGTCGGGCGCATCGTGCTCGACTCCTTCCAGGAGATCGCCCGCGTCGCGCACATCGCCCGTGAGCTGGGCGTACGCCAGCCCGTCCAGATCCGCGTCACGGTCGGCGTCGAGGCGCACACCCACGAGTTCATCGCCACCGCGCACGAGGACCAGAAGTTCGGCATCGCGGTGGCCGACGGGTCCGCCGCCGAGGCCGTGCGCCGGGCGCTCGGGCACGACTCGCTGGAGCTGCTCGGCGTCCACTCCCACATCGGTTCGCAGATCTTCGACATGGCCGGCTTCGAGGTCTCCGCCAAGCGCGTCGTGCGGCTGCTGGCCGCCGTACGCGACGAGCACGGGGTGGAGCTGCCCGAGATCGACCTCGGCGGTGGCCTCGGTATCGCGTACACCTCGAACGACGACCCGCGCGAGCCCCACGAGATCGCCAAGGCCCTGCACGAGATCGTGGCCCGGGAGTGCGAGAGCGCCGGACTGCGCGCCCCCCGGATCTCGGTCGAGCCCGGCCGCGCCATCGTCGGCCCGACCGCCTTCACGCTGTACGAGGTGGGGACGATCAAGCCGCTGGAAGGCCTGCGGACCTACGTGAGCGTCGACGGCGGGATGTCCGACAACATCCGCACCGCCCTGTACGACGCCGAGTACTCCATCTCCCTGGTCTCCCGCACCTCCGACGCCGAGCCCATGCTCGTCCGCGTCGTCGGCAAGCACTGCGAGAGCGGCGACATCGTCGTGAAGGACGCGTTCCTGCCCGCCGACCTCGCGCCCGGCGACCTCCTGGCCGTCCCGGCCACCGGCGCGTACTGCCGCTCCATGGCCAGCAACTACAACCACGCTCTGCGCCCGCCCGTCGTCGCCGTGCGTGACGGACAGGCCCGGGTGATCGTCCGCCGGGAGACGGAGGAAGATCTCCTGCGTCTCGACCTCGGATGATGAAATAGGTGTCTCACTCAATGGACCGAGGATGGAAACTGCTGTCCATTGAGTGAGACTGGTTCCACCCGGCGGGCAAACCGCCCGCGGGGTACTGATGGAAGATCGAAAGGCGTAGGTCGAATGATGCGTACGCGTCCGCTGAAGGTGGCGCTGCTGGGCTGTGGAGTGGTCGGCTCAGAGGTGGCTCGCATCATGACGACGCACGCCGACGACCTCACGCAGAGGATCGGCGCGCCCGTCGAGCTCGCCGGCGTGGCCGTGCGCCGCCCCTCCAAGGTCCGCGAGGGCATCGACCCCGAGCTGGTCACCACCGATGCGACCGCCCTCCTCAAACGCGGTGACATCGACATCGCCATCGAGGTCATCGGCGGCATCGAGCCCGCCCGCACCCTCATCACCACCGCCTTCGAGCACGGCATCTCCGTGGTCTCCGCGAACAAGGCGCTGCTCGCCCAGGACGGCGCCGCGCTGCACGCTGCGGCGGAGCAGCACGGTCTCGACCTCTACTACGAGGCCGCCGTCGCCGGCGCCATCCCGCTGGTCCGCCCGATGCGCGAGTCGCTCGCGGGCGACAAGATCAACCGGGTGATGGGCATCGTCAACGGCACGACGAACTTCATCCTCGACAAGATGGACTCCACCGGCGCCGGGTACCAGGAGGCGCTCGACGAGGCCACTGCCCTCGGGTACGCCGAGGCCGACCCGACCGCCGACGTCGAGGGCTACGACGCCGCCGCCAAGGCCGCGATCCTGGCCGGCATCGCCTTCCACACCCGCGTCCGCCTGGACGACGTGTACCGCGAGGGCATGACCGAGGTCAGCGCGGCCGACTTCGCCTCCGCCAAGCGGATGGGCTGCACCATCAAGCTCCTCGCCATCCTGGAGCGCGCCGCCGACGGCGAGTCCGTCACCGCTCGCGTCCACCCGGCGATGATCCCGCTCAGCCACCCGCTCGCCTCCGTCCGCGAGGCGTACAACGCGGTCTTCGTCGAGGCGGAGGCCGCCGGGCAGCTCATGTTCTACGGGCCCGGCGCGGGCGGCGCGCCCACCGCGTCCGCGGTCCTCGGCGACCTCGTCGCCGTCGCCCGCAACAAGCTCGCCGAGGCAACGGGGCCCGGCGAGTCGGCGTACACCCAGCTGCCGGTCAGCCCCATGGGGGACGTCGTCACCCGCTACCACATCAGCCTCGATGTGGCGGACAAGCCGGGCGTCCTCGCCCAGGTGGCGACCACCTTCGCGGAGCACGGTGTCTCGATCGACACCGTCCGCCAGCAGGGCAAGGACGGCGAGGCCTCCCTCGTCGTCGTCACTCACCGCGCACCCGACGCCGCCCTCTCCGGGACCGTCGAGGCGCTGCGGAAGCTGGACACCGTCCGCGGTGTGGCCAGCATCATGCGTGTTGAAGGGGAGTAAGGACCCATGAGCAGCAATCGCACCCACCAGTGGCGCGGCATCATTGAGGAGTACCGGGACCGCCTGCCGGTGACGGACACGACTCCCGTGGTGACGCTCCGCGAGGGTGGCACTCCCCTCGTCCCCGCTCAGGTGCTCTCCGAGCGCACCGGCTGCGAGGTGCACCTGAAGGTCGAAGGGGCGAACCCCACCGGGTCCTTCAAGGACCGCGGCATGACCATGGCGATCACCAGGGCCAAGGAAGAGGGTGCGAAGGCGGTCATCTGCGCCTCCACCGGCAACACCTCCGCCTCCGCCGCCGCGTACGCGGTGCGCGCCGGGATGGTCTGCGCGGTGCTCGTGCCCCGCGGCAAGATCGCGCTCGGCAAGATGGGTCAGGCGCTGGTGCACGGCGCCAAGATCCTTCAGGTGGACGGCAACTTCGACGACTGCCTGAACCTGGCCCGCGCGCTCTCCGACAACTACCCGGTCGCGCTGGTCAATTCGGTCAACCCGGTGCGCATCGAGGGTCAGAAGACGGCCGCGTTCGAGATCGTCGACGCGCTCGGCGACGCCCCCGACATCCACGTGCTGCCGGTGGGCAACGCGGGCAACATCACCGCGTACTGGAAGGGCTTCAAGGAGTACAAGGCCGACGGCCTGTCCACCCGTACGCCCCGCGTGTGGGGTTTCCAGGCCTCCGGTTCCGCGCCCATCGTGCGGGGCGAGATCGTCAAGGAGCCGCACACCATCGCCACCGCGATCCGGATCGGCAACCCGGCGTCCTGGGACTACGCGCTGGCCGCGCGTGACGAGTCGGGCGGCTTCATCGACGAGGTGACGGACCGCCAGATCCTGGCCGCCTACCGGCTGTTGGCCGCGCAGGAGGGCGTCTTCGTCGAGCCCGCCTCGGCCGCCTCCGTGGCCGGTCTGCTCAAGGCCGCCGAGCTGGGCCTGGTCGACCCCGGTCAGAAGATCGTGTGCACCGTCACCGGCAACGGCCTGAAGGACCCCGACTGGGCGATCGCCGGAGCTCCGCAGCCGGTCACCGTTCCGGTGGACGCCGAAGCCGCCGCCGTGCGCCTCGGCCTGGTCTGACCGCACCACCGCAGCACCGCGGCACCACCCCGGTGCCGCAAGCAGTACCGCAGTACCGCAGTACCGCAGCACCGCAGCACTGTGTGAGCCGGGTTCCGGAGGGCGCTTGAGGGCCCGCAGAGGCCTTTCCGAGACCCTTCGGAACCCGGCAACTCACCCCGTACGACAACAAAAATGCGGCTGAAGTCGGTCGAAGTCGGTCGAAGTCCGCGACACGCATCGTGCGCCTCCTGTGCGCCCTATGTCGCGAGAGAACCTTCCTTCGATACGCTGTACCTACATCCGCCACCGCGCATATGACTGCGGTGCTGCCCCGAGGGCCTTCGGGTGTCGTACGTTCTCCAGTACATTCGCAGCGAGCCAGCGAAGAGCGAAGATCTCGCACAGTCACAAGGAGTGTCATCGGACGATGGCCGGTCCAGCGTTCCGCGCCGCCGCCGTACGGGTGCGCGTCCCCGCCAGCAGTGCCAACCTCGGCCCGGGCTTCGACGCCCTGGGCCTGGCCCTGGGGCTCTACGACGACGTAGTCGTCCGGGTGGCCGACTCCGGCCTGAACATCGACATCGCGGGTGAGGGCGCCGACACCCTCCCGCGGGACGAGAGCCACCTGCTCGTACGCTCCATGCGCACCGCCTTCGACCTGCTGGGCGGCCAGCCGCGCGGCCTGGAGGTCGTCTGCGCCAACCGCATCCCGCACGGCCGCGGCCTCGGCTCCTCCTCCGCCGCCATCTGCGCCGGCATCGTCGCCGCGCGCGCCGTGACCATAGGCGGCGAGGCCAAGCTCGACGACGCGGCGCTGCTGGAGCTCGCCACCGAGATCGAGGGCCACCCCGACAACGTCGCCGCCTGTCTGCTCGGCGGATTCACCCTCGCCTGGATGGACGGCGGCAGCGCCAAGGCGATCCGGATGGAACCCGCCGAATCCATCGTTCCGGTGGTCTTCGTACCCTCCAAGCCGGTCCTCACGGAGACGGCGCGCGGCCTGCTGCCGCGCTCCGTCCCGCACGTGGACGCGGCCGTCAACGCGGGCCGCGCGGGCCTGCTCGTGGAAGCCCTGACCAGGCGTCCCGAGCTGCTCCTGCCGGCCACCGAAGACCGGCTCCACCAGGAGTACCGGTCCCCGGCGATGCCCGAGAGCGTGGCACTCGTCAACAGGCTGCGGGCGGACGGGATCCCCGCGGTCATCTCCGGCGCGGGCCCCACGGTCCTCGCGCTGGTCGACAACGGCGCGGCCGACAAGGTCGCGCAGCTCGCGGGCGACGGGTGGGCGGCCAACCGGCTCGCACTCGACGCCGCGGGCGCGAGCGTACTTCCGCTGGGCACCCAGGGCGGCTAGACCCGCTTTTCCGGAGCGCACAGCCGGTCAGGGGCGGGCGGCCAGGGCAGGCCGCCCGCACGGAAGGGCGCGATTGCCGGTGATTGAGAGGGGGAATATCTATTGGATCCGGTAGTGTTAGTCTCAAGTGCGCATCGGAAGCCGTCATGGCTCGGTGCTCAGTGTCCCCATCCGGGACCACATTTCTTCCGGGAGCCTCCCCGACTGCTTTGATCACTTCCAGCAGTTTCGAGCACGCTCCGGAATCGGCGTGACATTCCCACGCTTCCAGCTCGGGGGCTTCTCGCCGGAACCAGCCATGCACGTTTCTTCCGCCGTATTTCTACCGGCGGACCACCGCCCCGGCACGGTCCACACCTAGGACTGCTGTCGGACAGCACAACCGGTCGCCGAGCCAGACAGGCCGACGTCCGCTCCAGGGAAGGACCCTTCGTGAGCGACACCACCGATCTGATGGGCGCTGCCGACACCTCTGTCGACACCAGTGCCCCCGCCGCGGGCGCCGCACCCAAGCGTCGACGCACCGGCACCGGCCTTGACGGCATGGTCCTGGCCGAGCTGCAGCAGGTCGCGTCGGGCCTCGGGATCAGGGGCACCGCGCGGATGCGCAAGAGCCAGCTGATCGAGGTCATCAAGGAGGCGCAGGCGGGCAGCGGTGCCCCCAAGGCCGCCGCCTCCACTGCCGCAGACACCGCCGAGGCCAAGCCGAAGCGCCGCGCCACCAGCAAGGCCCGCACGGGTGAGGCCGCCGCCGAGGCGCCCGCCGAGAAGCCCGCCGCGCAGGCGCAGATCGAGATCCCGGGCCAGCCTGCAGGGGGCCCCTCCCGCGCGAGCGCAGCCGAGAGTGGGGGAGACGATGCCCCGGTCGGCGAGCGCCGCCGGCGTCGGGCCACGGCCCCCACCGGCAGCCCGGAGGCCTCGGCCCCCGTCGCCGTACAGGTCGAGCAGAAGACCGAGACCGCGCCCGCCGCCGCCACCGTCCCGTCCGAGGCCAAGGCCGAAGCCGCCACCGCGGTCTCCGCCGGCCAGGCGCAGGGCCAGGACGGCGAGGGCCGTGGCCGTCGCGACCGCCGTGACCGCGGTGACCGTGCCGACCGCACCGACCGTCAGCGTGACCGCCGTGACCGCGGCGCCAAGGCCGACGACCAGGGCCAGGGCGGCCAGGGTCAGGGCCAGGGCGCGCAGGGTGGCCAGGGCGGACAGGGCGGCGGCCGTCAGGACCGCGCCGACCGTCAGCAGCAGGGCGGCCGCGGCCAGGGCCAGGGCCAGGGCCAGCAGGGTCGTCAGGACCGCCAGGACAACGGCCCCCAGGACGACTTCGACGGCGAGGACGGCCGTCGTGGCCGTCGCGGCCGCTACCGCGACCGCCGTGGCCGCCGTGGCCGCGACGAGTTCGCGCCGAGCGAGCCGCAGGTCGCCGACGACGACGTGCTGATCCCCGTCGCGGGCATCCTCGACATCCTCGACAACTACGCGTTCATCCGGACCTCGGGCTACCTGCCCGGCCCCAACGACGTGTACGTCTCCCTCGCCCAGGTCCGCAAGGCCGGTCTGCGCAAGGGTGACCACACCACCGGTGCCGTGCGCCAGCCCAAGGACGGCGAGCGCCGCGAGAAGTTCAACGCCCTCGTGCGTCTGGACTCGGTGAACGGCATGGCGCCCGAATCCGGCCGCGGCCGCCCGGAGTTCCAGAAGCTCACCCCGCTCTACCCGCAGGACCGGCTCCGTCTGGAGACCGACCCGGGCGTGCTGACCACCCGCATCATCGACCTCGTGTCGCCGATCGGTAAGGGTCAGCGAGGCCTGATCGTGGCCCCGCCGAAGACCGGTAAGACCATGATCATGCAGGCGATCGCCAACGCGATCACCACGAACAACCCCGAGTGCCACCTGATGGTCGTCCTGGTCGACGAGCGTCCGGAAGAGGTCACCGACATGCAGCGGTCGGTCAAGGGCGAGGTCATCTCCTCGACCTTCGACCGCCCGGCCGAGGACCACACCACCGTCGCCGAGCTGGCCATCGAGCGCGCCAAGCGCCTCGTCGAGCTGGGTCACGACGTGGTCGTGCTGCTGGACTCCATCACCCGTCTGGGCCGCGCGTACAACCTCGCGGCGCCCGCCTCCGGCCGCATCCTGTCCGGTGGTGTCGACTCGACCGCGCTGTACCCGCCGAAGCGCTTCTTCGGCGCCGCGCGCAACATCGAGGACGGCGGCTCGCTGACCATCCTGGCCACCGCGCTCGTCGACACCGGCTCGCGCATGGACGAGGTGATCTTCGAGGAGTTCAAGGGCACCGGCAACATGGAGCTCAAGCTCGACCGGAAGCTCGCCGACAAGCGCATCTTCCCGGCCGTCGACGTCGACCCGTCGGGCACCCGCAAGGAGGAGATCCTCCTCAACGCGGAGGAGCTCGCCATCGTCTGGAAGCTGCGCCGGGTGCTGCACGCGCTCGACTCGCAGCAGGCGATCGAGCTGCTGCTCGACAAGATGAAGCAGACGAAGTCGAACGCCGAGTTCCTGATGCAGATCGCGAAGACGACCCCGTCGGGCAAGAACGACGACTGACGTCCGGCACGCGCATCACGCGACAGCCCCCGCCGCACCCGCGGCGGGGGCTGTCGCGCGTAGGGGCGGCATCGCGGGGTACGGGCGCCCCAGCGGGGCGGCTGCGCCCGGCAGGGCGGTTCGGGCCGGAATGGAACCCTGCGCGGCGTACGCCCGTCTGTGTCAGAGGAACCGCGGGGTGGACGGCGGGCCGGAACGACCAGGGGACCGGACACAGGACCGAGGAGAGCATGACCGAGGAGAGCAAGGACCACGGCGGACGTGCCGCCGCCCGGCGCGCCCGCCGCAAGCCGGCGAAGCGCCGCAAGGCCCTCGCCGTCGCCGCCTGGAGCGCCGCGGGTGTGGTCCTGCTGGGGGGAACGGGCCTCGGCTACTTCTACTTCAAGTTCAACGGCAATCTGAAGACCGTCGACATCGACCAGGCCCTCGGCACCGACCGCCCGCAGAACGTCGACAACGGCTCGATGGACATCCTCGTCCTCGGCTCCGACTCCCGCGGCGGCGCCAACGGCGAGTACGGCCAGGACGACGGCGGCTCCGCCCGCTCCGACACGGCGATGATCATCCACCTGTACGAGGGCCACGAGAAGGCCAGCGTGGTGTCGATACCGCGCGACACCATGATCTCCCGGCCGTCCTGCGCGACGGCGGGCGGGAAGACCGACCCCGGCGGCCGGCGCACCCAGTTCAACGAGGCGTTCACGGTCGGCGGGGCCGCCTGCGCGGTCAAGACCGTCGAGAAGATGTCCGGGATCCGTATGGACCACTACATAGAGGTCGACTTCACCGGCTTCAAGAAGATCATCGACAACCTCGGCGGCGTCGAGGTGACCACCACCAAGCCGATCAAGGACGGGTCCAGCCACCTCGACCTCGCCGCCGGCACCAACAGGCTGGACGGGGAGCAGGCCCTCGGCCTCGTACGCACCCGCAAGAGCGTCGGCGACGGCAGCGACCTGGGCCGAATACAGCTCCAGCAGGCCTTCATCAAAGCGCTGATCAAGCAGGTGAAGGGCATCGGGGTCTTCGACAACCCCAAGAAGCTGCTCGGCATCGCCGACTCCGCGACCAAGGCGATCACCACCGACAAGGCGCTCGGTGATGTGAAGTCCCTCATGGGCTTCGCCCAGGGACTCCAGGGCATCGACGCCCAGGACATGCAGATGATCACGCTGCCGGTGACCCCGGACCCCCGCGACCCGAACCGCGTGGCCCCGCTCACCAAGGAGACGAAGATGGTCTGGGACGCCCTGCTGGCGGACCGGCCGATCCCGGCCGAGGCCACCGCGAACTCCTCCGGTGACAAGAGCGCCGCCGGGTCGATCGTCCAGTAGGGCCCCTCCCGGCAGGGTCCGCGGGCCGGTGCGGAATAGATGGCGACCCCGTGCCGTTGAGGGAGGCGTCCTCAGAATTTTGACAGGCGGCCCGGTCCTGGCAGACTGGTCTGTCGGCCCCGGTTCACGCAGTGCGCAATTCGGCTCCTGCGACCCGGCGCCCTCCCGAATCTAGGAGACACCTTGAAGCGCGATGTTCACCCCGAGTACGTCGAGACCCAGGTCAGCTGCACCTGCGGCGCGTCGTTCACCACCCGTAGCACCCTGACCGAGGGCTCCATCCGAGCCGAGGTCTGCTCCGAGTGCCACCCGTTCTACACGGGCAAGCAGAAGATCCTCGACACCGGTGGCCGTGTGGCCCGCTTCGAGGCGCGCTTCGGCAAGGGTGCGGCCAAGAAGTAGCGCGACCCAGGCGCCGGTCTCCGGCCGCCCCCTGTCCACTCGGGGGCGGCCGGACCGGCGCCTTTGTCGTCGTTCCGGCACGTCCCCCCTGCAGTCCTTCGCACTTTTCACCCCAGGAGTCCCCCGATGTTCGAAGCGGTCGAGGAATTGGTCGGCGAACACGCCGATCTTGAGAAGAAGCTCGCCGACCCTTCGGTCCACTCGGATCAGGCCAACGCGCGCAAGCTGAACAAGCGCTACGCGGAACTGACCCCGATCGTCGCGACCTTCCGTGCCTGGAAGCAGTCCGCCGAGGACATCGAGACGGCCAAGGAGTTCGCGGCCGACGACCCCGACTTCGCCGCCGAGGCCAAGGAACTGACCGCACAGCGCGAAGAGCTCACCGAGAAGCTCCGCCTGCTGCTCGTTCCGCGTGACCCCAGCGACGACAAGGACGTCCTCCTGGAGGTCAAGGCGGGCGCGGGCGGCGACGAGTCGGCGCTGTTCGCCGGCGACCTGCTGCGCATGTACCTGCGCTACGCCGAGCGCGTCGGCTGGAAGACCGAGATCATCGACGCCACCGAGTCCGAGCTCGGCGGCTACAAGGACGTCCAGGTCTCCGTCCGCACCAAGGGCGGCAACGGCGCCACCGAGCCCGGCCAGGGCGTGTGGGCCCGCCTGAAGTACGAGGGCGGCGTGCACCGCGTCCAGCGCGTTCCGGCCACCGAGTCCCAGGGCCGCATCCACACCTCCGCCGCCGGCGTGCTCGTCACCCCGGAGGCCGAGGAGGTCGAGGTCGAGATCAACATGAACGACCTCCGCATCGACGTGTACCGCTCCTCCGGCCCCGGCGGCCAGTCCGTCAACACCACCGACTCGGCCGTGCGCATCACGCACATCCCGACCGGTGTGGTCGCCTCCTGCCAGAACGAGAAGAGCCAGCTCCAGAACAAGGAGCAGGCCATGCGCATCCTGCGCTCGCGGCTCCTGGCCGCGGCCCAGGAGGCCGCCGAGCAGGAGGCCTCGGACGTGCGCCGCAGCCAGGTGCGCTCCGTGGACCGTTCCGAGAAGATCCGTACGTACAACTACCCGGAAAACCGGATCTCGGACCACCGGACCGGTTTCAAGGCGTACAACTTGGACCAGGTGCTCGACGGTGATCTCGACGCGGTCATCCAGGCCTGTGTCGACACGGACTCCGCGGCCAAGCTCGCGGCCGCACACTGACCGACCCCCGCACCACCCCCCGTACGACAGCAGCCCGGAGGACCAGCGTGAACTTGCTGCTTGCCGAGGTGGCCCAGGCCACCCAGCGGCTGGCCGCCGCCGGCGTGCCCTCACCGCGCTTCGACGCGGAGGAGCTCGCCGCCTTCGTGCACGGCGTCAAACGGGGGGAACTGCACCACGTCAAGGACGCGGACTTCGACGCCCGCTACTGGGAGGCCGTCGCCCGCCGCGAGGCGCGCGAGCCGCTCCAGCACATCACCGGCCGCGCCTTCTTCCGGTACTTGGAGCTCCAGGTCGGGCCCGGGGTCTTCGTGCCCCGGCCCGAGACCGAGTCGGTCGTGGACTGGGCCATACACGCCGTGCGCGCCATGGACGTCGTCGAGCCGCTGATCGTGGACCTGTGCACCGGCTCCGGCGCCATCGCGCTCGCCATGGCGCAGGAGGTGCCGCGCTCGCGCGTGCACGCGGTCGAGCTGTCCGAGGACGCCCTGCGGTGGACCCGTAAGAACGCCGAGGGCTCCCGGGTCACCGTCCACCAGGGCGACGCCCTGAGCGCGCTGCCCGAGCTCGACGGCCAGGTCGACCTGGTCATCTCCAACCCGCCGTACATCCCGCTCACCGAGTGGGAGTACGTCGCCCCCGAGGCCCGCGACCACGATCCGGAGATGGCGCTCTTCTCCGGCGAGGACGGCCTCGACACCATCCGCGGTATCGAGCGGACCGCCCACCGGCTGCTGCGACCCGGCGGCATCGTCGTCATCGAGCACGCCGACACCCAGGGCGGCCAGGTTCCGTGGATCTTCGCCGAGGAGCGGGGCTGGGCCGACGCGGCCGACCACCCGGACCTCAACAACCGCCCGCGCTTCGCGACGGCCCGCAAGGCCCTGCCGTGACCGGCGCGACGATTCCCGCCACCCCCCTGCTGCACGAGGAGGCCCGCTGATGGCCCGGCGATACGACTGCAACGACGCGACGGACCGTAAGACGGGTCTGCGTGAAGCCGCATCCGCCGTGCGCCGCGGCGAGCTCGTCGTGCTGCCCACCGACACCCTGTACGGGATCGGCGCGGACGCCTTCAGCCCGGAGGCCGTCCACGACCTGCTCGCCGCCAAGGGCCGGGGGCGCGGCATGCCCACCCCGGTGCTCATCGGCTCCCCGAACACGCTCCACGGCCTCGTCACGGACTTCTCCGAGCAGGCCTGGGAGCTCGTCGACGCCTTCTGGCCGGGCGCGCTGACGCTGGTCGCCAAGCACCAGCCCTCGCTGGCGTGGGACCTCGGGGACACCCAGGGCACCGTCGCCGTACGCATGCCCCTGCACCCCGTGGCGATCGAGCTGCTGACCGAGGTCGGCCCGATGGCGGTGTCCTCGGCCAACCTGTCCGGTCACCCGGCGCCCGAGGACTGCGACGCCGCGCGCGAGATGCTCGGGGACTCCGTGTCCGTGTACCTGGACGGCGGCCCGACGCCCGGCATCCAGCCGTCGTCGATCGTCGACGTCACCGGGAAGGTTCCCGTCCTGCTGCGCGAGGGGGCACTCACCGCAGACCAGCTGCGGGAGGTCGTACCCGACCTCGAGGTCGCCCCGTGAGCCCTGAGGGGCGTGGCATAGCAGGGGGGCACCGCCCGGCGGTAGCCGGGGGAACCACTTTCCGCATCCTCCACGTCAGCACCGGGAACGTATGCCGCTCGCCCATCACCGAGCGGCTGACGCGGCATGCCCTCTCGCACCGCCTCGGCGGCCTCGTCACCGGCGACCTCATCGTCGAGAGCGCCGGCACATGGGGCCACGAGGGCGCCCCGATGGAGGCGAACGCGGCCGCCGTGCTGGCGGACTTCGGTGCCGACGCGTCCGGGTTCACCGGGCGGGAGCTGCTGGACGAGCACGTCATACGCGCCGACCTGGTGCTGACCGCCACCCGTGACCACCGGGCCCAGGTCATCTCGATGGGCCACTCGGCGGGGCTGCGCACCTTCACGCTGAAGGAGTTCACCCGGCTGGTGCGGGCGATAGATCCGGCCACGCTGCCGCCGCTGGACGACGGCATGGCGGAGCGGGCGCGGGCGCTCGTCCGGGCCGCCGCGGCCCTGCGCGGCTGGCTGCTGGCGCCGTCGCCCGACGCGGACGAGGTGTACGACCCGTACGGCGCCCCGATCACCTTCTTCCGCTCGATCGGCGACGAGATCAACCAGGCGCTGGATCCGGTCGTGACCGCCCTGACGGGCGTGACCGCCGCGCGCTGAGCGTGCGCCGGCCGGAGGCCGGCGCAGCGGTACGAAGCCCGGGAGGCCCCCCGGGGCCGAGCGGCGCGAGCGCCGCGTCGAGGAGGGGCTCGACCAGGCGCTGGATCCGGTCGTGACCGCCCTGACGGGCGTGACCGCCGCGCGCGGAACCTGACGGGGGTGGCCGCCGGGCGCTGAGCCTGACGGGTGTGACCGCCGCGCGCTGACAGGGCATCGTGGGGTCCGCAGGCCTAGAGTGGCTGGTACCCGGTACCCCTGGAGCGCCGCCATGAGCGTCATCACCCAGCCCACGGACCTGCTGCGCGCGCAGGACCCGCAGATGGCCGACGTACTGGCCGGGGAGCGGCAGCGGCAGGCCGCCACGTTGCAGCTGATCGCCGCGGAGAACTTCACCTCGACCGCCGTCCTCGCCGCGCTCGGATCCGCGCTCGCCAACAAGTACGCCGAGGGGTACCCCGGCGCCCGGCACCACGGCGGGTGCGAGTACGCCGATCTGGCCGAGCGGACCGCCGTCGAGCGGGCCAAGGCGCTCTTCGGGGCCGAGCACGCGAACGTGCAGCCGCACTCCGGCTCCTCCGCCGTCCTGGCCGCGTACGCCGCCCTGCTGCGGCCGGGGGACACCGTGCTCGCGATGGGGCTCCCGTACGGCGGGCACCTCACCCACGGGTCGCCCGCCAACTTCTCCGGGCGGTGGTTCGACTTCGTCGGCTACGGCGTCGACGCGGGGACGGGCCTCATCGACTACCGCCAGGTCCAGAGTCTCGCCCACGCGCACCGCCCCAAGGCGATCGTGTGCGGCTCCATCTCCTACCCCCGCCACCCCGAGTACTCGGCCTTCCGGGAGATCGCCGACGAGGTCGGGGCCTATCTCATCGCGGACGCCGCCCATCCGATCGGCCTGGTGGCCGGCGGGGCCGCGCCCAGCCCCGTCCCGTACGCCGACATCGTCTGCGCGACCACGCACAAGGTGCTGCGCGGCCCGCGCGGCGGCATGGTGCTGTGCGGCGCCGAGTACGCGGAGCGCGTCGACCGGGCGGTGTTCCCCTTCACGCAGGGCGGGGCCCAGATGCACACCATCGCCGCCAAGGCCGTGGCCTTCGGCGAGGCGGCCCGGCCGGCCTTCACCACGTACGCGCACCGGGTCGTCGCCAATGCCCGGGCGCTGGCGGGCGCGCTCCAGGAGCACGGGTTCACCCTCACCACCGGCGGCACCGACACCCACCTGATCACCGCCGATCCGGCGCCGCTGGGCGTGGACGGCCCGACCGCCCGCGGCCGGCTGGCCGCCGCCGGGATCGTGCTGGACACCTGCGCCCTCCCGTACGGGGACCAGCGCGGCATCCGGCTGGGAACGGCCGCCGTGACCACCCAGGGGATGGGGGAGGCGGAGATGGTCCGGATCGCGGCGCTGTTCGCCGCGGCGCTGGACGGGGATGGCGTGAAAACACGTACGGAGGTCGGCGAGCTGACGACGGGATTTCCCCCTTACAGGGAGTAAGCAGGACAAGCAGGGCGTACAGGAACCGGGATACCGCCCCCTCGCGTCCTCGGTGGAGGTGACATCGCAGCTAATGTGTGGGGCTGAGATGGCCGGCGATACATCTGGGGCAGCCCGTGCGTGAATATCTGCTGACGCTTTGCGTCACGGTCGCGGTGACCTACCTGCTGACCGGGCCCGTGCGGAAGTTCGCGATCGCGGCCGGGGCCATGCCGGAGATCCGTGCCCGCGACGTGCACCGCGAGCCCACACCGCGACTGGGTGGCATCGCCATGTTCGGCGGTCTGTGCGCGGGGCTGCTGGTCGCGGACCACCTGCGCAACCTCAACGGTGTCTTCGAGCTGTCGAACGAACCGCGGGCGCTGCTCTCCGGAGCAGCGCTGATCTGGCTGGTCGGCGTCCTCGACGACAAGTTCGAGCTCGACGCCCTGATCAAGCTCGGCGCGCAGATGATCTCCGCCGGCGTGATGGTCATGCAGGGTCTGACCATCCTGTGGATCCCCGTCCCGGGAATCGGCACGGTCCCGCTCACCCAGTGGCAGGGCAATCTGCTCACGGTCGCCCTCGTCGTCATCACCATCAACGCCGTGAACTTCGTGGACGGACTCGACGGCCTGGCCGCCGGCATGGTCTGCATCGCCGCCACCGCGCTGTTCCTCTACGCGTACCGGATCTGGTTCGGCTACGGCATCGAGTCGGCCGCGCCCGCGACCCTCTTCGCCGCGATCCTGATGGGCATGTGCCTGGGCTTCCTGCCGCACAACATGCACCCCGCCCGGATCTTCATGGGCGACTCCGGCTCGATGCTCATCGGCCTGGTGCTGGCCGCCTCCGCCATCTCCCTCACCGGGCAGGTGGACCCGGACGCCCTGGCCCTGTTCGCGGGCGGCGAGCGCAACGCGACGCATGCGATGCTCCCCGCCTACATCCCGCTGATCCTGCCGCTGACGGTCATCGCGATCCCGATGGCGGACCTGGTCCTGGCCATCGTGCGGCGGACCTGGAAGGGCCAGTCGCCCTTCGCCGCGGACCGCGGGCACCTCCACCACCGGCTGCTGGAACTCGGGCATTCCCACAGCCGCGCGGTCATGATCATGTACTTCTGGTCAGGCCTGATCGCCTTCGGCACCGTGGCGTATTCGGTGCATTCCGCCACGATGTGGATCGTGCTGGCGATCGCCGCGCTGAGTGCGGTGGGCTTGTTCCTGCTGCTTCTGCCGCGCTTCACCCCGCGCGCCCCGCGTTGGGCGGAGGGTCTGGTTCCGCCGCGCTACCGCCATTCCGCACGTGCGGCCGAAGCCGCCGCGGAGGCGGCCGCGCGCGATGCCTCGGGCACGGAGCCGGAGCACGGGAGGCCCATCGCCGCCGGTGTGTCCGGCGTCAACGGAGCGACTGCCGTGGGCCCCCGTTCGCGCTTTCCCGACCGGCGTAAGGCTGAATCCACCCGCTGACGGTCGATTCGCATGTCGGACATGAATGCCCTTTACCAGACAAGCCGCACCCCTGTCGCGCACACACGGGCAGGGTCACTCTCATGTGTGACAGTCGGCACACCCGACAGGTAAAGCTCTCATCAAATAGTTTGTGATACCGTTCACTAAACCCGGCGACAGAGCCGAAGGACCGTAGTGCGACGGTCCCTTGGCCCGAGGTCCTTTCTCGGACCGGGCTTACGCTCGTCCCGTACGAGTCCCGTTACCCCCACCATCACGCGGAGCCATGCGCCATGCTGTCCGATGACGCCCGAACCCTTCTGCACACCGCCGTACCCACCGCTGCCGTCGGCGTCGTTGCCGCCATCGTCAGTGGCGTGGTCGCGGGCGGTAAGGGGGCGATCGGGGCGATCGCGGCCACGGTCGTCGTGATTCTGTTCATGGGTATCGGATTCGTCATCCTGCAGCGGACGGCACGATCGCTGCCGCATCTGTTCCAGATGATGGGTCTGGCGCTCTACACGACCCAGATCCTGCTGCTCTTCGTCTTCGTCGCCGTGTTCAAGAACACGACGCTGTTCAATCCCAGGGCATTCGCGATCACCATCGTCGCGGCGACCCTTGCTTGGATCGCCGCGCAGACGCGCGCGCACATGAAGGCCAAGATCCTTTACGTCGAGCCCGAGTCCACCAAGCGTGGTGGCAAGGGTGAGAAGCCTGAAAACACGGGGCCCTCGTCGTGAACGGTAGGGGCGGAATAAGTGCGCGTTCGAGATGCTGCTATCGTCCGGTGCCATATGCGGCATCGCGGGCGCAGGCAGCTGAGCTGACGCCTGCTCAATCGCGAGGCTCACTGCCTGCAAGCCGCCCCCACATCCGTAAGACCAGTCCCGTGCCGAACCGCGGCTGTGCGCCGCGCCGACACAACGAGGTTGCCGTACCTATGCGCCACGCTGAAGGAGCCCGCGGTGAGTGCTGACCCGACGCAGGTGCTCGCCTTCGAGACCGATTGCCACATCTTCGACGGCTGTGGTTTCCCGGCTCCTGGCCTGCACTCGTTCCTGTTCGAACCGATCTTCGGCGACATGGACGGAGCCGTCTACTTCAACAAGACGATGCTCCTGGCCCTGCTCGGGTCCGTCATCATCGTCGGATTCTTCTGGGCCGCCTTCGCCAAGCCGAAGCTGGTTCCGGGGAAGCTCCAGATGGTTGCCGAAGCCGGATACGACTTCGTGCGCCGGGGCATCGTCTACGAAACGATGGGCAAGAAGGAGGGCGAGAAGTACGTCCCCTTCATGGTCACGACGTTCTTCTTCGTCTGGATCCTGAACCTCTGGTCGATCATTCCGCTCGCCCAGTTCCCGGTGAACTCGGTCATCGCGTACCCGGCCGGTCTGGCCCTGGTCATCTACGTCATGTGGATGTCGGTGACCTTCAAGCGCCACGGCTTCGTCGGCGGCCTGAAGAACGTCACGGGCTACGACAAGTCGCTCGGCGGGATCCTGCCGCTGGTCATGCTGATCGAGTTCTTCTCGAACGTGATCATCCGCCCCTTCACCCACGCGGTCCGTCTCTTCGCGAACATGTTCGCCGGTCACACGCTGCTGCTGCTCTTCACGATCGCCAGCTGGTACCTGCTGAACGGCATCGGCATCGCCTACGCGGGCGTGTCCTTCGTGATGGTCATCGTGATGACCGCGTTCGAGCTCTTCATCCAGGCTGTCCAGGCCTACGTCTTCGTGCTGCTGGCCTGCAGCTTCCTCCAGGGCGCCGTCGCCGAGCACCACTGACCGCCCCACCCCCAAACCACCAGTCGTCCGGTGGCCAACCCCCACCGGTCCATGAAAGAGAAGGAAGAACCGGCATGTCCGCTCTCCAGACCCTCGCTGCTGGCGTCGAAATCAAGGGCAACCTCGGCTCCATCGGTTACGGCCTCGCGGCCATCGGCCCCGGCGTCGGCGTCGGCATCATCTTCGGTAACGGCACCCAGGCCCTGGCCCGCCAGCCCGAGGCCGCCGGCCTGATCCGCGCCAACCAGATCCTCGGCTTCGCCTTCTGTGAGGCGCTCGCCCTCATCGGTCTGGTCATGCCGTTCGTCTACCCGACCTCCTGATCCCGGTAGCGAACAGACCCTTTAGTCGGAAGGCACTGATGTGAACCCTCTGGTTCAGCTCGCGGCCGAAGAGGCGGAAAACCCCCTCCTCCCGCCGATCCCCGAGCTCGTCATCGGTCTGATCGCCTTCGTCATCGTCTTCGGTTTCCTCGCGAAGAAGCTCCTCCCGAACATCAACAAGGTTCTGGAAGAGCGTCGCGAGGCCATCGAGGGCGGTATCGAGAAGGCTGAGGCCGCTCAGACCGAGGCCCAGAGCGTGCTGGAGCAGTACAAGGCCCAGCTCGCCGAAGCCCGGCACGAGGCCGCGCGCCTGCGCCAGGAAGCGCTGGAGCAGGGCACTGCGCTCAAGGAAGAACTGCGCGCAGAGGGCCAGCGGCAGCGTGAGGAGATCATCGCTGCCGGCCACGCCCAGATCGCGGCGGACCGTAAGGCCGCCTCTCAGGCGCTGCGTCAGGACGTTGGCAAGCTCGCCACCGACCTGGCCGGAAAGCTCGTCGGCGAGTCCCTCGAGGACCACGCCCGGCAGAGCCGCACCATCGACCGCTTCCTCAGCGAGCTTGAGGAGAAGGCCGAGGCGGCCCGATGAACGGAGCGAGCCGCGAGGCGCTGGCCTCCGCGCGTGAGCGTCTCGACGCGCTGACGGACAACACGTCCGTCGACGCGGCGAAGCTCGCCGGTGAGCTGGCTGCCGTCACCGCGCTGCTCGACCGTGAGGTCTCGCTGCGTCGGGTCGTCACGGACCCGGCGCAGTCCGGCGAGGCCAAGGCCGAGCTGGCCGGTCGCCTGCTCGGCGGCCAGGTCGGCGGGGAAACCCTCGACCTGGTGTCCGGCATGGTCCGGTCCCGCTGGTCGCAGTCCCGCGACCTGGTGGACGCGCTGGAGGAGCTGGCAGCCACTGCCGACCTCACGGCGGCCCAGCAGGGTGGCGCGCTCGACAACGTCGAGGACGAGATCTTCCGCTTCGGCCGGATCGTCTCCTCGAACACCGAGCTGCGTTCCGCGCTGACCGATCGTGCGGCCTCCGCCGCCGCCAAGAGCGAGCTGCTGCGCAGCCTGCTCGGCGGCAAGGCGAACGCCGTCACCGAGCGCCTGGTGATCCGTCTTGTCACGCAGCCGCGTGGACGTAGCCTGGAAGCGGGACTGGAGTCCCTTTCCACGCTCGCCGCCGAGCGCCGCAACCGCATGGTCGCCACCGTGACCAGCGCGGTTCCGCTCAGCGACGTGCAGCGGGCGCGTCTCGGCGCGGTGCTGGCCAAGCTGTACGGCCGACAGATGCACCTGAACCTCGACGTGGACCCCGAGGTCCTCGGCGGGATCTCGGTGCGAGTCGGCGACGAGGTCATCGACGGCACCATCGCGGACCGCCTCGCCGAGGCGTCGCGCCGCATGGCCGGCTGACCAGCCACCAATAGAACAGAAGCATTCCTAGCGGCCCGGTTGGGCCGTGCAGAACTTGCAGAAGATTCCTGGGGGTCGCCCCCAGACCCCTAAGAAGCTTCAGGCCCAACAAGGAGAGCAGGGAACCCAGATGGCGGAGCTCACGATCCGGCCGGAGGAGATCCGGGACGCACTGGAGAACTTTGTCCAGTCGTACCAGCCGGACGCGGCCTCGCGCGAGGAGGTCGGAACGGTCAGCGTTGCCGGCGACGGCATCGCGAAGGTGGAGGGTCTGCCCTCCGCCATGGCGAACGAGCTGCTGAAGTTCGAGGATGGCACCCTCGGTCTCGCCCTCAACCTCGAGGAGCGCGAGATCGGTGCGGTCGTCCTCGGCGAGTTCAGCGGTATCGAGGAGGGCCAGCCGGTGCAGCGCACCGGTGAGGTGCTCTCGGTCGGCGTCGGCGAGGGCTACCTCGGCCGCGTCGTCGACCCGCTCGGCAACCCGATCGACGGTCTCGGCGAGATCGCGACCGAAGGCCGTCGCGCCCTGGAGCTGCAGGCTCCGGGCGTCATGGTCCGTAAGTCGGTCCACGAGCCGATGCAGACCGGCTACAAGGCCATCGACGCCATGGTGCCCGTCGGCCGTGGCCAGCGTCAGCTGATCATCGGTGACCGTCAGACGGGTAAGACCGCTCTGGCCGTCGACACGATCATCAACCAGCGCGACAACTGGCGCTCGGGCGACGTGAACAAGCAGGTCCGCTGCATCTACGTCGCCATCGGCCAGAAGGGCTCGACCATCGCGTCCGTTCGCGGCGCCCTGGAAGACGCCGGTGCGCTCGAGTACACGACGATCGTCGCCGCCCCGGCGTCCGACCCGGCCGGCTTCAAGTACCTGGCGCCGTACACCGGTTCCGCCATCGGCCAGCACTGGATGTACGCCGGCAAGCACGTCCTGATCATCTTCGACGACCTGTCGAAGCAGGCCGACGCCTACCGCGCCGTGTCGCTGCTGCTGCGCCGCCCGCCGGGCCGTGAGGCCTACCCGGGTGACGTCTTCTACCTGCACTCCCGTCTGCTGGAGCGCTGCGCGAAGCTGTCCGACGACATGGGCGCCGGTTCGATGACCGGTCTGCCGATCGTCGAGACCAAGGCGAACGACGTGTCGGCGTTCATCCCGACCAACGTCATCTCCATCACCGACGGCCAGTGCTTCCTGGAGTCCGACCTGTTCAACGCGGGCCAGCGCCCGGCGCTGAACGTCGGTATCTCGGTCTCCCGCGTCGGTGGCTCCGCCCAGCACAAGGCCATGAAGCAGGTTTCCGGCCGTCTGCGTCTGGACCTGGCCCAGTACCGCGAGCTGGAGGCGTTCGCCGCCTTCGGTTCCGACCTGGACGCCGCGTCGAAGGCTTCGCTGGAGCGCGGCAAGCGTCTGGTCGAGCTGCTGAAGCAGGGCCAGTACCAGCCGATGCCCGTCGAGGAGCAGGTCGTCTCCGTCTGGGCCGGCACCACCGGCAAGATGGACGACGTCCCGGTGGTCGACATCCGTCGCTTCGAGTCGGAGCTGCTGGAGCACCTGCGCCGCGAGCGCAAGGACCTCCTCACCTCCATCGCCGAGGGCGGCAAGATGTCGGACGACACGCTGACGTCGATCGCTGACGCCATCGCCGGCTTCAAGCGCCAGTTCGAGACCTCGGACGGCAAGCTCCTGGGCGAGGACGCACCGGCCGTCAACGTCTCCAAGTGACGACGGAAGGGACCTGACTCATGGGAGCGCAGCTCCGGGTCTACAAGCGTCGCATCCGTGCCATCACGGCGACCAAGAAGATCACCAAGGCGATGGAGATGATCGCCGCCTCGCGCATCGTCAAGGCGCAGCGCAAGGTGGCGGCATCGATGCCGTACGCGACCGAGCTCACCCGTGCGGTGACCGCGGTGGCGACCGGCTCGAACACCAAGCACGCCCTGACCACCGAGGTCGAGACGCCGACCCGTGCCGCGATCCTGCTCATCACGAGCGACCGCGGTCTGGCCGGCGGCTACTCCTCGAACGCCATCAAGCAGGCGGAGCGGCTCACCGAGCGGCTGCGCGCCGAGGGCAAGGACGTCGACACCTACATCGTCGGCCGCAAGGGTCTGGCCTACTACGGCTTCCGTGAGCGCAAGGTCACGGATTCGTGGACCGGCTTCACCGACAGCCCGGCCTACGCCGACGCCAAGCGCGTCGCGGGGCCGCTGATCGAAGCCATCCAGACCGAGACGGCCGAGGGCGGCGTCGACGAGCTGCACATCGTCTACACGGAATTCGTGTCGATGATGACGCAGAACCCGGTCGACGGCCGGATGCTGCCGCTCAGCCTTGACCAGGCTCCGGAGGAGACCGGCGCGAAGGGCGAGATCCTTCCGCTGTTCGACTTCGAGCCGTCGGCGGAGGACGTCCTCGACGCCCTGCTGCCGCGCTACGTCGAGAGCCGTATCTACAACGCACTGCTGCAGTCGGCCGCTTCCGAGCACGCCGCCCGCCGCCGCGCGATGAAGGCGGCGACCGACAACGCCGGAGACCTCATCAAGAGCCTCTCCCGGCTTGCCAACGCGGCCCGCCAGGCCGAAATCACCCAGGAAATCAGCGAGATCGTCGGTGGCGCGAGCGCCATGGCTGACGCGACCGCGGGGAGTGACAAGTAATGACGACCACTGTTGAGACGGCCGCCGCCACGGGCCGCGTCGCCCGGGTCATCGGCCCGGTCGTCGACGTGGAGTTCCCCGTCGACGCCATGCCCGAGATCTACAACGCCCTCAAGGTCCAGGTCGCCGACCCGGCCGAGGACGGCGCGCTCAAGACCCTGACCCTCGAGGTCGCGCAGCACCTGGGTGACGGCCTCGTCCGTACCATCTCGATGCAGCCGACCGACGGTCTGGTCCGCCAGGCCCCGGTGACCGACACGGGCGAGGGCATCACCGTCCCCGTCGGTGACTTCACCAAGGGCAAGGTGTTCAACACCCTCGGTGAGGTGCTGAACTACCCGGAGGAGAACGCCAACGTCACCGAGCGCTGGCCGATCCACCGCAAGGCGCCCCGCTTCGACGAGCTCGAGTCGAAGACCGAGATGTTCGAGACCGGCGTCAAGGTCATCGACCTTCTCACCCCGTACGTCAAGGGTGGAAAGATCGGTCTGTTCGGTGGTGCCGGTGTCGGCAAGACCGTTCTGATCCAGGAAATGATCTACCGCGTCGCCAACAACCACGACGGTGTGTCGGTGTTCGCGGGCGTCGGTGAGCGTACCCGTGAGGGCAACGACCTCATCGAGGAAATGGCCGACTCCGGCGTCATCGACAAGACGGCGCTTGTCTTCGGCCAGATGGACGAGCCCCCGGGCACCCGTCTGCGCGTCGCCCTTGCCGGTCTGACCATGGCGGAGTACTTCCGCGATGTGCAGAAGCAGGACGTGCTGTTCTTCATCGACAACATCTTCCGGTACACCCAGGCGGGTTCCGAGGTGTCGACCCTGCTCGGCCGTATGCCCTCCGCGGTGGGTTACCAGCCGAACCTGGCCGACGAGATGGGTCTCCTCCAGGAGCGCATCACCTCGACCCGTGGTCACTCGATCACGTCGATGCAGGCGATCTACGTCCCCGCGGACGACCTGACCGACCCGGCGCCGGCGACCACCTTCGCCCACCTCGACGCGACGACGGTTCTTTCCCGTCCGATCTCCGAGAAGGGCATCTACCCGGCCGTGGACCCGCTGGACTCGACGTCCCGCATCCTCGACCCGCGGTACATCGCGGCGGACCACTACGCCACGGCGATGCGCGTCAAGGGGATCCTGCAGAAGTACAAGGACCTCCAGGACATCATCGCGATCCTCGGTATCGACGAGCTGGGCGAGGAGGACAAGCTCGTTGTCCACCGTGCCCGTCGCGTCGAGCGCTTCCTGTCGCAGAACACCCACGTGGCGAAGCAGTTCACCGGCGTGGACGGTTCGGACGTTCCGCTCGACGAGTCGATCACCGCGTTCAACGCGATCTGCGACGGTGACTACGACCACTTCCCCGAGCAGGCGTTCTTCCTGTGCGGTGGCATCGAGGACCTGAAGGCCAACGCCAAGGAGCTGGGCGTCTCCTGATCCGGCGCGCTCCTCACGGAGCGCATCCGGTTCGCACGTTCTGAGGAGAGGGGCGGGTGTGTCCCGTCCCTCTCCCCACGCCCATTAGAATTTGACCCAACACCCGGCCGACCCGCCGGGTGGTGACCCGAGGAGCCACCTTGGCTGCTGAGCTGCACGTCGAGCTGGTCGCGGCGGACCGCAATGTCTGGTCCGGCGAGGCCACCCTTGTTGTCGCCCGCACCACGTCCGGCGACATCGGCGTCATGCCCGGTCACCAGCCGCTTCTCGGTGTGCTGGAATCGGGCCCGGTGACCATCCGTACCAGCGACGGCAACACGGTTGTCGCCGCGGTGCACGGCGGTTTCATCTCGTTCGCGGACAACAAGCTGTCCCTGCTGGCCGAGATCGCCGAGCTCGCGGACGAGATCGACGTCCAGCGTGCGGAGCGGGCACTGGAGCGCGCGAAGGCGGAGGCCGATGCGGCCGCCGAGCGTCGCGCTGATGTCCGGCTGCGCGCCGTAACGGGCTGAACGCCCGTCGGAGTTTGATCGTTTGAGTCCCGGGGGGCGACCGCCGGGACTCAGCAGACCTCAGCCGCGGTCCGTGCTGGAATTTTCCAGACCGGGTCGCGGCTGAGGCGATGCAGGTCCGTTTTTTCTCATGTGTATTCGATGAGCGAGGAGGTCGGTGAAGATGCTCCTCGCTCTGCTTGTGAGCGGCCTGGTCGTAACCCTGGTGGTGATCGGGCTGTTTGTCTTCGGGCTGCGCCGCAGACTCATCCAGCGGTCCGGCGGCACCTTCGACTGCAGCATGCGCTGGGGTGTGTCCGAGGAGCCCGACATCTCCGGCAAGGGCTGGGTGTACGGCGTCGCGCGCTACAGCGGTGACCGGATCGAGTGGTTCCGGGTGTTCTCGTACTCCCCGCGCCCGCGCCGGCTGCTGGAGCGGTCCTCGATCGAGGTCGTCGCCCGCCGTGCCCCGGAGGGCGAGGAGGAGCTGGCCCTGCTCTCCGACGCCGTCGTGCTCGGCTGTCTCCACCGGGGGACCCGCCTGGAGCTGGCGATGAGCGAGGACGCGCTGACCGGCTTCCTCGCCTGGCTGGAGGCGGCGCCTCCCGGCCAGCGGGTGAATGTGGCCTGAAGATCCTTGCCCATTGTCCGGGGGTCCCCCCGGACGAAGTCCGGGGGCGGGTGAACGTGGCTTGGCCAGGGCAATGAGAAGCCGGGGAGACGGGGGCGGACCCGTCTCCCCGGCTTCGGTCTTTACTGCAGCCCGGTGTGGATCGCGTTCGCGAGCTCACCGTTCGTGGTGTCACCGCTGAACTCCCAGAAGAAGGCTCCCTTGAGGCCCTGCTGCTTGGCCCAGGTCATCTTCCCGGCGATCGTGGCGGGGGTGTCGTAGCTCCACCAGTTGCTGCCGCACTTGGCGTAGGCCGTGCCGGCGACGGTGCCGGTGGCCGGGCAGCTGGCCTTGAGCACCTTGTAGTCCTCGATGCCCTGCTCGTACGTGCCGGGGGCGGGTCCGGTGGCGGTGCCGCCGGGGGCCGCCTGGGTCACTCCGGTCCAGCCGCGGCCGTAGAAGCCGATGCCGAGGTTCAGCTTGGCGCCCGCTACGCCCTTGGCCTTGAGCTTGGCGATGGCGTCGGCCGAGTTGAAGCCGGCCTGCGGGATGCCCGCGTAGGAGGTGAGCGGGGAGTGCGGGGCCGTCGGGCCCTGGGCCGCCCAGGCGCCGAAGAAGTCGTACGTCATGACGTTGTAGAAGTCGACGTACTGCGCGGCGCCGCCGTAGTCGGCCGCGTCGATCTTGCCGCCGCTGGAGGCGTCGGCGGTGATGGCCGCGGTGACCAGGTTGTTCGCGCCGAACTTGGCCCGGGTCGCCTGCATCAGGTTCTTGAAGGCGGCCGCTCCGCTCGTGTCGCAGGACAGGCCGCAGGCGTTCGGGTACTCCCAGTCCAGGTCGATGCCGTCGAAGACGTCGGCCCAGCGCGGGTCCTCGACCAGGTTGTAGCAGGACTGGGCGAAGGCGGTCGGATTGGCGGCGGCTTGCGGGAAGCCGCCGGACCAGGTCCAGCCGCCGAAGGACCACAGGATCTTGATGTTCGGGTAGGCCTTCTTCAGCTTGCGCAGCTGGTTGAAGTTGCCGCGCAGCGGCTGGTCCCAGGTGTCGGCGACGCCGTCGACGCTCTGGTCTGCGGTGTAGGCCTTGTCGTAGTCGGCGTAGGCGTCACCGATGGTGCACTGGCCGTTCTGGACGTTGCCGAAGGCGTAGTTGATGTGGGTGATCTTGCCCGCGGTGCCGGAGGTGACCAGGTTCTTCACGTGGTAGTTGCGGCCGTAGACGCCCCAGTTGGTGAAGTAGCCGAGCTTGACCTTGCCGCCCGGGTCCGGGGGGATGACCCCGCCGGTCGTCGTCACCGTGGCCGAGCCGGAGGAGGGGCCGGTCTGGTCGATGGTGTCGCGGGCGGTGACGCTGTAGGTGTACGTCGTGCCCTTGGTCAGGCCGGAGTCGGCGTAGCTGGTCCCGGTGACCGTGGCGATCTTGGCGGAGCCCCGGTAGACGTCGTAGTTCTTGACGCCCTTGTCGTCCGCGGCCGGGGTCCAGGTCAGGGTGAGCGAGGTGTCGGCGACGTTGCTCGCGGTGGGGGTGCCGGGAGCGGTGGGGGGAGTGTCGCCGGGCTGGGTGCCGCCGTCGCAGGAGGCGCCGTTGATCTTGCAGCCGGACGGGGCGCCGCCGCCGGCGCCGTTGAAGCCGAAGCTGGCGGTGGCGCCGGGGGCGAGGGTGCCGTTCCAGCCGAGGTTCTTGGCCGTCCAGTGGGTGCCCGAGCCGGTGACGGTGGCGTCCCAGGCCGAGGTGACCGAGGTGCCCGCCGGGTAGTCCCACTCCACGGTCCAGCTGCTGAGGGTGGTGGTGCCGGTGTTCTTCACCACCCACTTGCCCTCGAAGCCGGAGCCCCAGTCGGAGACCTTGGTGTACGTCGCCGTCGCCGAGGCGGCCGCCTGGGCCGGGCCGGCCAGGGCGACGAGTCCGCTGACGGGCAGGGCGAGCGCGGCCACGATCGCCGCGACTCGGCCGAAGAACCGGGTGCGCCTGGTGCGAGGTGGGGATGCTGTGCTCAAGGGTGATCCTCCGTAGGTCCGTCGCGGTCGTGGGGGCCGACTACGACATGGGGGTGGGACCTGCGCCGCCCGTGAGCACGCTTTGTCATGGCACGCTCACCACAGTGTTGCGGCGAGCGTAGAAAGGTCTGGACCAACCGTCAAGAGGTCCAGACCGGTGCGCGCCTGTTCGCCTATATCCCCAACTCCTGCGCCAGCACCGCCGCTTGGAGCCTGCTGCGCAGCTCCAGCTTGCCGAGCAGCCTGCTGACGTGCGTCTTGGCCGTCGCCTCCGCCATCTCCAGGCGCACGGCGATCTCCGCGTTCGACAGGCCCTCGCCCAGCGCGCTCAGCACCTCCCGCTCCCGCCGCGTGAGGGAGGCGACCGCCGCGGCCCGCTCCGGCGCCGGAGCGGGCCGCGCCGGGCGGGGCGCCGCGAACTCCGCGATCAGCCGCCTGGTCACCGCCGGGGCGATCAGGCCCTCCCCGCGCGCGACGGTCCGTACCGCCCCGATCAGCTCCGCGGCGTCCGCGTTCTTCAGCAGGAAGCCCGCCGCCCCCGCCCGCAGCGCCCCGAAGACGTACTCGTCGAGGTCGAAGGTGGTCAGCACCAGGACGTCGGCCAGGCCCTCCGAGACGACCTGACGGGTCGCGGACACCCCGTCGAGCCGGGGCATCTGCACATCCATGAGGACGAGATCCGGCCGTAGCTCCCGGGCCAGGCGCACCGCTTCCTCCCCGTCGCCCGCCTCGCCCACCACCTCGACGTCGCCCGCGCTGCGCAGGATGAGCACCAGCCCGGCCCGGACCGCGCCCTGATCCTCCGCCACCACCACCCGAATGGTCACGCCTCCACCGCCTTCTCCTCCGCGGGCAGTGTCGCCCGTACCTGCCACACCCCACCGGACCGCCCCGCCGCGAACTCCCCGCCCAGCAGCTCCGTCCGCTCCCGCATGCCGATCAGCCCGGCCCCCGAGCCCGGGGCGCGGGGGCCCGGCCGGTCCCCGAAGGGCGAGTCCACCGCCACGGTCAGCAGCCCGTCGGTGTGCGCCACGCGGACCGTGACGGTGCCCGGGGCGGCGTGCTTGAGGGCATTGGTCAGCGACTCCTGGACGATCCGGTACGCGGCCAGCTCCACGGGCGCCGCCGCCGGCTCCCCGGAGGTCCGGTCGTCATGGAGCACGAACGTCAGCCCGCTCGCCGAGCCGTTGGTCCCGGCCTGCCCGAGCAGGGCGTCCAGGCTGTCCAGCGAGGGCACGGCGACCGGCTCCTTGTCGCCGCCGGCATCCCGCAGCAGCCCGATCAGCCGACGCATTTCGGCCAGCCCCTGCACGCTGTTCTCGCGGATCACCCCGAGTGCGTCCCGGCTCGTCGCGGCCGTGTCGATGGAGAGCGCGGCGGTGGAGTGGATGGCGATGGCGGAGAGGTGGTTGGCCACCATGTCGTGCAGTTCCCGGGCCATCCGGGCGCGCTCGGCGGCCACGGCCTGGCTGCGGTCCATCTCGGCCAGCAGCGCGGTCTGCTCGGCGCGCAGCCGGGCGGCCTCGGCGGCCTCGCGGTGGTTGCGCAGGGTGGCGCCGGTCAGGGCCGGGCCGAAGCTCACGATGCCGGTGACCGCACCGATCAGCAGGGCCTGCGGGGTACGCAGCCAGGCCAGCGAGGCGATGGTGACGACGACGGTGATCAGGCCGGTGCTGACCGGGAGCCGCCGGGCCATGGCCGGTTTTCCGTACACGACGGCGGCGTACATCAGGTCGGTGAAGATCACGACGGTGGCGAGGCTGCCGACCGTGAACTGGTCGGCGACCACCCCGGCGGTGCCGACGGCCAGGGTCAGATTGGGCTTGGTGCGGCGCAGCAGCTCCATCGCGCCGAGGGCCACGAGGGGGACCAGGGCCGCCCAGGCCGGCAGGAAGCCCCGGCCGGGGCCGCTGTAGACCCCGAGCGACCAGAAGGCCAGGCCCGCGGCCGTGCTGACCACCGCGAGGAAGACGTCGTCACGGTGGGGGCGCAGGCTCTTCTCGGTCACGTTCCCATCCAACAGGGTGCGCGGGGCCCGTACGTCGGCGGAGAGGCCGAGGCGCGGGTACATCGAACGATGCAGGCCCACATGGTCAATGGCGACGACGTATCGGGCCCGGCCGGACGGGAGTCTTGGAGGGAACGGAGAACCCGAGCGGACGGAGAGTCCCATGATCGTCGCGCTGATCATCGCCTGTGAGGTCGGCTTCTGGGTACTGCTGGCGGCCGGCCTGGCCCTGCGCTACCTCGCGAAGATGCCCAGGCTGGGGGCGGCGGTCCTGCTGTGCGAGCCCCTGATGGAGCTGGTCCTGCTGGTGGTCACCACGCTCGACCTCAAGAACGGCGCCGAGCCGGACTGGAAGCACGGACTGGCCGCCCTGTACATCGGCTACACCGTCGCCTACGGCCACTACACGGTCAAGTGGCTCGACGGGCACGCCGCGTACCGGCTGGCCGGGGGACCGAAGCCGACGGGTCCCGGGTACGGGAAGGCACGGGCCCGGCACGAGTGGAAGCTCTGGGTCCGTACGGTGATCGCCGCCGCCGTCGCCCTGGCGCTGCTCCAGGTGGCGATCTGGTACGTGGGCGACGCGGGCGACGTCAGCTCGCTCCAGGGCTGGCAGTCAGGCGCTCTGCGGGCGGTCGGGATCCACGCCCTGGTCGCCGCGGCGTACACGATCTGGCCGAGCAAGGCCCCGGCCGTCCCGGACGACGCCGGGCAGCGGCCGTTCGCCCCGACCGAGCGCTGGCGCTAGCGCTCGCCGCCCGGCACCCACAGAACGTCCCCGACCTCCTTGTTGGCCACCCGGGCCAGGATGAACAGGAGGTCGGAGAGGCGGTTCAGGTAGGTGGCGGTCAGCGGGTTCATCACCTCGCCGTGCACCTCCAGCGCCGCCCACGTCGAACGCTCGGCACGCCGGACCACCGTGCAGGCCTGGTGCAGCAGGGCCGCACCGGGGGTGCCGCCGGGGAGGATGAAGCTGCGCAGCTTCTCCACCTGCTCCAGGAAGTGGTCGCAGTCCGCCTCCAGCTTGTCCACGTAGAACTGCTCCACGCGCAGCGGCGGGTACTCCGGATTCTCGACCACCGGGGTGCACAGGTCCGCCCCGACGTCGAAGAGGTCGTTCTGCACGCGGACCAGGACCTTCACCACGTCCGCCGACAGCCCGCCCAGCGCGATCGCCGTCCCGATGGCCGCGTTGGCCTCGTTGGCGTCGGCGTACGCGGAGATCCGCAGGTCGGTCTTGGCGGTGCGGCTCATGTCGCCCAGGGCGGTCGTGCCCTTGTCGCCGGTACGGGTGTAGATGCGCGTGAGGTTCACCATGCGGCCAGGGTAGACGGGCCCGCCGGGAAAATTCCGGGCGAGGTCACCGCCGCCCGCGTACGGTCCGGTGGGGGCCGCCGGCCCCGGGAGGGGGAGCGGCGAAGTGGCCGACGTGTACTACATCTGGCGCCTGGCCGAGGCCGCCCAGCAGATCGATCTCCTGGCGGGCTTCCTCGCCACGCGGCACGGGGAGCGGGACCCGGACGTCCGCGGTGAACCGGCCGAGTGCGCCGGGGCCGGGCGCGCGGCCGTGGCCGCCGGGCGCCTGGGGGAGGCCCTCGACCGCCTCGACGACCTGCGCGAGCACGCCGCCGCCTGGGCGGACCATCCGCACCATCCGGGCGAACCGGGCGCCGCCGAGCACGACGCGAGGGTCTGGGACTACGCGAAGGACATGCTGCGCGCGGAGCACGGGCCCGCGCCGGCGTACCTCCCCACGGCCCGCGACATCGTGTGGCAGCTCCGCTTCCTGCAACGGCAGATCTGTGCGCGGCCGCAGGCGGACGCGCAGGCCAGGGCCGACGCGCACTACCTCGCGGGCCGGGGCGCCATGGCCGTCGAGATCGGCCACCTCGGCGCCGCGCGCAAGGAGCTGAGGCGGCTGCGCGCGCTGGCCGAGAAGTGCACCGGGGCCGACGGCGGGTGAACTGGACGGCGGGGCAGGGCTGCTGGGCCGTACCGGTGTGATGTCCGTCATCTGAGACGTGACGCGTGTTACTTCACGGTCACACCGCACCGCCCGGGCGCTAGTCTCCGCCGGAGTGACTACGTGACTGTGCCGTAGGGAAACGAGGGGTGTGTAGTGGCTGGGAAGCTCGCCGTCATCGGTGCCGGACTCATGGGTTCCGGAATCGCGCAGGTCTCCGCTCAGGCGGGTTGGGACGTCGTACTCCGTGACGTCACCGAGGCCGCGCTGACCCGTGGCACGGACGGAATCAAGGCCTCCTACGACAAGTTCGTCTCCAAGGGCAAGCTGTCGGCCGAGGACGCCGAGGCGGCGCTCGCCCGCATCACCACCACCACGGACCTCGACGCGGTCGCCGACGTCGACATCGTGGTGGAGGCGGCCTTCGAGAAGATCGAGATCAAGCACGAGATCTTCCGCGCCCTCGACAAGATCGTCCGCGAGGACACGATCCTCGCCTCCAACACCTCCGCCATCCCGATCACGAAGATCGCGGCCGTGACGGAGCGTCCGGAGCGGGTCGTCGGCGCCCACTTCTTCTCGCCCGTCCCGATGATGCAGCTGTGCGAGCTCGTGCGCGGCTACAAGACGAGCGACGAAACCCTCGCCACCACCCGGGCGTTCGCCGAGTCCGTCGGCAAGACCTGCATCGTCGTCAACCGCGACGTCGCCGGCTTCGTGACGACCCGCCTGATCTCCGCGCTGGTCGTCGAGGCCGCCAAGCTGTACGAGTCGGGCGTGGCCTCCGCCGAGGACATCGACATCGCCTGCAAGCTCGGCTTCGGGCACGCGATGGGCCCCCTGGCCACCGCCGACCTCACGGGCGTCGACATCCTGCTGCACGCCACCAGCAACATCTACACCGAGTCCCAGGACGAGAAGTTCGCCCCGCCGGAGCTCATGCGCCGGATGGTGGACGCCGGGGACATCGGCCGCAAGAGCGGCCAGGGCTTCTACAAGCACTGAGGCCTGGCCCTGCCACGGAGCACCACCGTTCGAATGCCGTCACCCCTCAGGGTGAATTAGGTATCGGTTCGCTCACGTTCGGCAACTTCCCTGCCCGTGGGGCAGTCAGTTGCAGTGAGAGTTGCCGACCACGGACCAGTCGGACCATACGTACGCAGTACCGCCGGGAGTACACATGCACATCAGGGGCGACCACGCCGAACTCGCTGTCGGGGGCCGCCTCGACGTGCGCAGCGCGGCGGACGCCCGTACGGCCCTCCACTCCGCCCTCGACGACGGCCAGGGCGATCTCGTCCTCGATCTCACCGGGCTCGACTCCTGGGACGCGACCGGCCTCGGCGTGATCATGGGAGCGCACCGCCGGGCCGGCCGGACCGGCCGGCGTCTGGTCCTGCGCGGCGTGCCGCCGCAGATGCAGCGGCTGCTCGTCGCGACCCGGCTGCACCGGATCCTCGCGATCGAAGGCGGTCTGGAAGCGGAGTCCCTGCCCCGCGTCTGACCGGCAGCCCGCTGACCTCCGCATTCCCTGCGCAAACGTAACGGTCCGGTGGTGATCGCCCCCCTGCGGTTTCCCGCACGACCGGCCACGGTCTAGGGTTCGGGCGGAAACCGGACCGGTGGCGACAGCGGGTGCGCGAAGGCCGGGCGGTACGACGGCGAGGCGCGCGGCCCGCGATCGGGGGACTGGGTCATGGACCGTACACAGGGGCAGACCGAGCAGCACGAGCAGCCCACGGGCGGCTCCGCGCCCGCGGCGCCCACCCCGGCCGCGGCACCCGCGGCGGCCGGGCCCGCCCGGGTCGTCAGCCTGACCGCGGGCGAGTTCGCCCTCACCGTCAACCCGGTCGACGGCAGCGAGATCGAACCGCTGCGCCCCGGCGCCGAGCCGGCCCGGCCCGCCAAGCGCGACGCCGCCGCCCGGGCGGCCCGCGCCGCCGCCGCACGGCCGCCCGTACTGCCAGGCCCCGCCGTCCCCGCCCGCCCCCTGCTGGAGCGCGAGGAGGAGCGGGAGCGGCTGGTGCGCCTGCTGGGCCGGGGCCGGTCCGTACGGCTGACCGGACCCTCGGGATCCGGTCGCAGCGCCCTGCTCGACGCGGTCGCCGAACGGTGCGCGGGCCTCGCGCCCGACGGCGTCGTGCGGCTGAGCGGATACGGGCACCAGCAGCCCGGAGAACTGCTGCACGCCCTCTACGCGACCGTGTACGAGGCCGAGCAGCAGCGCCCCGGACGGGCCGAGCTCCTGGCCCGCGTACGGGAGATAGGCGCCGTCGTCCTCCTGGACGACCTGGAGATGGGCGGGCCCGCCCTCGACGAGCTGATGCGCGCCACCCCCGAATGCGCCTACCTGCTGGCCGCGACCCCGGACACCCGGGCCCCCTCCGACGACTCGCACATCGAAGAGGTCTTCCTCGCCGGACTGGGCAAGGCCGACTGCCTGGAATTGCTGGAAGCGGGCGTCGGACGGCCGCTGACGGACGAGGAGACCGCCTGGGCGGGGGACCTGCGCTTCGCCTCCGAGGGGCTGCCCCTGCGCTTTGTGCAGGCCGCCGCGCTGCTGCGGCAGCGGGACGAGCTCAACCACAGCGACGAGGACGACGAGGGGGAGGAGCCCGGCGTCTTCGAGGAGCGCCCGCGCGACGCCGTGCACGTACCGCTGCCGACCCTCGCCGAGGGCGCGGCCCCGGCGGAGCTGCTGGCCTCGCGGGTCAGCGAGTCGGCGCGCGCGGCCCTGCGGATCGCGTGCGCGCTGGGCGGCGAGCTGCCGCACCACGCGCACCTGCCCGCGCTGGTGGGGGACACCCACGCCGACACGGCGGTGGCGGAGCTGCTGGCCTGCGGGCTGCTGACGCCCGTCGGGACGCGGTACCGGCTGGCGTCGGGCGTCGCGCGGCAGCTGGAGGAGGTCGGCTACGGGGACACCGCGTCGGAGGAGGCCCGTACGGCCGCCCGGCACTACGCCTGGTGGACCGGACACGCCTCGGTGGTCCCGGCGCGCGTCGCGGCGGAGGCGGACGCGGTGCTGGCGGCGCTGGCCGGAGCGGACGTGGTCGCGGCGGTGCTGCTGGCGCGCACGGCGGCTCCGGCGTTCGCGGCCTCGCTGCACTGGGAGGCCTGGGAGCGCGTGCTGCGCTCGGGGGCCGAGGCCGCGCGCAAGGCCGGCGAGGTCGCCGAGCAGGCCTACTTCCACCACGAACTCGGGGTGCTGGCCCTGTGCGAGGAGCGGCTGGACCGGGCGCGGGCCGAGCTGGAGACCTCGATCGGGCTGCGGGGCGCCCTGGCGGACAAGCGGGGCACGGTCGCCGGGCGGCGGGCGCTGGCGCTGGTCGTCGACCGGGAGACGGCCGGGGCGGCCGTGTCGCCCCCGCTGCGCCTGGAGGCGCCCGCCGCTCCGGCGGCGGCTCCGGAGGCCGTCACGGTGGCCACCCCGGCCGCTCCCCGGCCCAAGGCCGCCCCCGGGCCCAAGGCGGCGGCCCCGGCGGCCTCCGAGGCGCCCACGGCCGAGGTGGCCCCGGTGTCTCCCGGGGCCCGGGTCGCCCCCGTGGTCCCGGTCTCCGCGGAGGCGGTGACCCGGATGACCCCCGTCGTGCCGGTGACCGCCCGGTCGCAGGCGCCCACGACGCTGTCCGAGGTCTTCGAGGACGCTTTCCCGCTGAACCCGAAGCCCGCCCCGCCCGCCGCGCCCCGGCCCGCCACCGCCGCCGCCCCGGCCCCGGCGGCCCGCGGCCGTCGCCGGCTCGTGCTGCTGGCCGGCGCGGGCGCGCTGACGGTGGTGGCGCTGGGCACCGTCGTGAGCCTGGCGCTGAGCTCCTCGGACACCGCGCCGCCGGCGCAGGGACCGGCGGTGTCCGCCACCCCCACGGCCACGGAGTCCGCCACGACCGCCGTCAACAGCGGGAACGATCCTGCACCGGAGCCGCCCGTATCGGCCCCGCCGGCGCAATCCCCGGAGCCCGGGCAGAGCGCCGCCCCGACCCCGGGCCGCAGTCCCGCCCGTACCCCGTCGCGCCGCCCGTCCCCGACGCCGCCGAAGTCCCCGCCGGCGACGTCCGTTTCGCCGCCGCCGACGACGAGCGCGGAGCCCTCGCCCACCCCGACGGAGACCGCCGCGCCGTCGCCGACGACCACCACCCCGACAGGTACGGGGGCCGCCGTCTCACCGGCCACGGACCGGTGAACGCCGACGGCTCCGTCCCTGGGGACGGAGCCGTCGTGCGTGCAGGAGCGGAGGATCAGAACAGGCGGAGCTTGTCGTCCTCGATGCCGCGCAGCGCGTTGTAGTCCAGGACCACGCAGTCCATGCCGCGGTCGGTCGCGAGGACCTTCGCCTGCGGCTTGATCTCCTGGGCCGCGAAGATGCCCCGGACCGGGGCCAGGTGCGGGTCGCGGTTGAGGAGTTCGAGGTAGCGGGTCAGCTGCTCGACACCGTCGATCTCGCCGCGGCGCTTGATCTCCACGGCCACCGTCGCGCCCGAGGCGTCCCGGCACAGGATGTCCACCGGGCCGATCGCCGTCATGTATTCGCGCCGGATCAGCGTGTAGCCCTCGCCCAGCGTTTCGATCCGGTCCGCGAGGAGTTCCTGGAGGTGTGCCTCGACGCCGTCCTTGATGAGGCCCGGGTCGGTGCCCAGCTCGTGCGAGGAGTCGTGGAGGACTTCCTCCATGGTGATGATGAGCTTCTCGCCCGCCTTGTTGATGACCGTCCAGATGTTGGCCTCATCACCGCTCCCCTCCTTGAGGGTGCACGGCGGCGACATCCAGTTGAGCGGTTTGTACGCTCGGTCGTCCGCGTGGATCGAGACACTGCCGTCGGCCTTCACGAGGATCAGACGGGGTGCCGAGGGCAGATGGGCGGTGAGCCGGCCCGCGTAGTCGACGGAGCAGCGGGCAATGACGAGACGCATGGTCGGCAACGCTACTCGACGAGAAGGCCTTCACGCGATTCGCCCCTGAAAGCCCCGTTCGCCGATGGCGCGTTGTATGCGCATTCTCCTGGTGCGTCACCGATGGGACGCCTACCGTGGTGAGCGGGAGGTTGTCGAGCGTGCACTCTGCGTCGCGACCTCCTTCCCTGCCCGTAAGACTCCGGCAACCCAAACAGCCGGGGTCGCGAGAGGAGAACCCATGTCGCTCGACGTCTCACCGGCCCTACTCGAACAGGCCGAGCGAGGCGAGGTCGACGAAGCCGCTTTCGTCGACTGCGTCCGGACCTCCCTGCCCTTCGCCTGGGAGATGATCAGCTCGCTGGTGGCTCAGCTGAAGGTGGACGGCGGAGAGTTCGCCGACAACCAGACGCCGCCGCCGGACGAGCAGGCGCGGGGGCAGCTGCTGCGCGCCCTCGCGAGTGACGCGATACGCGGTGCGCTGCAGCGGCACTTCGGAGTGCGCCTGGCATTCCAGAACTGTCACCGGGTGGCGGTGTTCCCGCTGGATCCCTCGGTGGACGACCGGCTGGCCAAGTTCACTTCGATCCGCGGTCAGCTGCTCAACCAGTCGCCGGAGCTGCGCGACTGCTAGGCCCTGACGGCCGTGTCCTGGCCGCCTCTTTCGGATCATGCCGCCCGGGCGTGATCCGAAGGAAACGGCCCAGGTGGGGCCGGCGGGCCGTCTCAGCCGAGGCGGGGAAGGACTTCGGCGCCGAGCCGGCGTACGTTCTCCTCCGTCGCGGCGAGATCGCCCGAGCCCTCCGTCAGGAGGGCGAAGCGCGTGATGCCCGTCCGTGCCGACGTGGCCGCCAGCCGGTCCGCCGCCACCTCCGGGGTACCCACCGGGTGCAGGTCGCACAACAGTTCCGTGTAGGCGACCGGATCCCGCATCGCACGCACCCGGCCGTCCACCGTCACATGCGCGTCGAGGCCCTGCTTGAGCCAGCCCGGCATCGCCTTCAGCAGGGTCTCGCGCGCGTCCGCCGTACGGTCCGCGATCTGGCACACCCCGGCGGAGACGTGTCCCGCGCCGGCCACGTGTTCGCGCGAGTGGCCCGCCGCCAGCGCCGCGCTGCGCCACAGGGCGACCATCTCGGCCTTGCTGTCGTCCCCGCAGTGCATTCCGAGGAGCATCGGCAGCCCCCGCTCCGCGGCCATCCGCACCGACGCCGGCGAGGTGCAGGCCACGATGACCTCGGGCCCCGCCGCGTCCCCGTCCAGCGTCTCCGAGGGGCGCGGTACGACGTCCACCTCGCGGAACGCGTACCGCTCGCCGGCAGCGCCCACCCGTGCCCGGGTCAGCCAGCGCCGCAGCAGGTCCAGAGCCTCCGGGAAGCCGTTCTCGTAACTGTCCAGGCCGCCCCCGAACACCTCCAGGTCGACCCACGGCCCGCCGCGGCCCACCCCGAGGGTGAACCGGCCGCCCGAGGTCACGTGCAGCAGGGCAGCCTGCTCCCCGAGCGCCACTGGGTGCGTGCTCGGCAGCACGCTCACCGCCGTGCCCACCCGCAGCCTGCGCGTCCGGCCCAGCAGCAGGGCCGCCAGGGTCACCGCCGACGGGCAGACCCCGTACGGGACGAAATGGTGCTCGGCGAGCCAGACCGAGTCGAGCCCGGCCTCCTCGGCCACCTCGGCGGTCCGCACCGCCCGGTGCAGTGCCTCTCCCTGTCCCTGGCCCGGGAACTGGGCCGCCAGTACAAACGCTCCTACGCGCATCGCCTATAGCCTCCTCGCGGCTGACGCGGCCTCCCCCAGGTGGACCGGTTCTTCCTATGGCAACAACGTCTGACACGTGCCAAAGGCACGGGCTGACACGAAAGTTATTGGGATTGTCGGGCCATTCCTCTTCGCGCGGCCGCCTTCCTCGGCAACCCTGCGGGTACCCGGGCTCGCTGCGCGTAGTCTGGGAGAAAGTCACTGCCGTCCGCCCATCCGTGAGGTATACGTGTCACCGCGCAACAACCGCCCCAGGGGCGGCGAGACCCCGGACGAACGCCCCAGCACCGGCCTCGACCGCTACGGGCTGGAGCGCACGGAGGAGTACCAGGGCGAGGACTGGAAGGTCCGGCACGTGGCCGGTGCCAGCGCGGCGGGCAAGCGCTACCGCTGCCCCGGCTGCGACCAGGAGATCCCCTCCGGCACCCCGCACCTGGTGGCCTGGCCCGAGTACGGCGGCGTGGACGACCGCCGGCACTGGCACAAGGCCTGCTGGAACGCGAAGGACCGCCGCACCTCGAAGGTGCAGCGGTCCCGTAACGCTCCCAGGTACTAGGACTCGTAACTAGACGTCCCGGCGGCCGACGACCACGTACGAGCCGGCCACCGCGGCGCCGGTGATCACCACGATCAGTGCCAGGTGCGCGAAGTTGCTCGGCGACGAGCCGAGGTCGCCGCCCTCCGGCAGGCCGAACAGCTGCATCATCGCCACCGGTACGTTGTGCCGCAGGATGAGCCGCCCGATGGGCTCGACGGCCACCCACATGCTGAGCATGCCCCCGATCACCGGCGGCAGCGTGACCAGGCCCAGCATCACCGCGATCGCCCCGGCCGAGTGCCGCACCAGCGCGCCGATCGCGAGCGCGAGCACGCCGAGCAGGGTAACGTAGCCGCAGCCGAGCAGGGCCCCGAACCACTCGCCGGCCGCGTGCGGGCCGGACGCGCTGCCGCCGCGTACGACCGCTGCGGAGACCCCGACCACGAACACCGACAGCGTGGTGGTGACGAAGGCCGTCATGCTGAAGACGAGGTACTTCGCGGTGAGCACCCGGTGCCGGTCGGGGGCGGCCGTGAAGGTGGTCCGCACCAGCCCGGTGCCGTGCTCCGAGCTGATGGTCAGCACGCCGAGGACGATCACCGCGAGCTGGCCGACCAGCAGGCCGATCAGGGCGGGCGTGGTGAAGTTGATCTGCGCGAAGTCCTCGTCCCCGGTCTGCGCGACGACGAGCAGGCCGACCCCGACCACGATCAGCACGAGCGAGCCCAGCGTCCACAGGGTGGAGCGGAGCGAGACCAGTTTGGTCCACTCCGAGGCCAGGGCGTGCCCCAGGTGCGGCCGCGGCGTGGCCAGGGGGGAGCTGTAGCTCCCGGGCTGCTCCGCCGTCGTGGTCGTCGGGGTCATCGGGTGTCCTCGGGGGTGCGCGGGGTGGTGTTCCTGGTGGTGCTCGCGAGCTCGCCGGGCTTGCCGGGCATCAGGAAGGGCTGCCCGCCCGCTCCGGGCGGCGGCGGAGCGTAGAAACCGTTCTGCGGGACCTCGGGGGCGGCCTCCGCCTCGTCCTCCCAGGCCGGGAGGGAGAGCGGCTCCGGCTCCCACAGCTCGGCCCGCGGGTCCTCGGTGGAGGTGTACTCGACCGCGGACTGGGTCATCCGCATGTACGCCTCCTCCAGCGAGGCCCGGTGCGGTGACAGCTCCCACAGCCGGACACCGGCCGCGTGCGCCAGGTCCGAGATCTGCGGCAGCTCCAGCCCGGTGACGCGCAGTGCTCCGTCGGACTCCTGGAGGACCCGCCCGCCCGCCTTGGTGAGGGCCGTACCCAGCGTCTCCCGGCCATGACGATCAGTGTCGGCCGCGCGCACCCGAGCGAATCCGGCCGAGTTGTGCGCGATGAACTCCTGGGTGCCCATGTCGGCCAGCAGCCGCCCCCGGCCGATCACGATGAGGTGGTCGGCGGTCAGCGCCATCTCGCTCATCAGGTGCGAGGAGACCAGGACGGTGCGGCCCTCGGAGGCGAGGCGGCGCATGAGATTGCGGACCCAGAGGATGCCCTCGGGGTCGAGACCGTTGACCGGCTCGTCGAACAGGAGCACCTGCGGGTCGCCGAGCAGGGCCGTGGCGATGCCGAGCCGCTGGCCCATTCCGAGCGAGAAGCCCTTCGTGCGCTGCCGGGCGGCGTCCTGGAGGCCGACCACGGCCAGCACCTCGTCCACCCGCTTCTCCGGGATCCCGGAGAGCTGGGCGATGGAGAGCAGGTGGGCGCGGGCCCGGCGGCCGCCGTGCACGGCCTTGGCGTCGAGCAGTGCGCCGACGTGTCGCTGGGCGTTCGGCAGCTCCCGGAAGGGCCGGCCGTTGATCGTGACGTGGCCGGATGTGGGCCGGTCCAGACCCACGATCATGCGCATGGTGGTGGACTTGCCGGAGCCGTTGGGCCCCAGGAATCCGGTGACGTGACCCGGCTTGACCTGGAAGGACAGCTGGTCGACGGCGGTCTTGGCGCCGTAGCGCTTGGTCAGGCCGACTGCCTCGATCATCTTGCTGCCCCTTACCAGGCCGGGACGACTTTCGCCCGCGTAAGGGTTAAGAGGATAACGAGGTTCCTGCGGTTCCGTCCCGGGCCGGATCCCTGAGCTGCCCCTGAGACCGACCCGGGCATCACCCGTAGTACTTCAGTGGGGGCCGGCCGTCAGGCGTCCCTCTTCTTGAGGACGAGGTAGCCCCCGAGTACCGCGGCGGCCACCCACAGGAGCATGATTCCGAGCCCGCCCCACGGACCGTAGGGGCCCTCTTCGGTCCCCATGGCGTTCGGTACGACCTGCATGATCTTCGACCCCGCCGCGGTGGGCAGGTACTGACCGTACTCACGGGTCGCCTCGAAGGCGTTGAGGAGGTTCGTGACGATCAGGAAGAACGGGATCAGGATGCTGATCGAGGCGACCGAGCTGCGCAGCATGCTGGCGACACCCATGGAGAACAGGGCGATGAGTGCCATGTACACGCTGGCGCCGATCACCGCGCGCAGGACGTTCTCCGCGTCGAGACCGGTGCCGTGGTCGCCCAGGATCGCCTGGCTGAGGAAGAACGAGACGAAGCTGGTCAGCAGTCCGACCAGCAGGGCCAGTACCGTGGCCACGGTCAGCTTGCCGAACAGGAAGTTCCCGCGGGCGGGTACGGCGGCCAGCGAGGTGCGGATCATGCCCGTGCTGTATTCGGTGCTGACCACCAGCACACCGAAGACGATCATCGCCAGCTGGCCGAACTGCATGCCGGCGAAGCTCACCAGGGTGGGGTCGAAGGTGGCCCGTTCGATCGCGCTCATGTCGTTGAAGCCCGCCGCCACCGCGGTGGAGATCAGGGCGCCGAAGCCGGCGGTGACGATCAGGGCCAGTGCGAGGGTCCAGCTGGTGGAGGCGACCGTGCGGATCTTGGTCCACTCGGACTGCAGGACGGCGGTGAAGGCCATGCTCACTCACCACCCTTGCGCGTCGCGGTGTAGCCGGCGCCCCAGGCGGGGACGTCGGCCGGCCGGGCCGGGTTGTCGGCGGCCATGCCCGGTGCGTGGGCGTGGTACTCGACGGAGTCCGCCGTCATGCGCATGAACGCTTCCTCCAGTGAAGCCCGTTGCGGGCTGAGTTCGTGCAGCACGATCTGGTGCTGGGCGGCCAGCTCGCCGAGCTGCTCCGCACTCACGCCGTCGATCTCCAGGGTGCCGGTGGCGGGGACGCTGACGGCGTTGATCCCGGCCTCGTGCAGGACGTCCTTCAGCCGCTCCTGCTGCGGCGTGCGCAGCCGGACGTAGCTGCGCGAGTTCTGCTGGATGAAATCGGCCATAGGCAGGTCTGCCAGCAGCTTTCCCTGTCCGATCACCACCAAATGGTCTGCGGTCAGCGCCATTTCGCTCATCAGATGGGAGGAGACGAAGATCGTCCTCCCCTCCGCCGCCAGCCCCTTCATCAGATTGCGGATCCAGAGAATTCCCTCGGGATCAAGGCCGTTGACCGGCTCGTCGAACATCAGGATTTCCGGATCGCCCAGCAATGCAGAGGCGATTCCCAGCCGTTGGCTCATTCCGAGCGAAAATCCTTTGGACTTCTTCTTCGCCACGGCCGTCAGGCCGACCAGATCCAGTACCTCGTCGACCCGCTGCCGCGGGATGCTGTTCGACTGGGCCAGACAGAGAAGGTTGTTGTACGCACTTCGGCCACCGTGCATGGCCTTCGCGTCCAGCAGCGCCCCCACGTGCTTCAGCGGCTCCGCCAGGTCGCGGTAGTGCTTCCCGTAGACCCGGACCGTGCCGCTGGTCGGGTTGTCGAGGTCGAGCATCATGCGCATGGTCGTGGACTTGCCCGCGCCGTTGGGGCCCAGGAAGCCGGTCACCACCCCCGGTCGGATCTGGAAGCTGAGGTGGTCCACGGCAGTCGTCGTGCCGAATCGTTTGGTAAGGCCCTCAAGCTCGATCATGCGGCCACGCTAGAACGCCCGAGGGCCCTACGCCACCTCAAAAGGGTGACATAGGGCCCTCGATCGGGCACACGACGGGTGCTGCGTGTACCCGCAGGTAATCAGCGGCTCTGCTGCGCCGGCACGCCGCGGGTGACGGGCTCGTCGTCCACGATCGGGTTGGCCGCCGCGACGGCCGCACCGGTCAGCGTCGCCAGCATCTCGCGGACGTTGGTCAGCTGCGCGTTGATCGAGTCGCGGCGGTTGGTGAGCGCCGCCAGCTCGCGCTCGGACTCGCTGCGGATGCGGTCCGCCTTGGCGTTGGCGTCGGCCACGATGTCCTCGGCCTGGCGCTGCGCGGTCTCCACGGTCTGGCGGGCCCGGCGCTCGGCGTCCGTACGCAGCTTCTCGGCCTCCAGGCGCAGCTGCTCGGCACGGTGCTCGATCTCCGCGAGACGCTTCTCGGCCTTGGCCTGGCGGGAGGCCAGGTCGCGCTCGGACTGCTCACGGCGCTTGGCCAGGTTGGTCTCGAAGTCCGCGGCGGCCTGGGCGGCCTTGGCGCGGGTCTCCTCGAAGAGGGCGTCGGCCTCCTCGCGCTTGGAGGCCGCGTCCTTCTGGGCCTCGGCGCGCAGGGTCGACGCGTCGCCCTTGGCCTTCTCGACGATGCGGACGCCCTCGTCCTCCGCCTTCGACTTGCGGTCGGCGGCGAACGACTCGGCGTCGTTGCGCACCTGCTGGGCAGCCGACTCGGCGAGCTCACGGTGCTGCTCGGCCGCGCGACGGGCCTCCTCGCGCAGGTCCTTCGCCTCCTCCTCGGCCAGCCGCAGGATCTTCTCGACCCGGGCGCCGAGACCGGCGTACGACGGCTCGGCGTCGTTCACCTGGGCCTGGGCGTTCTGCGTCTCGAGGTGCAACTCCTCGATCCGCTTTTCCAGAGAGTTGATACGTCCAAGGGCGCTGTCGCGGTCGGAGACCAGCTTGGTAATGCGGTCGTCCACCTGACCACGGTCGTAACCACGCCGCACGAGCTCGAAGCCGAAGGGGGAGGAAGTGTCGCTCATGGGGTTCCTGTCGAATGAGACCGATGAGGTGCTACGTGAGGTGTTAGGGGAATCCTAGGCGCCCAGACGGCGTGTCATCGAGTCAATCCACGTTTGATCTGGACAATGACACCCCTTTTGAGTGGCAAGGCGGCAGAATGCTTGTCACCCGTTCGCCTGAACCTTCATCAGGTGCACACACCCCGGAGCATTTGGCTACCCCTCCGACGCCTTGCCACCCGAACGAGTGGATCCCGCAGTCACGCCGGCCTTCACGCCCCCTACACCCTGGCCGCCGACCACCGGCTTTCCGCCGCCCGATGGCGCCTCGAATGATTCCAACGCCTCAAGAACGTCCTGGACACGGGAGATCTCCGCCTGAATGTCCTCGCGACGGCGCACCAGGACCTCCAGCTCCCGGCGGCCCTCCTCGACGATCTGCTCCGCCTCCGCCTTGGCCTGCGCGAGCGCGCTCTCGGCCTGCCGGGCCAGCTCCGCCTTCTTCTGCTCGGCCTCCTTGAGGAGCGCCTCCGCCTTGCGGACCGCCGCGATGCGCACCTTGCTCGCCTCGCTGCTCGCGTCCGACACCAGCTCCTTGGCCTTCGCCTCGGCCTCGACGCTCTGCTCCGTCGCCGCGCGCACCAGCTTGTCCACGCGCTCGCCGGCCGACTTCATCTGTTCGGCCGACTCCCGGCGGGCCCGCTCGTGCAGCTCCTCGACCTCGCCCTCGACGCGGGAGCGCAGCTCCTCCGCCCGCTCCCTTATGGCGGCCGCGTCCGTGCGCGCGCCGACCAGCAGCTCGTCCGCGTCCGTACGGGCCTTCTCCACCAGGGAGTTGCCCTCGACCGTCGCCTCCGAGGAGATCCGCGCGGCCTCCTTGCGGGCCGCGTCGACCATCGCGTCGGCCTGCTCCTCGGCCGCCGTGGTGGCGGCGAGGGCCTGCTTCTGCGCATCGGCCGTGAGCTTCTCGGCTTCCGCCGAAGCCTCCGTGATGAGCCGGTCGACCTGCTCCGCGGCCTCGCTGCGGCGCTTGTTGGCCGCCTCACGGGCCTCGTCCAGCAGCCGCTCGGATTCGGTACGGGCCTCGCCGCGGATGCGCTCGGCCTCGGCCGCCGCCTGCGCCTTGACCCGCTCGGCCTCCGACCGGGTGCGGGCCGCGTGCTCCTGCGCCGACGACAGCGCCTCCGACGCGTCCGCGCGCAGCCGCTCGGCCTCGCCGGCCGCCTCGCCGACCGTGCGCTCGTTGTCCTTGCGGGTCTGCTCGGTGAGCTTCTCCGTCTCGGAGACGGCCTCGGTGATGAGCCGGTCCGCCTGCTCGGCCGCCTCGCTGCGCAGCCGGTTCGCCTCGGCGCGCGCCTCGTCCAGCGTCTGCTCGGCGTCGCGCTCGGCGCCCGCCAGGGTCTCGTTCGCCGCGACCGTGACCCGCTCCGCCTCCGCGGTGGCCTCGCCGATGATCCGGCCGCCCTCCGCGCGGGCCTCGTCCAGGACCCGGGCCGCCTCGGCGCGCACCCGTTCGGCCTCCGCCGCGGCCTCGCCGACGGTGGCCTCGTTGGCCACACGGGTCTCGTCGATCAGACGGTCGCCCTCGGCACGCGAGTCGACCATGATCCGCGCGGCGTCGCGCTCGGCGCTCGCCAGCGTCTCGGCCGCCTGCGCCTTGAGCCGGACCGCCGCGGTGGTGAGCCGCTCGGCCTCCAGCGTCGCCTCGCCCACGGTGGCCGCGTTCGCGGCGCGGGTCTCCTCGGTGAGCCGCTCGGCCTCCGCCGCGGCCTCGGAGATGAGCCGGTCGACCTGCTCCGCAGCCTCGGTACGCAGCCGGTTGCCCTCGGCCCGAGCCTCGTCCAGGGTGTTCGCGGCCTCGGTGCGGGTGGCCTCGGCGGCCTCCGCCGCCTCGGCGGTGATCCGCTCGGCCTCGGCCTCGGCGTCGGCGACGGTGGCCGCGTTCGCGGCGCGGGTCTCCTCGGTGAGCCGCTCGGCCTCGGCCGTCGCCTCGGCCGTGATCCGGGCACCCTCGGCGCGGGCGGACTCCAGGGACTCCGCCGCCTCGCCGCGGATGCGGTTCGCGTCGTCCCGGGCATCCGCCCGGGTCCGGGCCGCGTCCCGCTCGGAGGCGGCCAGCGCGTCCGTGGCCTCCGTACGCACCCGCTGCGCGTACTCGGCGGTGTCGCTGCGCAGCTGCTCCGCCTCGGCGATGGCCTCGCCGACCGTCCGCTCCGCCAGTGCCTTCGCCGCGTCCGTCTCGGCCCGCGCCTCGCTGCGGACCCGGTTGGCGTCCTCGGTGGCCCGCTCCCGTTCCGCGTAGGCGTCCGCGCGGACCCGGCCGGCCTCTTCCTCGGCCTCCGTCTTCGTACGCTCCGCCGCGTGTTCGGCGGCGTTGCGCAGCCCGGCGATCTCCTCCTCGGCCTGCTCGTGCAGCCCGGCCACGGAGTCCCGTACCTGCTGTGCGGTGGCCTCCGCCGCCGACACGACCTCCGACGCGCGCCGCTCGGCCTCCTCCGTCAGCCAGACCGCCTCGGCCTGCGCCTCCTCGGAGCGCTTGCGGGCCTGCGCCAGCAGTTCCTCGCTCTGCTCGCGGGCCTGGGCCCGCTCGTTGTCCGCGTCGGTCCGCGCCGACGCCAGGGTCTCCTCGGACTCCCTGCGGCGCCGGGCGGCCTCCTCCTGCGCGGCGGCCAGCGCCTCCGCGGCCTCCTCGGCGACCCGCTCGGCGGCGGCCTTCGCCTCCGCGCGCAGCCGGTCCGCGGTCTCCTGGGCCTCGGAGCGCACCCGCTCGGCCTCGGACTCCGCCTCGCTGCGCAGCCGTACGGCGACCTGCTCGGCCTCCGCGCGCACCCGGCCGGCGTCCTGCGCCGCGTCCGTGCGCAGCTGCTCGGCCTCGGTCTCCGCCTGCGCCTGCAGGGCGCGGATCCGCTCCGCCGACTCGGCGCGCAGCCGGTCGTTCTCCTCCGTGGTCTCCCGGCGGATGTTCTCCGCCGCGCCGCGGGCGTCACGCAGCGTCTGCTCGGCCGTCGTCAGCCGGGTCTCGGCCTCCGTGTGCAGCCGTACGAGCTCCTCGTCGGCTTCCGCCCGCTTGGCGGCCAGCGCCTGCTCGGTCTCCTGGCGCCGGGCGACGGCCGCCGCGTCCGCCTCGGCCCGTACGTTCTCCGCCTGCTCCTCGGCCTCGGCGCGCAGCCGCTCGGCCTCGGCGCGGGTCCGCTCCAGGGTCTCCTCGGCCTGCTTGCGCAGCGTGCCGGCCCGCTCCACGGCCTCGGCACGCACCCGCTCGCTCTCGGCGGTCGCGCCGCCGCGCAGCTCGTCCGCGTCCGCCTTGGCCTTGCCGAGCAGCTCCTCGGCGGTCCGGGCCGCCTCCTCGATCTGCTGTACGGCCTCGCGGCGGGCCTCGCCGCGGATCCGCTCGCCCTCGGCGACGGCCTCGGCGCGCAGCTGCTCGGCCTCGCCGCGCAGCCGCCGGGCCTCCGACTGGAGCTCGACCGTGCGGGCCCGGTACTCCTCGGTGTCGTCCTTCGCCGCGCCCTTGAGCTCGTCGGCCGTGGCCGCCGCCTGCAGGCGCAGCCGGTCGGCCTCGGTCTCGGCCTCGCGGCGGATCCGCTCGGCCTCCTCGGACGCGGCCCGGGTGGTGGCCCGGGCGTCCTCCGAGGCCTTGTTCAGTACGTCCTCGGCGGTGCGGGCGGCCTTCGCCAGCTGCGCCGCCATGTCCTCGGCCGCGGCCGTACGGGCCTGCTCGCCGGCCTCGGTGCGCTGCCGCTCGGCGTCCGCGCGGGCATCGGCCAGGACCTGCTCGGCCTCCGCCTTGAGGGCCTCGGCCTCCTTGGTGGCCTCGCCGACCAGTCGGGCAACCTGCTCCTTGGCGGTGCGGGTGCGCTGCTCGTTGACGGACTCCGCCGACGTCAGCTGCCGGGTGGCGCTCTCCTTCGCGTCCGCGAGGAGCTTCTCCGCCTCCGCACGGGCCTCGCGCAGCGCGGAATCGGCTTCCTGCACGCGGGATTCGGCGAGCCGGCCCAGATCCAGGGTCTGCTGGCGGGTGTGCTCGGCCTCGGCGGTGGTGGTGGAGCGCAGCCGCTCCGCGTGCTCGCTGGCCTCCTGGGCCTGCGAGGAGGCGGCGGTCAGCAGCCGCTCGGCCTCCTTGCGGGCACGCAGCAGGGTGGCCTCGGCCTCCGCGCGGGCGGCCTCCGCGTCCGCGGCCATCCGGCGCCGGGTCTCCTCGGCGACCCGGGCGGCTTCGGCGCGGGCGGCGTTCAGGGACTGCTCGGCCTCGGCGCGGGACTCCTCCATGAGGCGGCGCGCCTGGGCCTCGGTACGGGCGCGCAACTGCTCGGCCCAGGCCACGTTCTCGTTGACGTGGGCCTCGACGGTCTGGCGCCGCTCGCCCAGCTCCTGGTCCAGGCGCTGGCGGCGGTTGACGGCCTCGGCGTGCAGCTCGGCCTGCAGGCGCGCCTGGTGCTCGGCGTGCTCCTGGAGGATGCGCTGGGTCTGGGCCCGGGCGTCACGAAGCTCGCGCTCGGCGTCCGAGCGCATCTGGTCGGCCTGGATCTGGGCATTGCGGAGCAGCTGCTCGGCCTGGTACCCCATGTCCGCGCCGTCGTAGGCGGGGCGGGACGCCAGAGCGCGCCGTACCTCGTGCAGTTTGGCGCGCAGCACCTCGACCTGGTATCCCAGGTCCTCGGCGTGCTGGACGGCCTTCCCGCGCTCCTTCTTCAGCCGCTCCATCTCGGCTTCGAAGCGCGAGAGATGGTCGGCTTCGGCCTGATGGCTCTCCTGGCTTTCGTAGCCCCGCACAGCGCGGTCCCATCCGTCCCCTGGTCGCAAGCTCACTCCCAATGAGCATCGCTCGCCCGCTGAACGACGCCCCCGGGGGAATGGTGTCAGATACGGGCAGGGGTGACAGGCCCCGACCCCGTTTCCGCACCGAACCCCGGCCGAGCCATGGCCACTCTACCGGCCGGGGAATCGGGCCATCAGTGGTCCGTCAGTGCTCGGGGTTCGAGGTGACCAGTTCGGTGAGAACGCCGTGGCAGTCCTTGGGGTGCAGGAAGGTGATGGAGGAGCCCATGGAGCCGGTGCGGGGCTGGTCGTAGAGGACGCGGACGCCCTTGCCGCGGATGGCCTCGGAGTCCCCCTGGACGTCCTCGGTGCCGAAGGCGATGTGGTGGACGCCCTCGCCGTTCTTGGCCAGCCATTTGCCGACGGCGGAGTCCTCGCGGGTGGGCTCCAGGAGCTGGAGGTACGAGGCGCCGCCGTCGGACGTCTCGTTGATCTTCAACATGGCCTCGCGGACACCCTGCTCCTCGTTGACCTCGGAGTGGAACACCTCGAAGCCGTACGTGGCACGGTAGAACTCGACAGTCTTGTCCAGGTCGAAGCAGGCGATCCCGATGTGGTCGATTCTTGTCAGCATGGTGACAGTGCACCGCCGAAGGGGGCGGTCACGCAACGTGCGCGCGATCACACCGGCAGCCCGGTGACCGCTGCGGTACCGCCCAGTACATTCACGTAAACCCTCGTTCACTCCTCATCCAAGGGGCTGTGCCTCATGTCCGGATCGAACAACACCACTTCTGTGATCGTCGCCGGGGCCCGCACGCCCATGGGGCGCCTGCTCGGCTCGCTGAAGTCCTTCTCGGGTGCCGACCTCGGCGGTTTCGCCATCAAGTCCGCACTGGAACGGGCCGGGATCTCCGGCGACCAGGTGCAGTACGTGATCATGGGCCAGGTGCTGCAGGCCGGTGCGGGCCAGATCCCCGCCCGCCAGGCCGCGGTCAAGGCCGGCATCCCGATGAACGTGCCCGCGCTCACGATCAACAAGGTGTGTCTCTCGGGCCTGGACGCGATCGCGCTGGCCGACCAGCTGATCCGCGCCGGGGAGTTCGACATCGTGGTCGCGGGCGGTCAGGAGTCCATGACCAACGCCCCGCACCTGCTGCCCAAGTCGCGCGAGGGCTTCAAGTACGGCGCCGTCGAGATGCTGGACGCGATGGCCTACGACGGCCTCACCGACGCCTTCGAGAACATCGCGATGGGCGAGTCCACCGAGAAGCACAACACCCGCCTGGGCATCGAGCGCGCCCCGCAGGACGAGTTCGCCGCCTCCTCGCACCAGCGGGCCGCGGCCGCGCAGAAGAACGGCGTCTTCGAGGCCGAGATCGTCCCCGTGGAGATCCCGCAGCGCAAGGGCGACCCGGTGATCTTCTCGACCGACGAGGGCATCCGCCCCGAGACCACGGTGGAGTCCCTCGGCAAGCTGCGTCCGGCCTTCGCCAAGGACGGCACGATCACCGCCGGCACCTCCTCCCAGATCAGCGACGGCGCGGCCGCCGTCGTCGTGATGAGCAAGGCGAAGGCGGAGGAGCTCGGCCTGGAGTGGATCGCCGAGATCGGCGCCCACGGCAACGTGGCCGGCCCCGACAACTCGCTCCAGTCGCAGCCGTCGAACGCCATCCTGCACGCCCTGAAGAAGGAGGGCCTCCAGGTCTCCGACCTGGACCTCATCGAGATCAACGAGGCCTTCGCGGCGGTCGCCGTGCAGTCAATGAAGGACCTCGGCGTGACCCCGGAAAAGGTGAACGTCAACGGTGGCGCCATTGCCCTGGGCCACCCGATCGGCATGTCCGGAGCCCGTGTGGTGCTGCACCTGGCGCTGGAGCTGAAGCGCCGTGGCGGCGGCGTCGGCGCGGCCGCGCTGTGCGGCGGCGGCGGCCAGGGCGACGCGCTGATCGTCCGCGTCGCCAAGTAGTCGCCGAGCAGTCGCCGAGCAGTCGCCGAGCAGGCGGCGCCAGGCCGCCGGGCCCCTTCGCGGGGGCCGGCGGACCCCCTTCCCCGGGCCTGGCGGCCCGCAGGCATCCCGTACGAGAACCGAGGAGCGCAGCACAGATGACGGCGGTGGACGTCCCCCAGCTGGTGGCCCAGGCCCGTGAGGGCCGGCCGAGAGCGGTGGCCCGGCTGATCTCGCTGGTCGAGGGGGCGTCCCCGCAGCTGCGCGAGGTGATGGCCGCGCTGGCCCCGCTGACGGGCGGGGCGTACGTGGTGGGGCTGACCGGGTCGCCGGGCGTCGGCAAGTCGACGTCGACCTCGGCGCTCGTGTCCGCGTACCGCAAGGCCGGCAAGCGGGTCGGCGTCCTCGCCGTCGACCCGTCCTCACCCTTCTCGGGCGGGGCGCTGCTCGGCGACCGGGTGCGGATGTCGGACCACGCCTCGGACCCGGGGGTCTACATCCGCTCCATGGCCACCCGCGGCCACCTGGGCGGCCTCGCCTGGGCCGCCCCGCAGGCGATCCGGGTGCTGGACGCGGCCGGCTGCGAGGTGATCCTGGTCGAGACGGTCGGGGTCGGGCAGTCGGAGGTGGAGATCGCCTCGCAGGCCGACACCTCGGTGGTGCTGCTGGCCCCCGGGATGGGGGACGGGATCCAGGCTGCCAAGGCGGGCATCCTGGAGATCGGCGACGTCTACGTGGTCAACAAGGCCGACCGGGACGGAGCGGACGCCACCGCCCGGGAGCTGAACCACATGCTGGGCCTGGGCGAGGCCCGGGGCCGGGACGACTGGCGGCCGCCGATCGTGAAGACGGTCGCGGCCCGTGGCCAGGGCATCGACGAGCTGGTCGAGGCGCTGGAGAAGCACCGGGCGTGGATGGACGAGCGCGGGGTACTGGCCCAGCGCCGGGCGGCCCGGGCGGCCCGGGAGGTCGAGACGATCGCCGTGACGGCGCTGCGGGCGCGGATGGCGGACGTGCACGGCGACGCGCACCTGGACGCGCTGGCGGCCAGGGTGGCCGTCGGCGAGCTGGATCCGTACGCGGCGGCGGACGCGCTGCTGACGACGCTGACGGAGGCGTAGGGACCGGGCCGGGCCCGGCAGGGCGTGTGCGGCGCCGCTGCCAGGGCCCGGCCGGGTGCGTCAGGAGCCCGAGTCGGAGTCGGAGTCGGAGTCGGAGTCGGAGTCGGAGTCGGTCTGTGCGGTGACCTTGCCGGTCGTGGGGTCCACGGAGGCGTCCCACGTCGTGCCGTCGGAGCCTCTGACCTCGACGTGCCAGTACGGGGCCTTTCCGTTGTCGCCGGAGTCCCATTCGACGGTCCACGCCGTGCCCGGGTGGGCGGCGAGGGCGGCCTTGGCGGCCTGTGCCGCGGTGATCTTGGCCGCGAGCAGCCCCTTGTGCTCGCCCGGGCTCTCATCGGTGTCCACGTTCTCGCGGGTGACCTTGCCCGTGGCGGCGTCGACCTCCAGCTCGGCGTGGCCCTTGCCGTCCTTGGTGATCACGTCCACGTGCCAGACGTTGCCGTCCCGGTCGAGGGACTCGACCACACCCGGATAGTTCTTCAGAGCGGCGGTGAGGGCCTGCTCGGCCGTGACGTCGGCCCGGGCGGCGGCCACGGGGGCGGTTCCCGCCATGTCGGCGGACACCGCGGCGGCGGTCGCCACGGGGCCTGCGACCAGCAGGGCCACGGACGCGGCTGCTGAGACGAACACGTTGCGCTTCATAGGCTGGACCTCCTCAGGCCGGCCCGGCGGACCGGAGCCGGCAGCGAGCGTTCCCAGCCATTGTCGGGCCGATGGCCGTCCGGGGCGCGACGAGCCCGTGGGGCCCGCGCTGCCCGGACGGCTCCCGGCCTCAGACCTTGCCGCGGTTGTCGCGCAGGTGCTCGGCGACCGGGGTCAGCGAGGCGCGCAGCGCCGCCAGGGCCTCCGGCGGCAGCAGGTCGATGAAGTGCCGGCGGACGGACGCCACGTGGTGCGGGGCGACGCGCCGCATGGTCTCCATGCCCTCGTCCGTGAGCACCGCGTACAGGCCGCGGCGGTCGGACTCGCAATTCACGCGGCGGACCAGGCCGGCCGTCTCCATGCGGGTGATCTGGTGCGACAGCCGGCTCTTGGACTGCAGCGTGGCGGTCGCGAGATCGCTCATCCGCATCCGGTGGTCCTGCGACTCCGAGAGGTTCACGAGGATCTCGTAGTCGTTGTTGGTGAGTCCGAAGGGCTGGAGATCCTTTTCCAGCTGGTGCATCAGCAGCCTGCTGACGTCCAGGTGGGTGCGCCAGGCGCACTGCTCGGCGTCGGTCAGCCAGCGCGTGGCCGTCTCGGTCTCCATGGTCTCCATGAATGAACTCTACCTAAAAAGTTGAATTGCGTACGAAAAATCTCAGGTCAGGCCGATCACAGTCCGAGGCGGCGCTGGAGATCACCCAGCTGTCCCGGCATCCGCGGCACGCCCAGCTGCCCCATCGGACCCTGACCGGCCCCCGGCACGCCCTGCGCGTTGCCCGTGGCCGCCCCGGCGCCGACCGCACCGATCGCCTGCTCCGCCATCAGCATCTCCGAGGACTGGAGCAGCACCGTGCCCGCACCGACGAACTCGAACTGGTGCTCCTCGCCCGAGCTGCCCCCGATGCCGGTCAGCGAACGCAGTCCGCCCATCACGCCCCTCATGTAACCGTGGTCGTAGTGGTGGCACGGCGAGGGGCAGTCCGCCCAGCCCACCAGCGCCTGCGGGTCCACGCGCAGCGGCGGCTCCATGAACACCACCGGTCCGTTGGACGCCGCCACGAACTTCCCGGTTCCGATCAGCGTCAGGAAACCCGGGACGATCGACTGCTTGAGGGCGAGCGAGGGCTGGTACGCGAGCAGGTTGCCCGACCGGATCGTCAGGTTGCCCTTGTCCAGGTCGTACGAGTTCACGTCGAAGGCCCGGTCGGCCAGCAGCATCTTGCCCGAGCCCTCGGCGACCACCCAGTCACTGGCGTGCAGCGGCGAGTGGAAGCTGCTGCGCAGCAGGCGGTCGAAGCGGCCGTTGCCGATCCCGTTGAACTCGATGTGCCCGTAGTACGAGATCATCTTGCCCTTCTGCAGGAACCACTGGCTCCCCTTGAGCTCCACGCAGAAGGTGTACGCGTTCACGTTGTCGTCGGAGGGCAGCGTGTACGGGTCGTAGACCGTTGGACTGCCAGCGCCGCCCGGTCCGCCGGTCACAGGGCCAAAGTTCACAGCTTCTCCTCGGAGGCCTGTACGTACACCGCGCCCTGGCCGGACAGCTCCAGCTGGAACGCCTCGCCCGAGCCGCGCCCCACCATGTCCCGCCAGCCGAGCGCGGTGGAGAGCTTGTTGCGCACGTCGCCGTGGTGGGCGACGTACGCCTGCGGGTCCACGTGGACCGGGCGCTGCGGGGTGATCGGCAGCTCGATGACCCCGCCGTGGGCCATCACGGCGACGGAGCCGTGGCCCTTGAGGGTGGTGGTGAAGAGGCCCTGGCCGGTCACCTGGCCGCGGACCATGCCCATGACCCCGCCCTGGGAGCCCATGAACATCGTGCCCTGCTGGAGGGTGCCGTCGAAGGCGAGCAGCCGGTCGGCCTCGACGTAGAGGGTCTCGCCGGTCAGGTTGATGACCTGGATGTGGTGGCCGCCGTGGCCGAACATCACGGTGCCGCTGCCCTCGACCGCCATCAGCGGGGTCTGCTCGTTCGCCACCCGGCGCCCGATCATGCCCATGACCCCGCCCTGACCGCCGGTCAGGCTCGGGGTGAAGGAGACCTCTCCGCGGTACGCGAGCATGGCGCCGCGCTGGCTGTACATCTTCTGACCCGGGATCACCTGGGCCTCGACCATCTTCGAGTTGATCTCGCGGAACGGCATCAGATGTCGCCCCCGACGGTGTTGCGCTCGCTGGGCTGCACGTAGACCAGGCCCTCGCCCTCGAAACGGATCTGGAACGCCTCGCCGGAACCCTCGCCGATGAGGGTGCGGAAGTTCACACCGGACTGGAAGGACTGCTGGAGGTTGCCCGTGTGCGCGATGTACGCGCCGGGGTCGACGGACAGCGGGTACTGGGCGCTCACGCGCAGCACCACGGCCGGGCCGTCGGACATGATCGCGGCCTGGCCCGAGCCCTCGACGGTCGTGGTGAACAGGCCGTTGCCCGTCGTCGCGCCGCGCAGGCCGGTGAAGGTGGTGCCGGTGCGCAGACCGGCGTCGGTGCACAGCAGGTTGCTGGACTCGACGTAGAGCTTCTCGCCGCGCAGGTTGACCAGGTTGATCTCGCTCGCACGGTCGGCGAAGAAGCAGGTGCCGTGCCCCTGCACTTCCATCACTGTCATCTGTTCGCCGGTCAGCCGGCGGGTCACCATGCCGCGGAGGCCTTCGCCGCCGCCGGTCATCTTCTTGAAGGCCATCTGCCCGTCGTACGCGACCATGGAGCCGTTCTTCGCTTTCACGGCGTCCCCGGTCAGGTCGACGGCCAGCACCTTGCTGCCTTGGAGTCGGAACTGAGCCACGGGGAGACGTTATCGGCAGCGGGCGACCCCGAACAGGGCCCCGTGGCTGATATATGCCACACCCGGGAGATATCGGTGCGACCGCGCGGGCGTCCCGGCCCGCCCGCGGAGGCCGCGGCGGGGGAGGGGCGGGTCAAGATCCCGTAAAGCGGCTGAGACACTGGGAGGGACCCTGGCCTCCACCCCGAAGGTTCCACGTGGACATCAAGACCGCCTCCGCACTGCACCGACTGCGCCTCGTCTCCGTTCCGGAGGCGCTGTCGTTCCCGGCCCTGCTGATCTTCGGCTCGCTGCTGAGCCGGGTCTCGGACATCGATTACCTGATGATGCCGCTCGGCGTCATCCACGGGATCCTGTTCGTCCTGTACGCGGTCTTCCTGCTGGACGTCTGGAACAAGGCGAAGTGGCCCTTCAAGAAGGTCCTCCTCTTCTTCGTGCTCGCGCTGGTGCCCTTCGGCGGGCTCTACGGCGACAAGCTCCTCAAGCGCGACGAGGGCGACAGCGTCATCGCGGCCCGGGCGCGCGAGGCGGCCGGCGCATGATCGTCGCGTTCTCGGTGACCCCGCTGGGGGTCGGTGAAGAGGTCGGCGAGTACGTCGCCGACGCGGTCCGGGTGGTCCGCGAGTCCGGGCTGCCGAACCGCACCGACGCGATGTTCACGACCGTGGAAGGCGACTGGGACCAGGTCATGGACGTCGTCCGGCGCGCGGTGGCGGCCGTCGAGGAGCGGGCACCGCGGGTCTCCTTCATCCTGAAGGCCGACATCCGCCCCGGGGTCCACGACGGGATCACCTCCAAGGTCGAGACCGTGGAGCGGCACCTGGCCGGGGGCTGATGCGCCCTCACCGGTCCCACTTCCACCGGTATTTCCGAAAGCGCCCCCGGCCCGCAGGCCGGGGGCGCTTCCGTATGCCCCGGGAGTCGCCCGGACAGGGTTTGAGCGATCGCTCAACTTCCCCTAAGGTGCCGCTTGAGCGATCGCTCAAACCGTGGAACGGGGGGTGGGATGGGCCTGTACGTCGAGACCGGGATCCGCGTCGGCATGGACGAGCTCTGGGAGCGCAGCCAGGATCCGGCGCAGCACCAGAGGTGGGACCTGCGGTTCACCTCCATCGGCTACCTCCCGCGCGCCGAGGGCGAACCCCAGCGGTTCCGGTACGCGACCCGCGTGCTGCCGTTCCTCTCCGTCGACGGGACCGGGATCTCCGCCGGGGAACGCCACCGGGCCGACGGCACCCGGGTCTCCGCCCTGCGGTTCGCCTCGGAGCACCCGCTGTCGCTGCTCGCCGAGGGCAGCGGGTACTGGCGCTACGTCCCCGGCCCCGACGGGATCCGCTTCCTCACCGGATACGACTACCGCCCGCGCTGGGGCCGCTTCGGCGCCCTCGCCGACCGGCTGGTGTTCCGTCCGCTCATGGGCTGGGCCACCGCCTGGTCCTTCGACCGGCTGCGGCTGTGGTGCGAACGCGGGACCACCCCGGGCCACGCCCTCGCCCGCGCGATCGGCGAGAGCGCCCTGCGCGTACTCCTCTTCGCGGCCGCCCTGGTGTACGCGCCGCTGCCGGCCGCCCGGCGCTGCCTGCGCACCCCGCCCGGCCGCACCCCCGCCTCCGAGCCCCGCCTGCTCAGCACCCTGGAGCCGTCATGACCTCCATCTTCCGCGCCCACATGGGCGCCGGGTTCGACCGTCTGCACCCGCAGATCCAGCGCCGCTTCTCGGTGGGGCTCGCGAGCGGCGAGGGCTGCATCGGCCGCGGCACCATGGAGCGGATATGGCACGGCCCCGGCTATGTGAAGCCCTTCCTCCGGCTTGGCGGCATGCGGAACATCCTGGTGCCGCGCGAGGGACGCGACATCCCCTTCGTCATCGAGAACCTCCCCTACCTCGACTCCTTCGGGCGCGAGACCGTCACCTTCGTACGGACTTTCCAGCTGCCCGATGGAGCCCACCGCTTCGACGCCACGATGGTCCACAGCCCCGAACGCGACTGCGTCCTCGACTACCTGGGCACCCACCAGCACCTCGCCAGCGACCTCCACATGAGCGCCGAGCCCGACGGCTCGCTGCTCATCCGCTCCGGTGAACACCGCTTCCGCGAGGGCCCCCTCGACGTCCGCGTACCCGATCTGATCGGCGGCGACGCCGAGGTCCGCGAGTCCTTCGACGAGGCCACCGGCCGGTTCCGGATCCGGGTACGGGTGGTCAACCGCCGCTTCGGACCGCTCTTCGGCTACGAGGGCTCCTTCACCGCGGAGTACGTCGACGCCCGCGACCGGTGGGCGAGCGGGCTCTGCGGCGACCTGCGGCCGGTCCGCGAGGAGGTCCGGGCATGAGCGCCGCCACCAAGGAGAAGCTGCTCGAAGGGGCCCTGCGCACCCTGGCCGAGCAGGGCATCGCCAAGGCCTCCGCCCGCACCGTCGCGGCCACCGCCGGGGTGGGCCAGGGCCTGATCTTCTACCACTTCGGCTCCGTGGACGAGCTGCTCGCCGCGGCCTGCCGGTACGGCGCCGAGCAGCGCGTGGCCCGCTACCGTGACCGGCTCGCCGCCCTGGGCAGCCTCGCCGAACTGCTGGAGTTCGCCCGCGCCATGCACGAGGAGGAGCGGGCCGCCGGGAACGTCGCCCTGCTCGGGCAGCTGCTGGCCGCCGGCCAGACCTCGCCCGTCCTGGCCGCCGCCACCGCCGACGGGCTCGGGCTGTGGATCGAGGAGCTGGAGAAGGTCCTCACCCGGCTGCTGGCGGCGACCCCGCTGGACGGGTACGCCGACCCCGCCGGGCTGGCCCGGGCCACGGCCGCCTCCTTCATCGGCATCGAGCTGTACGAAGGGGTGGACCCGGGGGGCGCCGGCAGCGCGCTCGCCGCGCTGGAACAGCTCGCCGGGCTGGCCGGCGTGCTGGAAGGCCTCGGCTCCCTGAGCCAGCGCGTGGTGCGGCACGGCCTGCGGCGCGGCACCCGCTGACCTGGGCCGTCCGGGGCCGCACCGGCCGCACGCGTCACCCGTACGGCCCTGTACCGCCGCAGGCGGGGGCCGCGGCGAGGAGCGCGAGGAGGCCGAGGACGGGGGCGGTGGTGCGAAAACGCGGCCTGCGAGCGGCGGGGGGCATCCAGCTTCCTCGGGACGAAGGGTCGGGCAGCGGAGCGAGATACCGGGATGTGTTGACATGTCGGACAGTTGGCATGGCTGTGCGACACCGGGCGGCGGGGCCGAGCGGTACGGGTGGGTCCAGCGGGCCGGGCTCAGGGGTCCGCGCTCAGGCGGCGGGGTCGCCCGTGGTGAGCGCGATCGCCAGCGGGGTGCGCTCGTAGCGGACCTGGTGGCCGTGGCGGGCGGACATGAGCAGCCCCGCCGCCTGCAGGACCCCCAGGTGCGCCGAGACCGTGGACGGGGCGAGACCGAGCCGGTGGGCCAGCGCCGTGGTGGAGGCCGGTTCCTCCAGCGCGCACAGCACCTCGGCCCGGGCCCGGCCCAGCAGCCGGGCCAGCGCGTCCGGGGTGTTCTCCTGGGCGGGGGTCCACAGGGCGCCGATGCCGCGGGCCGGGTAGACGATGGTGGGCTGCCAGGGCGGGTCGAAGCCGCCCGCTATGCCCGGCCAGATGAAGGCGCTCGGCATCAGGAGCAGTCCCTGGCCGCCCAGGACGCGCTCGTGGTGACTGGTGGGCCGCTCGATGGTCAGGGTGAGCGAGGCGGCGTCCCAGGCGAGGCTCGGGTGCAGTCCGTCGAAGAGCGACTGGAGACCGCCAGCGGCGAGGCGGCGCGAGTGGAAGAGGATGTCCGCCTCCAGCAGGGCCCGCAGCCGTGGCCAGTGCGGCTCGATCAGCACGCTCCAGGCCCGCTCCAGCAGGTCGGCCAGATCGCGTACGGCCCGGGCCGGATCGGCCAGCAGGGCCCGGCCCGGGTCGCTGTCGAGGGCGCCGGGCGTACACGCCAGCGACTTGCGGATGTCCTCGCGCGCCGCGGCCGGATCCGCGCCGCGGATCAGCGCGATCTCCTGCTCGAAGGAGACCCCGGGGCCGCTCGGCGGCGGGCCGATGAAGTCCGCGCTGTGCCCGCGGTGCGGCATCAGCAGCCACAGCGGCCGCAGGTCCAGCCCGTCGGCCGCGGCGCGGATCCGCCGCAGCCAGGGCAGGTGGTAGCCCTGCCGGTCCGGGCGGTTCAGAGTGCGGACCGCCTCCTGCGTCTCCCACGCGGGCGACAGCGCGAACCGGCACCGCAGCAGGTCCTCGTGCCCGAAGTGGTGGTGCAATCCCATCCCGGCGCTCCCTCCCCTTCTCCGAGACTGCCGCCGACGTAAGGACTCTGCCTCAACATTCGGCCACAGCCGAATCCCTGGGGCGCCGGCCGCGGGCCCGGGACGCTGGGCCCATGCCAGCCGACACCCAGGCGCCCGGGCGGTCCGCACCGCCGCCGGGCTACCGCTCCGTGTTCCGGGTCCGGGAGTTCCGGACCGTCTTCGCCGCCCACCTGCTGTCCGTGTTCGGCGTGGTCGTCGCCGAGATCTCGCTGTCCGTCCTCGTCTACCGCACCACCGGCTCGCCCCTGATGAGCGCGCTGACCTTCGCCCTCGGGTTCCTCCCGTACGTCCTCGGCGGCACCCTCCTCGCCGGGATCGCCGACCGCCACCCCGCCCGCCTGGTGCTCGTCGGGTGCGACCTCGTCTGCGCGCTCTGCGCGGCCGCCATGGTGGCGCCGGGCACGCCCGTCGCCGTGCTCCTCGTACTGCGCTGCGCGATGGCCTTCGTGGCGCCGCTGTTCCAGGGCACGCGCAACGCCTCCCTCTCCGACATCCTCGGCACCGGCGACGCCTTCGTCCTGGGCCGCTCGCTGCTGCGGATGGTGGCCCAGAGCGCCCAGCTCATCGGCTTCGGCCTCGGCGGGCTGCTGCTCACCGTGCTCGCGCCGCGCGCGGCCATCGCCCTCACCGCCGCCGGCTTCCTCGGCTCCGCACTGCTGCTGCGGCTGGGCACGCGCCGCCGCCCCGCCCGCAGCGGCGCCCGCACCTCCCCGCTCGCCGGGCTGCGCGCCGTCCTCGGCCGGCGCCGGCTGCGCGCGCTGATGCTGCTGTTCTGGCTGCCGCCCGTCTTCCTCGTCGTCCCCGAGGCGCTGCTCGCCCCGTACGCGGACGGCATCGGCGCGGGCACCGCCGCCCTCGGCCTGATGATGTGCGCCATGCCCGTCGGCACCATCGCCGGGGAGCTCTGGGCCGGCTCGGCCCTCACCGCGCGCACACGATCGCGGATCGTGGCGCCGCTCGCCGCCACCGGGCTGCTGCCGCTCCTGCTCTTCGCGGTCCGGCCCGGGCTGCCCGTGGTCCTCGCCGCCCTGCTGCTCGCCGGGCTGGCCCACGCCTACACCCTCGGGCTGGACCGGTGGTACGTCGAAGCCGTTCCCGACGAGCTGCGCGGCCGGGCGATGACGCTGCTCAGCACCGGCCTGATGACCCTCCAGGGGGTGGGCATGGCCCTGGCCGGCCTCGCCGCCGAATTCCGCCCGGTGCACGAGGTCGTCACCGGCGCCGGGGTCCTCGGTACGGGGGTCGTCCTGCTGCTCCTCGCCGAACTCCGGGCCGCCGCCCGGCAGGAGGAACGACTGAGGGATGAGACGGCCCTCGCGGTGAAGTGACCTCCCGGTAGGGTCGGACGCGTGCCCAAGCCGCTCAGCCTTCCCTTCGACCCCATCGCCCGCGCCGACGAGCTCTGGCAGCAGCGCTGGGGACCCGTGCCCTCGATGGCCGCGATCACCTCGATCATGCGCGCGCACCAGATCCTGCTCGGCGAGGTCGACGCGGTCGTCAAACCGTACGGGCTGACCTTCGCCCGGTACGAGGCGCTGGTGCTGCTCACCTTCTCCAAGGCCGGCGAACTGCCGATGTCCAAGATCGGCGAGCGGCTGATGGTCCACCCGACGTCGGTGACCAACACCGTGGACCGGCTGGTGAAGTCCGGACTCGTCGCCAAGCGGCCCAACCCGAACGACGGCCGCGGCACCCTCGCCTCCATCACGGAGAAGGGCCGCGAGGTCGTCGAGGCCGCCACGAAGGACCTGATGGCCGTCGACTTCGGCCTCGGCGCGTACGACGCCGAGGAGTGCGGGGAGATCTTCGCGCTGCTGCGCCCGCTGCGGGTGGCCGCGGCGGACTTCGAGGAGTAGCCGGAGGCCGCCGAGCCGGGGGCGGGGCCCGTGGCCGGGGCCCGGGGCCGCGTCAAGATCGAGCAAAACGGACGGCTAGGCTCGTCGGCATGAAACGAAGCGTGCTGACCCGCTACCGCGCCATGGCCTACGTGACCGCGGTCATGCTCCTGATCCTCTGTGCCTGCATGGTGGCGAAGTACGGCTTCGACACCGGCGCCGACCTGACCTTCGTGGTCTCGCAGGCCCACGGTGTGCTCTTCATGATCTATCTGGTCTTCGCCTTCGACCTGAGCTCCAAGGCCAGGTGGCCCTTCGGCAAGATGCTCTGGGTCATGCTCAGCGGAACGATTCCGGTGGCGGCCTTCTTCGTCGAGCGCAAGGTCCGCGCCGAGGTCGAGCCGCTGGTCAGCGACTCGGTCGCGACCGCCGAGGCCTGATCGCCTCCGCGTACGAGGCGAGCGTCACCCACCCCCGGGGCGAGTCCCCGGGGGTTTGCCATCGACATTTACTAGGACGTCCTAGTAAATTCATGAGTATGGACGCTGACGCCATCGAGGAAGGCCGCCGTCGCTGGCAGGCCCGTTATGACAAGGCCCGCAAGCGCGAGGCAGACTTCACCACGCTCTCCGGCGACGAGGTCGAGCCGGTCTACGGGCCCCGGCCCGGCGACGCGTACGAGGGCTTCGAGCGCATCGGGTGGCCGGGCGAGTACCCGTACACCCGCGGGCTCCACGCCACCGGCTACCGCGGGCGGACCTGGACCATCCGGCAGTTCGCCGGGTTCGGGAACGCCGAGCAGACCAACGAGCGCTACAAGATGATCCTGGCCGCCGGCGGCGGCGGGCTCTCCGTCGCCTTCGACATGCCGACCCTCATGGGGCGCGACTCGGACGACCCCCGCTCCCTCGGAGAGGTGGGGCACTGCGGGGTCGCCATCGACTCCGCCGCCGACATGGAGGTCCTCTTCAAGGACATCCCGCTCGGCGACGTCACGACCTCGATGACGATCTCGGGCCCGGCCGTCCCTGCCTTCTGCATGTACCTGGTCGCCGCCGAGCGGCAGGGCGTGGACCCCGCCGTCCTCAACGGCACGCTCCAGACCGACATCTTCAAGGAGTACATCGCCCAGAAGGAGTGGCTCTTCGAACCCGAGCCGCACCTGCGCCTCATCGGCGACCTCATGGAGTACTGCACGAAGGGCATCCCGGCCTACAAGCCGCTGTCCGTCTCCGGCTACCACATCCGTGAGGCCGGGGCCACGGCCGCGCAGGAGCTCGCGTACACCCTCGCCGACGGCTTCGGCTACGTGGAGCTCGGCCTCTCGCGCGGCATGGACGTCGACGCCTTCGCGCCCGGCCTGTCCTTCTTCTTCGACGCGCACCTCGATTTCTTCGAGGAGATCGCCAAGTTCCGCGCCGCGCGCCGGATCTGGGCCCGCTGGATGAAGGAGGTCTACGGGGCGAAGAGCGAGAAGTCCATGTGGCTGCGCTTCCACACCCAGACCGCCGGTGTCTCCCTGACCGCGCAGCAGCCGTACAACAACGTCGTACGCACCGCCGTGGAGGCCCTCGCGGCCGTGCTCGGCGGCACCAACTCCCTGCACACCAACGCCCTCGACGAGACCCTCGCCCTGCCGAGCGAGCAGGCGGCCGAGATCGCCCTGCGCACGCAGCAGGTGCTGATGGAGGAGACCGGCGTCGCCAACGTGGCGGACCCGCTGGGCGGTTCCTGGTTCGTGGAGCAGCTCACCGACCGCATCGAGGCCGAGGCCGAGAAGATCTTCGAGCAGATCAAGGAGCGCGGCCTGCGCGCCCACCCCGACGGGCAGCACCCGATCGGGCCGATCACCTCGGGCATCCTGCGCGGCATCGAGGACGGCTGGTTCACCGGGGAGATCGCCGAGTCGGCCTTCCAGTACCAGCGGTCGCTGGAGAAGGGCGACAAGCGCGTCGTCGGCGTCAACGTGCACCACGGGTCGGTCACCGGGGACCTGGAGATCCTCCGGGTCAGCCACGAGGTCGAGACCGTCCAGGTGCGGGAGCTGGCGGCCCGCAAGGCCCGCCGCGACGACGCCGCGGTCGACGCGGCGCTGAAGGCGATGCTGGACGCCGCCCGGGACGGGTCGAACATGATCCCGGCCATGCTGGACGCGGTGCGGGCCGAGGCCACGATGGGCGAGATCTGCAACGTCCTGCGCGACGAGTGGGGCACGTACACCGAGCCCCCGGGCTTCTAGCCCCAGGCCCACAGGCCCCAAGCCCCAGGCCCACAGGCCCGGAACGGCCGGTCCTGCCCCCCGTATGGTGGGGGCATGACCGGCCTTCCTGTGCCCGTACGGGGCGTGAGCGCGCGCGTGGTGATGAACAAGGGCGGCTGCGGCGGCCACTACGCCTACGTCGTCGCCGACTTCGAGCCGCCGGGACCGGCCGGGACGGAGATCTTGAACCTGGCGCGGGAGGAGCGGCTGCCCGCCGAGTTCCTCGGGGCGGTGCGGGACGGCATCGAACTGGGGCTGGACGGGGTCGAGGCCGCGGTCCTGATCACCGACGGCGGCTTCTACTTGCCGGACGCCCGCGACATCGGCTACCGCACGGCCGGGGCCCAAGTGGCCCGGGGCGCGCTCGTCGCGGCCGGCCTGCGGCCCGAGGAGGAGGCCGACGCGCTGCGCTGGGCCAGCTGGCCGGGCCGTCGGCGGCCCTGGCCGGGGGATAACCCGCGGGCCGCGGCGCTGGCGGAGCAGGTCCTGGAATCCCGGCGCCGCTCCGGGGTGTCGATCTTCTGACGGCGCGGCGGCAGCGGGCGGCCGGGTGGGATCAGGCGGCGGCCGGGCCCCGGAGGCCGTGCATCAGGAGCGCCGTGAAGGTGGCCACCCAGAGTTCGTCCACCGGTTCGGAGCTCACCAGGGCACGGTGCACCACCGTGCCCGCGATCACGTCGAAGATCAGGTCCGTGGTGCGGCCCGCGAGGGACTCGTCCTCCTCGTACGGGAGTTCGCCGCGCGCCTGGGCCCGTTCGCGACCCAGTACGACGAGACGTTTCTGCCGGTCCACGATCGCCGACCGGATCCGGTCACGCAGGGCCTCGTCCCGGGTGGACTCGGCGACGACCGCCATCAGGGCGGTACGGGCCTCCGGGCGCCGCAGCAGCTCCGCGAACTGCAGCACCACGTTCTCGATGTCTGCTTCGAGGGAGCCCCGGTCCGGGAGTTCGAGTGCGTCGAAGAGCTCCGCGACCGCGTCCACGACCAGCTCGTTCTTGCCCGCCCAGCGCCGGTAGAGGGTGGTCTTGGCGACCCCCGCGCGGGCGGACACGTCACCCATCGTGAGCTTCGACCAGCCCAGCTCGACGAGCGCGTCCCGGGTCGCGGCGAGGATCGCGGCGTCCGCGGTGGCGCTGCGGGGACGACCGGTGCGGCCGGGGCTGGGGTTGCGCATGGCCGAGACCATACCCGCCGGTAGCCGAACCGGCCGCTGTGGTTCAGATCACGGAGCCGGAAGGGGCCCGGTGGGCCGCCGGGGGAGTTACGCTACGGCTCGTAGCGTAAGAGCGACAACCACGCGAAGAGCTACAGGCGCCAGGTGGGGACCCGGCGCCGTTTCAACATCACGATCGCGACGGTACGGCGGCACGGCCAATTGACGGTACGGCGGCACGGCCAATTCACGCGATCTTTTTCGTCGGCGCGCGCACACGGGGGAGGATGTACGCATGCAGCCCAGAAACATGTCCATGAGCGGCGTCGTCGACCTCGCCGCGGTGAAGGCGGCCGGCGAGGCCAAGGCCAAGGCCGAGCAAGCCCGCGCCGAAGCGGCGAAGCGGGCCGGCGAGGCCGGCGGGGCGGGTCCGTCCGCCGGTGCCGTGCCGCCGTCCGCGCTCGTCATCGACGTAGACGAGGCCGGCTTCGAACGCGATGTGCTCCAGCTCTCCGCAGAGGTTCCGGTCGTCCTGGACTTCTGGGCCGAGTGGTGCCAGCCGTGCAAGCAGCTCAGCCCGCTGCTCGAGCGCCTGATCGCCGAGGCCAACGGTCGCCTCGTGCTCGCCAAGATCGACGTCGACGCCAACCAGACGCTGATGCAGCAGTTCCAGATCCAGGGCATCCCGGCCGTCTTCGCCGTGGTCGCCGGTCAGGTGCTGCCGCTGTTCCAGGGTGTGGTGCCGGAGCAGCAGATCCGCGAGACCTTCGCCCAGCTCGTCCAGGTCGCCGAGGAGCGCTTCGGGATCATCGGCATCGAGGTGGACCCGGACGCGGAGGGGGCCGCTCCGGCCGCCTCGGCCGAGGGCGAGATCCCGGCCGGCCCGCACGACGCCCTGCTGGAGGCGGCCGTCGTCGCGCTCGACGCCGGTGACCTCGGCGGCGCGGTCCAGGCGTACAAGAACGTGCTCGCCGACGACCCGGGCAACACCGAGGCCAAGCTGGGCCTGGCCCAGGCCGAGCTCCTCGCCCGGGTCCAGCACATGAACCCGCAGGCGGTGCGGGCCGCGGCGGCCGAGAACCCGCGCGACCCGGCGGCGCAGATCGCCGCGGCCGACCTCGACCTGGTCGGCGGCCACGTGGAGGACGCCTTCGGGCGCCTGGTGGACACCGTCCGCGTCACGTTCGGTGAGGACCGGGACGCCGTGCGACTGCGGCTGCTGGAGCTGTTCGAAGTCATCGGCGCGGACGACCCGCGGGTCTCCGCCGCGCGTACGGCGCTCGCGCGGGTGCTCTTCTAGGCAGCCTCCGGACCGGCTTCGCGGCCGCTCCGGACCCGCCGCCACGCGCCGCCCGTACATCGCCGGGCCACCGGCGATTTGTTGACACGTGGATAAACAGCGGCCGCGCTTTGCCAAAACTTGGCAATCGCGGCCGCTGTTACTCGCAGTAAATCGAACCCCGTGAACTGTCCGGTGTGTTTGGCATTCGTCCGTTCTGTCGTGGCCCTGGGTGACACCCTGTGTTGCTGCCCGACGGCAGTGGGTCGTACCCCGGTTATCTGGCCGTTACCCGCCAGTAACGAACCCCCTTGTGCCCCGGCCTGGAATGGACCACGATCGGCGACGCTCGGTCCTTCCCGCAGAGCCGCTCACTCGGAGCCGCGGTGAAGGGTCCCCACCGAGCCGGCCGGTGGCAGTGGCACCGGCCGTGGGACAGGGGGGTCTCTGCCACTCCGGCGGGGCCTGTCCTCCAGGTTGCGCGAACGCGTGGCCCAGTGGTTGTCGCTCGGGGGTGATCGCCGGTGTATCGGACGTGGCACAGCCGCGGCCCGGCCGCCTGCGCTCCTTCCCGAGGACGTAGCACTTCTCCCATCCCAGGACGGGCACGGCCCGGACCGGAGATGTACGTCCGAGAAGGAGGAACGAAATGAGTTCTCAGGTTCGTGGTGGGACCAGATGGAAGCGCTTCGCGCTCGTCATGGTGCCGAGCATCGCGGCCACGGCCGCGGTCGGTGTGGGTCTGGCGCAGGGCGCCCTCGCGGCGTCGTTCAGCGTCTCCGGCCAGGACTTCAAGGTCTCGGCCGACAAGCTCGACGGTGAAAACCTCATCCAGTACGGCGGGATCGCCAAGGGTCACGAGCTCGACCCCAACGGCAAGGCGCAGGCCCACCCGGTCACCATCTCCGGGTTCAGCCGTGCCGAGATCACCAACATGTGCCAGTCCCTGGTGACCCCGACTCCGCTGGGGCCGATCACGCTCCAGCTGAAGACCGGTCACAAGGGCACCCCGGCCGTGGCGACCAACATCTACCTGGATGTGGCCGAGCTCGACACCGACGCCGAGTTCAAGAACCTCGACATCGGTGTCGCCGTGGGCGACGCGAGCCACAAGACCAAGCCGCAGGCCGGTACGGTGTCCAGCCCCTACGCGTTCTCCCAGCGCGCCGACAGGGCGATTCTGACGGACGTGAAGCAGAAGGCGTGGGCGACCACGGCGGGCACCTTCAAGCTGCCCAACCTGAAGCTGCGCCTGATGGGTGGCGACCAGCCCTGCTACCAGGACATCAAGGACTGACTCAGTCCCCGTGTCTGACCGGACGGGCGGGTGGTGACAGCCGTCGCCCCCGCCCGTCCGGGCTCCACAGAGTTTTCACGTACCACCCGTTTCCAGGGAGCTGTTGTCCATGAACCCCCAGGCCCCGGTTTACGTTCGCGCAGAAGACGACGCCTGGCCCACCGTGGCGTACTACCACTTCCACGCCTGGCGTGGCCGCCGTCCCTTCTGGGCCGGGTTGTTCACGCTCCTCGGTGGCTTCCCGATCGCATACTTCCCTTACGCGGACCTCCGGCTGGGCAACGTCAGTCTTGCGATGGCCACCACGGGCGGCGCAGGCGCACTGATCATCGGTGCACTGCTCATCACGCTCGGCCTGGCGCTCTGGTTCCAGGCGACCATCCGCGTCTTTGCCGGCGTGGCCGCGATCCTGCTCGCCCTGGTCTCGATCCCGGTGTCCAACCTCGGCGGCTTCTTCATCGGCTTCAGCCTCTCCATGGTCGGTGGCGCTCTCGCCCTGGCCTGGGCGCCGGGGCAGCCGGCGGAGGAGGCCGCGCAGCCGGCGGCCGAGCAGCAGCCGGACCCGGTCGGCCTGACCAAGGCGGAGGCGACGGCAGACATGGGTGCCCAGGGCGTTCCCGACCCCCGTGGTACGGAAACGGCATACGCGAGCGAGACGACTGCCCACGCCGATGGCGGGAGGAACAGTGCGGGGTGACGAGACGCAGCGGGGCGTGGCCCCTGGCGCAGAGTCCCGTGTAGTGAAGGGGCCGCGCCACGCGGCGCCCAGGAAGTCGCTGCTGAACAAGATCCAGATACCCGTCGGCAAGACGATGGCGCTCGCGGCGATGCCGACGGCCGTGTTCGTCGGGATGGGCATGGCGCCCAAGCTCGCGGTGGCCGACGACAAGGAGATCCCCTTCGCGCCCGGCCCGTGTGTGACGCGGTCCGACGAACCCGCGGAGACCGAGTCGAAGTCCCCGTCGCCGACGCCGTCCACGACGCCTTCGCCGAGTACGTCGCCCACCGCGACGCCCTCTCCGTCCGCGTCGGCGTCCGCGAAGGCGAAGCCGAGCACCTCGCCGTCGGCGGCCAAGCCCCCGGTGACGAACGAGAAGGCAGCGGCCCCGGCCACGACGTCGGCTCCGGAGCCGACCAAGTCCACGAACCCGCTGGACCCGCTGGGTGTCGGCGACGCGCTCAAGAACCTCGTCGACGAGCTCGGCAGGCCCCTCAAGGACGCGACGGCGAAGGCGACCCCGACGCCCGCGCCCACCCCTTCCGGCACCGCCACGGCGGCCCCGGACCCGGCCGCGGACGCGATCCGCGACGCGGCGAAGAAGGCCGGTGTCGACGTCAAGGAGCTGTCCGAGGAGGTCAAGAAGACCGAGAAGGACCCCAAGAACGAGACGGGCGAGGCCAAGGACAAGGCCAAGGACGAAGCCGCGGACGACAAGTCCAAGGCGGACGACGAGGCCAAGGACGACGAGGACAAGGCCAAGGACGAGGCGACGAAGGACCCGGACGGGAAGCAGCCCTTCCCGTGCCCGACCTACGACGCTAAAGCCCTGGCCGATGCCGAGCTGGAGCAGGGTGTCCCGCTCCTGCCGGACGAGCCCTGGTACCTCGACAGCTCGCTGCTGACCCTCTACGGCCTGGACTACCACGGCATCGTCGAGGTGAAGACGGCCGGCGGCAAGACCAAGAAGGTCCTGAAGTTCACCGCGGACTCGCTGGACATCAAGGACCTGTACCAGACGGTCGGCAAGTCGGGGAACGTCGCCCACCTGAAGTCGCGTCCGGGCTCCACGTCCAAGATCCGCGGCGGCACGGTGACGATGTACACCGAGAGCCTCAAGGGGAACCTGTTCGGTCTGATCCCGATCGAGTTCACCCCGAACAGCCCGCCGCCCGTGAACGTCCCGTTCGCGTTCTTCACGAACGTCAAGGTCGTCCAGGCCGGTCAGTTCGGCGGCACGCTCACCGTTCCGGGCCTGAAGAACTACATGGGCCCGCCGGAGTAGCACCGGCTCACGAGCGTTCCGACAGCCCGTCCCCTTTACGGGGGCGGGCCGTCCGCTTTCCGTTACCCTTGGGTAACTCACATGATCTTCACAGGAGTTGCGCACTCGGCTAGCGTGCAAATGCCGCCGTCATGCACGCGGCGCGCAGCTGTCCACGGGGGGACTCGCAAGCACTTCGGTGTGCCCTTGGCATGCCTGCGCTCGTGACTTCCCTGAGGACCTGCACTTTTATGCTGCACACCATGAAACGCTCGGCACGCCGGGCGGTGATCTGCGCGATCGGCCTGGTGCTGGCCGCCGTCGCGCTGGGGGTGTCCGGAGTGGCTCCGCCGCTCTGGCCGGCCGGGACCGCCAACGCCGGCTCCGCGGGGGCCCAGGCCGCGGCCCCGCCCCTGAAGACGTTCCCGCTCTTTGCGCGCAACGCGAGCACCGGCAAGCTCCGGGCGTACGAGGCGAACGGTACGGGGGGCCTGAAGTCCGCCTACGAGCTGGGCGGCGGCTTCGGCGAGGCGACCGCACTCGTCCAGGCCAACGTGTCGGAGGGCGGCCGGGGCAACGACCTCTACCACCGTGCCGCCGGAAAGCTCTACTACACCGCCGAGCACGGCAACGACACCAAGCTCATCGGCGGCGGCTGGGACATCTACGACACGATCATCTCCGTCGGCAACATGGGCGGTTCCGCCGACGCCGACCTCGTCGGCCGCGACGCCGCCGGCAACCTCTGGCTGTACCAGGGCAAGTCCGACGGCACGCTCGCGGCCCGGATGCGGATCGGCACCGGGTGGGGCGGCATGACGCTCGTGGGCCGCGGCGACTACACCGGTGACGACAAGGCCGACATCCTCGCCCGGACGGCCGACGGCACGCTCGCCATCTACGCCGGTACGGGCGCGGCCACGGTGGACGCCGTGGTCGGCACGCGGTACGTCGTGGGCCCGGGCTGGCAGGCGTACAAGACGCTCGCCTCCGCGGGTGACACCGACGGCGACGGGAAGACCGACCTGATCGCCGCCGATACCGCGGGCGCACTGTGGCTGTTCAAGGGCACCGGCAACCCGGCCGCCCCCTTCGCCGCCCGGGTGCAGATCGGCACCTCGGGCTGGGCGGCCTTCGATGTCCTCTTCTGAGCAGAACGGCTGATACGGGTATGCGCAAGAACGCAACCACGCCCAGACGCCGTCGTTTCGGCAACTGGACGAGCTTCCTGACCCTCACGGCCGTGGCCACCGCCACCGCCGTCACCTTGACCGGCAGCGGGGTGCAGCCCCTCGACGGCCTGCGCCCGGCCGCCGCCGCCGAACCCGCCCCCTACGACCTGGACGCGGCCCAGAAGGTCCGCGAGGCGCAGTGCCTGCTGGGCGACGTGCTGCGCAAGGGCGGCACGCAGATGAAGGCCGTCGCCCGCACGGGACTGAAGGGGACCGAACCCGAACTGCTCGCCGCCGCGGCGCGCAACTACTGGGAGGGCACCCCGCTGTCCGCGGCGTACGACAAGGACCACGCGGCCGCCAACGCCAAGTTCGCCGAGATGGACGAGCGCAACAAGGCGTGGCAGGCCTCGCTGTACATGGCCGACATCCCGCCCGGCTACACGGTGACGGGATTCCAGTGGCCACCGGACAATCCGGGCATCTTCATGGCGACGGGCTACGGGGGCTGGATCGCGGACCAGTTCTGGACGAGCCAGAGCGAGTTCTACGCCGATCCGCACCCGCTGGCCGGCAAGGACTCGGTCGACGCGGCCACCAAGATCGCGAAGGCCCGGTACTACTCGGAGACGCACGAGACCTACGAGGACCGCAAGGAGTGGGAGTGGCACATGGCGGGGTCCACCCCCATGTACGCCGACGATGCCCGCATCTTCCTGCAGAACGGCGGCTTTCCCACCAGCGCTCCCGCCCCGGATTCGATGGAATTCCGGATCGATGTGGAGCAGCTCAAGGCGCGCTTCGCGTCTTGTGCGACGCGCAACCCGCTCGACCCGCACAAGGTCCTGACGGCCGAGGCGGCCGTCGCCTCCGCGGAGTGGCAGGCCGAGATCGCGGGCCAGAACGCCCAGCGGGACACCATCCTCGGTGCCGAGCAGGCCGCCTCCAAGGACCTGCAGATCGCCGCGCAGGCCATGGCCGAGGCGCTCGGCCAGTCCATGATCGCCAGTCGGCTCACCGACTGGGAGGCGCACTTCCTGAAGGTTCCGGCCGACAGCGGACGGCCGCCGGCCAGTGAGTTCACCAAGGCCCGCACGTGGATCGAGCAGGCCCAGGCCCGTGCGACCGGGCGGCTCTACGTGGCCTCGCGCGCGGCCCAGGACGCCCAGGCGCAGGCCGCCAAGGTGACCACCGCGCAGAACGCGGCGTACACGATCGCCGACAACGCGGGCCTGCCCCGCGGCCGCGGTCTCCTCTACGGCCAGCAGGCGGCCCAGGTCACCAAGGCGTCGGCGGCTGCCGCCCAGGCGGCGGCCAAGGCCGCCGAGACCGCCCTGAACGCGACGCGCGCCTCGGCGGCCGACAGCAAGACGCTGAACTCGCTGGCCATGACGCAGGCGCACGCCTCGAAGGCGGAGTTCCGCCGCAAGGCCGCCGAGGAGGCCGCCGCCCAGGCGAAGGCCTCCGCGGAGGGAGCCGCGGCGCAGGCGGTGAAGGCCGCGGAGAACGCCTCGAAGGCGAAGGCGGCACAGGTCAAGGCGGAGGCAGCGGAGAAGGAGGCCAAGACCGCCGCGGCGGATGCGAAGGCCAAGCGCGAGAAGGCCGAGGCCGAGCGGGACTACGCCAAGTCGCAGAAGGAGCTCGCCGAATCGGAGCGGGCGAAGGCCGCGGCGGCGGAAGCCAGGGCCCAGACCCAGCGGACCGAGGCGGGCAGCCAGCTGGCCGCGGCGCAGACGGCGGGAACCACCGCCGAGAACAAGATGAAGGACGCGGTCGACGCCGAGAAGAAGGCCGTGACGGCCCGGAACAAGGCGGTCGACGCGGAACAGGAGCGCGACGCCCTGGAGGCCAAGGCCTACGCCAAGGAGTCCAAGGCTGCGGCCGACGAGGGCACGAGCGCGGCCGAAGGGTCCCGTACCGCGGCGACCGCCGCACGTACCGCCGCAGACAACGCGGGCACGGCGGCCAGGGCCGCACGCGCCGAGGCGGACACGGCGACCGAGGCCGCGACCAACGCGAGAGCGGCGGCGACCCGGGCCCAGGGGGCGGCCAAGCGCGCCCAGGCGGCGGCGGACGCGGCCAAGAGGGACGTCGCGGTCACCGAAGCCGCGGTACAGAAGGCCCACGCGGCGGCGGCCGATGCCATCGACGCGTCGGACGCGGCCAAGTGGAACGCGATCACCGCGAAGTCGCAGGCGGAGACGGCGCACCAGCAGGCGGAGAAGGCCAAGGTGGATGCCTCGGTGGCCCGCAGCGAAGCGGTGGCTGCCGGAGCCGAATCCATCCGTACGGCCGGGTTCGCGTTCTCCACGGCGCAGGCGGCCGTGGCCGCCAGCGAGTCGGCGATGCAGGTGGTCAAGCCGGCCAACGACGCCATCGAGCTGGGTTCTCCGTACAAGGAGACCGACTCCTCGGCGGGTCTGGCCGTGCTGACCGGTCAGGCCGCCAAGACGGCGGCGGAACAGCAGGCGGCCCTGGCCCAGGCCAAGGCGGACCAGGCGGCCAAGGCGGCCGCCGAGGCGAAGAAGCTCGCCGAGCAGGCGGACGCGGACGCGAAGGCGGCGGCGGACGCCGCACTGCAGGCGGCCGACTGGGCCGCCAAGGCGGCCAAGTCGGCGCAGGCCGCGCAGAAGTCGGCCAACGAGGCGGCAGCGTCGGCCAAGGCGGCGAAGGCTTCCGAGGCCAAGACCGTCGAGTACAACCGGCAGGCCACGGCGGACGCCACGGCGGCGCAGACCGCGGCCACCACAGCGGGCACCCACGCCTCCGCCGCGGACGCGGCGGCGACGGACGCGGAGCGCGACGCCGCTTCCGCCCGCAAGGCGGCCACGGCGGCGGAGGCCGACGCGAAGACCGCGGACACGGTCGCGACCAAGGCCGAAACCGACGCCACCACGGCGGAGACGGCCGCGAAGCGGGCCCAGGAAGCGGCGAAGGAGGCGCAGGACGCGGCGACCCGCGCGGAGAACCAGAAGAGCCGCGATGCGATCGCCTCGGGCGGTGTGACCGGCCAGAAGGGCGTGTTCGTCCGCTCCAAGATCGAACCGATCGGAGAACCCGAGGACCAGAACAAGTGCGTCCTGGACATCGGGTTCGACGGCTGCACGGTGAAGTTCAAGCTGACCTACAACCTCACCATTGACTTCTACATGTGCACGGACCCGGCGGCCCCGGAGAACGTGACCGAGGCGAACTGCCCGGCCGAGTACGTGACCTGGATGTATGCCCAGAACATGGGTCAGCAGGCGTACTACAAGGACGTGTACTTCAGCAGGCTCGAACTCGCCCTGATCTTCGACAAGGTGTTCCTGAAGACCCTCTGGCACATGCTCACGGACGACTTCTACAGGTGCGTCAAGGGACACGAGCTGGAAGCCTGTTTGTCGGTCGGCGTCGACCTGGCCATGAGCGCCGCCAGCAAGCGGATGGAACTCCTCATGGAGTCGATGCAGGCCTACCGCGCCGTCATGAGGACCGGCGTGGGTCTGGAGGACGCCAGGGCGCTGGCCAAGAAGGCCGAGATGGACCCAGGCACGATCGCCGCTCTCGAGAACGAGATCGAGGTGTCCCAGCGGCTGTTCGCCTCGTGCAAGCGGAACAGCTTCCCCGCATCGGTACCCGTACTCATGGCGGACGGTTCGCACAAGACGATCGGGTCGGTGCGGGTCGGCGACCTGGTGATGGCAGGCGACACCCTGGCGGGGACGGTGAAGCCGCAGCCGGTGACCGCCGCCTTCCGGCACGACACCGGCCGGCTGATCGACATCACCCTGGCCGACGGCAGCAGTCTGAGCACCACGGCGGGCCACCGGTTGTTCGTGGCGGGTCGTGGCTGGACCTACGCCTCCGATCTGGGAGTGAACGACCGGCTGTGGGATCCGCAGGGTCGGGAGCAGGCGATCACCGCTTTGGGTGACCGCGGGAACATCACCCCCGTGGAGGTGTTCGACCTCACCGTCGACGGTCTGCACACCTTCTTCGTGCAGGCCCAGGGTCCGGCACCCGTGGACGTACTCGTCCACAACTGCCTGGACATCGTCAATGACGAGGGTGTTTCGGGTGCCCACACTCTGGGTGACCATGTCGGTCTGGATCGGGCGAAGATTCTGGCGAAGCTGGAGAAGGGTTCTGCCACCGAGTGGACCGACGAGGCCACCGCTGTCGCCTCCGTTCAGCGGGCATTCGCTGAGTGGAGCGCGGCCCCGGGCAACAAGGACGCGCTGGAGAAGTGGCTGACCAAGAAGCGGCAGGCGAACAAGCCCTTCGACCCCCGCTTCGACCTCTACCCGATCAAATGGACACTGAAGGACAAGGGGTCCCTGGGCAAGAAGTGGGCCAAGGGTCCGCCGGACCCCGACGGCAACCCGACCCTCGTGTCGACTCCGGTCGGGAACGAGGTGGTCATCCAGATCAAGATGGTGCCGAAGGGTCCCGGCGGAAAGCATCCGGGCGGATACGTCGTATACACGAGCTTCCCGCAGTAAAGGACACATGGGTGAACCAGGACCACCACCGCCGCCTCGGTTCGGACATCGGGCTCAGCTGCCTGATGAAGACCTTCCACTATCCCCGGACGAACAGGATGTCCATCGCCCTCGCCACCGTGTGGTCGTTCGCGGACCGCGAGGACGGTGCGTTCGCCCATCAGCTGCTGGACGACGCCAGGCGGCTGTTGGCCTCGGACCTACCGGGCCCGGAGCTGTCCGTGCTCTGGCGGGCGGGGACGTTCGGTGACTTCGACCTGGAGGCCTGCGGGATCGAGGGACGACAGTGGCTCACGTGGATCGAGGAGATCGCCGAGTACCGCATCACCTGGAACGTCGGGAACGCGCCGGACCCGGTGGATCCGCCACCCGCTCGTGGGCTCGGGGAAGCGGTGCTGGGTGAGATCGCGATGGTGGCCCAGGCCCTGGAGTCGGCCACGGCCGGGCACGCCTACGCGGCGGTGTCCGGCGTGGTTCCGGCGCTGCGCCGGGTCGTCGCCGAGGTCGATCCCGATCTCGGGTTCCGGCTGCTGGTGCGGGTGCTCAAGTCCTATTCCGTGGTGATCGACCCCGAGCGGGTCGAGGCCTACCGTGAGCTCGCGGAGCTGCTGGGGCTGGAGAAGGAGGTCGTGGAGGACGGCGATTTCAACGTCCGGCGTGACTGATCCCGCCTGATCGGCGGTCGGCAAGCACCGAGGGCGGCACCCCTGATCCTTCTCAGGATCGGGGGTGCCGCCCTCGGTCTCTGTGCGGCAGAGTTCAAGCGGGCCCGCGGTGTCAGGCCTGGGTGTCGCCCAGGTGGTGGACGCGGACCATGTTGGTGGTGCCGGGGACGCCGGGGGGCGAGCCGGCGGTGATGACCATGGTGTCGCCCTGGTTGTAGCGGTTGAGCTTGAGCAGCTCGCCGTCCACCAGGTCGACCATCGCGTCGGTGGTGTCCACGTGCGGGACGATGTAGGACTCGACGCCCCAGCTCAGCGTGAGCTGGTTGCGGGTGTTGATGTCGGTGGTGAAGGCCAGGATCGGCTGGGTCACGCGGTAGCGCGACAGCCGGCGGGCGGTGTCGCCGGACTGGGTGAAGGCGATCAGCGACTGGGCGTCGAGGAAGTCCGCGATCTCGCACGCCGCGCGGGCGACGGAGCCGCCCTGGGTACGGGGCTTCTTGCCCTGGACCAGCGGCTGGAGGCCCTTGGAGAGGAGCTCCTCCTCGGCCGCCGTGACGATCTTCGACATCGTCTTGACGGTCTCGATCGGGTAGGCGCCGACCGAGGACTCGGCCGACAGCATGACCGCGTCCGCACCGTCGAGGATGGCGTTGGCGACGTCGGAGGCCTCCGCGCGCGTCGGGCGGGAGTTGGTGATCATCGACTCCATCATCTGGGTCGCGACGATCACCGGCTTGGCGTTGCGGCGGCACATCTCGATGAGCCGCTTCTGGACCATCGGGACCTTTTCGAGCGGATACTCGACGGCGAGGTCACCGCGGGCCACCATGACCGCGTCGAAGGCGTCGACCACGGCCGCCATGTTCTCGACGGCCTGCGGCTTCTCCACCTTGGCGATGACGGGGACCCGGCGGCCCTCCTCGTCCATCACCTTGTGGACGTCCTTGACGTCGTTGGCGTCGCGGACGAAGGACAGGGCGACCATGTCGCAGCCCATCCGCAGGGCGAAGCGGAGGTCGTCGACGTCCTTCTCCGACAGGGCGGGGACGTTCACGGCGGCACCCGGCAGGTTGATGCCCTTGTGGTCCGAGATGACACCGCCCTCGATGACGATGGTGCGGACCCGGGGGCCCTCGACCTCGGTCACCCGGAGCTCGACGTTTCCGTCGTTGATCAGGATCTGGTCGCCCTTGGCGACATCGCCCGGGAGGCCCTTGTAGGTGGTGCCGCAGATGGACTTGTCACCCGGGACGTCCTCGGTGGTGATGGTGAACTCGTCACCGCGCACCAGCTCGACGGGACCCTCGGCGAAGGTCTCCAGACGGATCTTCGGGCCCTGGAGGTCGGCGAGGACGCCGACGGCGCGCCCGGTGTCCTCGGAGACCTGCCGGACGCGGTCGTACCGCTCCTGGTGTTCTGCCTGGGACCCGTGGCTGAAGTTGAATCGGGCCACGTTCATACCAGCCTCGATGAGCGCTTTCAGCTGCTCATACGAGTCGACGGCGGGGCCCAGCGTGCAGACAATTTTGGAACGGCGCATGACTGGATCCTATCGGTTTGTTTCGTAGCGGAATATTCCGTCTGGCGGAAAGTCCAAGTGACTAGTCGGTAACCAGCGCATACGCCTGGGTGGCGATCTCCAGTTCCTCATCCGTCGGGACCACCGCCACCGCCACCCGGGCATGCTCCGCCGAGACCAGCCGGGGTTCGGCGGACCGCACGGCGTTGGCCTCCGGATCCAGCACCAGGCCCAGCCCGGCCAGGCCGTCGACCGCCGCCTCGCGGACCTGGTGGGCGTTCTCGCCGACCCCGGCCGTGAAGGTCACCGCGTCCACCCGCCCGAGCACCGCCGTATAGGCCCCGATGTACTTCTTCAGCCGGTGGACGTACGCGGCGAAGGCGAGGCTCGCCGCCTCGTCGCCCGCGCCCGCGCGCCGCAGCACCTCGCGCATGTCGTTGTCGCCGCACATGCCCAGCAGACCGCTCTTCTTGTTCAGGAGCGAATCGATCTCATCCACCGAGAAGCCGCCCACCCGCGCCAGGTGGAAGACGACCGCCGGATCGACGTCGCCCGAACGGGTTCCCATGACCAGCCCCTCCAGCGGGGTCAGGCCCATGGACGTCTCCACGCACACCCCGCCCCGCACGGCCGAGGCGGAGGCGCCGTTGCCGAGGTGCAGCACGATCACGTTCACGTCCTCCACCGGCTTGCCGAGCAGCCGCGCCGTCGCCCGCGATACGTAGGCGTGGGAAGTGCCGTGGAAGCCGTACCGCCGGATGGAGTACGCCTCGGCGGTCGCGGCGTCGATCGCGTACCGCGCCACGTGCTCCGGCATCGTCGCGTGGAAGGCCGTGTCGAAGACGGCGACCTGCGGAAGGTCCGCCCGCAGCGAGCGCGCCACCTCGATGCCCGTCACGTTCGCCGGGTTGTGCAGCGGAGCCAGCGGGATCAGGCTCCGGACCTCCGCCAGCACCTCGTCGTCGATCACGGTCGGCCGGGTGAACCGTGTTCCGCCGTGCACCACCCGGTGCCCCACCGCCGCAAGTTCCGGCGAGTCCAGGCCCATCCCGTCCGCTGCGAGCTCCGCGGCCACGGCCTTCAGCGCGGCCCCGTGGTCCGCGATCGGGCCGAGCCGCTCCCGCCGGCCGGCGGCGGCGCCCGGACCCGCGAGCGGCTCGTGCACCAGCCGGGAGGTCTCCTCGCCGATGCGCTCCACCAGGCCGGCGGCGAGCCGGGACCGGTCCGCCATGTCGAGGAGCTGGTACTTGACCGACGAGGAGCCGGAGTTGAGGACGAGTACGCGCGATGCGGTCACGATGAGGGTCTTTCCTTGTCGCGGGCGGTGGGAGAGGGCGGGGGATCAGGCGGTGGCCGCGGGCGCCGGCGCGCCCTGCGCCTGGATCGCCGTGATGGCCACGGTGGTGACGATGTCCTGGACGAGCGCACCGCGCGAGAGGTCGTTGACCGGCTTGCGCAGACCCTGGAGGACCGGGCCGACCGCCACCGCGCCCGCCGAACGCTGCACGGCCTTGTACGTGTTGTTGCCGGTGTTGAGGTCGGGGAAGATCAGCACCGTCGCGCGGCCGGCCACCTCGGAACCGGGCAGCTTGGTCGCCGCGACCGAGGGCTCCACGGCCGCGTCGTACTGGATCGGCCCCTCGATCTGCAGGTCCGGGCGCTGCGCGCGGACGAGCTCGGTGGCCTTGCGCACCTTGTCCACGTCCGCCCCGCTGCCCGAGGTGCCGGTCGAGTACGAAAGCATCGCGATCCGCGGCTCGACGCCGAAGGCGGCCGCGGTGGCGGCCGACTGGACGGCGATGTCGGCGAGCTGCTCGGCGTTCGGGTCCGGGTTGACCGCGCAGTCGCCGTAGACGAGGACCCGGTCGGCCAGGCACATGAAGAAGACCGAGGAGACGATGGACGCCTCGGGCTTCGCCCTCCCGTCGCCCGCCACCGCCCTGTCCGACGCGCTTCGCGCGGCTGCGTCCGTCTTGATGATCTCGAAGGCCGGGCGGATGGTCGCCGCGGTGGAGTGCACCGAACCGGAGACCATGCCGTCGGCCAGGCCCCGCTGGACCATCAGGGTGCCGAAGTAGTTGACGTCGGTGACCACGTCGCCCGCCAGCTCGACGGTCATCCCCTTGTGGGCGCGGACCTGGGCGTAGTACTCGGAGAAACCTTCCCGTAGCGGGGAGGTCGCCGGGTCGATGAGCTGGGCGCCGGAGATGTCGACGCCGAGGGCGGCGGCCTTCTTCAGGATCGCCTGCTCGTCGCCCAGCAGGGTCAGGTCGCAGACGCCCCGGCGCAGCACCACGTCCGCGGCGCGCAGCACACGCTCCTCGGTGCCCTCGGGCAGCACGACGCGGCGGCGGTCCGAGCGGGCCCGCTCCAGCAGCTCGTGCTCGAACATCATCGGGGTGACGCGCTCCGAGCGGGCCACCGACAGCAGACCGCGCAGCTCGCCGGTGTCCACGTGCCGCTCGAACAGGCCGAGCGCGGTCTCCAGCTTGCGCGGGGTCGCGGAGTTCAACCGGCTCTGCAGCGAGAAGAGTTCGGTGGCGGTGGGGAAGCTGTTGCCGGCCACCGACACCACGGGCGTGCCCGGAGCCAGCTTCGAGGCCAGCGTCAGGATGTCCGGGGTCGGACGCTCGTTCAGCGTGAGCAGCACACCGGCGATCGGCGGGGTGCCGGAGGTGTGCGCGGCCAGCGCGCCGATGACCAGGTCGGAGCGGTCCCCCGGGGTGACGACCAGGCAGCCCGGGGTCAGGGCGTTCAGGAAGTTCGGCAGCATGGCGCCGCCGAAGACGAAGTCCAGGGCGTCGCGGGCCAGCCCGGCCTCGTCGCCGAGGAGCACCTCACCGCCGAGCGCCCGGGTGATCTGGGCGACGGTCGGGGCGGAGAGCGACTTGTCGTCCGGCAGCACGTAGCAGGGCACGGGCAGCCGGGCGGCCAGCCGCTCGGCTATGACGTCGCGGTCCTCAGCGGCCACCCGGTTCACGACCATCGCGACGACGTGGCAGCCCAGGGTCTCGTAGGCGCGGTAGGCGTTGCGGGCCTCGGCGCGCACGGCCTCGGCGTGGTGCTTGGTGCCGCCCACCACGGGCACGACGACCGCGCCCAGCTCGTTGGCGAGGCGGGCGTTGAGCGCCAGCTCGTCGGGGAGGTTGGTCTCCGCGTAGTCGGTGCCGAGGACGAGCATGACCTCGTAGTCGCGGGCCACCCGGTGGTAGCGGTCCACCAGCTGCGAGACCAGCTCGTCGGTGCCCTTCTCGGCCAGGATCGCCGAGGCCTCCTGGTAGGACATGCCGTAGGCCGCCGCGGCGTCCTGATCGATCCGGTAGCGGGCCTTGAGGAGGTCGAAGAGCCGGTCCGGTGCGTCGTGCAGCAGGGGACGGTAGACGCCGACCCGGCCCGTCTGCCGGGTCAGCAGCTCCATGATTCCCAGCTCGACGACCTGCCGGCCGTCCCCCCGCTCGATACCGGTCACGTACACGCTGCGCGTCACGCCCGCTCTCCGTCCCATGCTGTGAATGTCATTTTGGTCTGGCTCGACCCCTTGACAATACCTCTGTCAATGGATAGGGCGCCCCCCGGAAAAAGGCCTGGCCGGGAGGGCCGGAAGGCCTCCGGGGCGCAGCCGCCGAAAACGTGCGGCGCCCCGGGCCCGTGGAACAATCGGACAGGCTTCACCATTACGCCCTTCATATGTACGGCAGGAGACACAGCACGATGCGTATCGGAGTTCTCACCGCAGGCGGCGACTGTCCGGGCCTCAACGCTGTCATCCGGTCGGTCGTACACCGCGCCCTGGTCGGGCACGGAGATGAGGTCATCGGTTTCGAGGACGGCTTCAAGGGCCTCCTCGACGGCCATTTCCGCCCCCTCGACATCAATGCCGTCAGTGGCATCCTCGCCCGCGGCGGCACGATCCTCGGCTCGGCGCGCATGGAACGCGCCCGTCTCCACGAAGCCGCCGAGAACGCCCAGGAGCTGGCGACGCGCTACGGCATCGACGCCCTCATCCCGATCGGCGGCGAAGGCACCCTGACCGCCTCCCGGATGCTGTCGGACGCCGGGATGCCGGTCGTCGGCGTACCGAAGACCATCGACAACGACATCTCCTCCACCGACCGCACCTTCGGCTTCGACACCGCCGTCATGGTCGCCACCGAGGCGATCGACCGCCTCAAGACCACCGCCGAATCGCACCAGCGCGTCATGGTCGTCGAGGTCATGGGCCGCCACGCGGGCTGGATCGCCCTGGAGTCCGGTATGGCCGGCGGTGCACACGGCATCTGCCTGCCGGAGCGCCCCTTCGAGGTGGAAGCCCTGGTGAAGATGGTGGAGGAACGGTTCGCCCGCGGTAAGAAGTTCGCCGTGATCTGCGTGGCCGAGGGCGCGCACCCGGCCGAGGGCTCCATGCCGTACGAGAAGGGCGCGATCGACGCCTACGGCCACGAGCGCTTCGCCGGTATCGGCAACCGCCTCGCAACCGAGCTGGAGCACCGTCTGGGCAAGGAAGCCCGCCCGGTCATCCTCGGCCACGTCCAGCGCGGCGGCACCCCCACCGCCTACGACCGCGTCCTCGCGACCCGCTTCGGCTGGCACGCCGTGGAGGCGGTGCACCGCGGCGAATACGGCAACATGACCGCACTGCGCGGCACCGACATCGTGATGGCCCCGCTCGCCGAGGCCGTCACCGAGCTGAAGACCGTCCCCGACCAGCGCATGTACGAGGCCGAATCCGTCTTCTGACGCCGGCCCGGGCGGGACCTGCGACCCGGCTTCCCGGGCTTCCCCGGCCTCCGATGCCGAACGGCCCCGGTCCCCGCGCGTCCGCGCCGGGTCCGGGGCCGTTCGCCGATGCCGGTGGTCCGCCCGATGCGTTCGTCCTACGCCGCACCGCCCGCGAGGTGCCAGAACCGGTCCACGATCTCGGCGAGGAACTCCCGGCCCGCGTCCCCGCTGCCGGCCTCGCCCTGGCCGCCGCCCCAGCTGAGCGTCGCCACCATCCGCGACTGGTAGTCGCCGTGCAGCTGCTCCAGCACCGTCTCCAGATGGTGCTTGGGGATCGGCAGCAGCTTGCCCAGCGGCTTCACGTACGCCTGCCAGCGCGTGGTCACCGCACTGCGCAGCAGATCGGCGAGCTCCTCGTGCTTGCCGGTCGCCGTCACGAACTGGGCCAGCGTCAGACCCAGCACCGTGGCCAGGGCGGCGGACTGCCGTTCGTTGCCCTTCCAGCGCCCGGTGTCCTCCATCTTCTGGTACGAGCTCGTCTCCAGGCCGATCCGGCGGGCCAGGTCGTCCGCCGCGAGCCCCCGGGCGACCCGATGCTCCCGCAGGGTGACCGGTTCGGCCAGCAGTTCGCCGGGCGCACACCACAGGACGCCCGCGAGAGCCGTGAGCTCGGCGGAGGAAGGTGATATCTCGCCACGCTCCCAGGCCATCACGGTCTCGGGCGCGACGACGAGTCCGTACTGGGCACGCAGGCCGTAGGCGACATGTCCGGGAGCCATGCCCAGGGCCGCGCGCAGGCGACGCGCGGCGGGGGCATTGAAAGGTGGGCTGGAGTGCACACCGCACACCGTAGAAGTGGCCAGGCTGCGGCGCCTACAGACCAAACAAACAAGCCCATACCTCGTAGGAACGTCCTATGAAGTTAAGGCCTTTCGCCGGGTTTCCGGGCGACTGTCCGGTAATCGGTGAAGCGGAAGATCTTTTCCGTATGTACGGTTCCAGCCAACGCCCGTCGATGCAAGACCTCTCACACTCTTCGCACAATCCGAACCGGCCGGCCGTTTTCTGCGTGATCCTTTCCGGGGCCCTCGCCGACGGGGGTGGCGAGGGCCCCGCCTTTCTTCCCCGCCCGTTCCTTTCCTTGCCTTGACGTCGGCGTCAAGGAATACGGTCGTGCCATGCGCATCGGCGAACTGGCGGAGCGGGCGGGGACCAGCACCCGGACGCTCAGGTACTACGAGTCGCGCGGGCTGCTCCCCGCGCGGCGGGCCGGCAACGGCTACCGGACCTACGACGAGGACGACCTGCGGCTGCTGAGCCAGATCCGCACGCTCCAGGACTTCGGCTTCGAGCTGGAGGAGACCCGGCCCTTCGTGGACTGCCTGCGGGCCGGCCACCCGGCCGGGGACTCCTGTCCCGCCTCGCTCGCCGTCTACCGGCGCAAGCTCGCCGAACTGGACGGCCTGATCGGCCAGCTGGCCGACGTGCGCGAGCAGCTCGGACGGCAGTTGGCCGACGCGGAACGGGCGGCCGGCGAAGCGGCCGTGCCGAAGTGCGAGATGACCGGATGACCGGATGGACGAGAGGGACGGTGGCATGAAGGCTCACGGTGTGGCGCAGGTGACCGACGCGGATTTCGAGGCCGAGGTGCTGGGGGAGCGGGGACGGCCCGTCCTCGTGGAGTTCACGGCGGACTGGTGCGGCCCCTGCCGCCAGCTCGCCCCCGTACTCTCCTCGATCGCCGCCGAGGAGGCCGACCGGCTCAAGGTCGTGCAGATCGACGCGGACAGCAACCCCGGGGCCGTCACCCGGTACGGGGTGCTGTCCATGCCGACCCTGCTCGTCTTCCGTGACGGCGAGCCCGTCCAGCAGATGGTCGGGGCCCGGGCCAAGCGCCGGCTGCTCGGGGAACTGGAGCAGCACCTGGCCACGGCCTGAGCCCCGGCGCCGGGCCCCCGCGGGCTCAGCCCTGTGGCCGGAACCAGACCGTCGCCAGCGGCGGGAGGGTCATGCGCAGGCTCGCCGGGCGGCCCTGCGCCGGGACCGGCTCCGGCCGCAGCGGCTGCGTGTGGTGGATGCCGCTGCCGCCGTAGACCTCCAGGTCGGTGTTGAGCACCTCCCCCCACAGCGGCACCTCCTCGGGCACCCCGATCCGGTAGCCGTGCCGGACCACGGGCGAGAAGTTCGACACCGCCAGGAGCTGCGAGCCGTCCTGCGCGTACCGCAGGAACGCGAAGACGTTGTCCTCCGCGGCGTCCGCCTCCACCCAGGCGAAGCCCTCCGGCACGGTGTCCCGCTCCCACAGGGCGGGCGCCGCCGTGTACGTGCGGTTCAGGTCGCGCACCAGGTCCCGTACGCCGCGGTGGTCACCGGCCGCCGCGTAGGAGGAGTCCAGCAGCCACCAGTCCGGCCCGTACACCTCCGACCACTCCGACCCCTGCGCGAACTCCTGCCCCATGAAGAGCAGCTGCTTACCCGGGTGGGCCCACATGAAGCCCAGGTACGCCCGGTGCGAGGCCCGCCGCTGCCACCAGTCGTCCCCGGGCATCCTCGACACCAGCGAACCCTTGCCGTGCACCACCTCGTCGTGCGAGATCGGCAGCACGTAGTTCTCGCTGAAGGCGTAGATCATCCCGAAGGTCATGTCGTGGTGGTGGTACTTGCGATGCACCGGCTCCTTCGACATGTAGCGCAAGGTGTCGTGCATCCAGCCCATGTTCCACTTCAGGCCGAAGCCGAGCCCGCCGCCGTCCGTCGGCCGGGTCACGCCCGTCCACGCCGTGGACTCCTCCGCGATGGTCACCACCCCCGGGCAGCGCCGGTACACGGTCGCGTTCATCTCCTGGAGGAAGCCGACCGCGTCCAGGTTCTCCCGCCCGCCGTGCTCGTTGGGCGCCCACTCGCCCTCGCCGCGCGAGTAGTCGAGGTAGAGCATCGAGGCCACCGCGTCCACGCGCAGGCCGTCCACGTGGAACTCCTCGCACCAGTACACGGCGTTGGCGACGAGGAAGTTGCGGACCTCCTTGCGGCCGTAGTCGAACTCCAGCGTTCCCCAGTCCGGGTGCGCGGCCCGCCGCGGGTCCTGGTGCTCGTACAGCGGCCGCCCGTCGAACTCCGCCAGCGCCCAGTCGTCGCGCGGGAAGTGCGCCGGCACCCAGTCGACGATCACCCCGATCCCGGCCCGGTGCAGCGCGTCCACGAGGAAGCGGAAGTCGTCCGGGGTGCCCATCCGCGAGGTCGGCGCGTAGAAGCCGGTGACCTGATAGCCCCACGAGCCGCCGAACGGATGCTCGGCGACCGGCATCAGCTCCACGTGCGTGAAGCCCAGCTCCTTGACGTACGCGGGCAGCTGCTCGGCGAGCTGCCGGTACGAGAGCCCCGGCCGCCAGGACGCCAGGTGCAGCTCGTACACCGAGAAGGGGGCCTGGTGCGGGGGCCGGTCACCGCGCCCGGCCATCCACGCCGCGTCCTGCCACTCGTACCGGGAGGAGGTGACCACCGAGGCGTTCGCCGGGGGGACCTCCGCGGAGCGGGCCATCGGGTCCGCGCGCAGGGTGTGGCTGCCGTCCGGGCGCGTGATGTCGTACTTGTAGAGCGTTCCGGCGCCCACCCCGGGCAGGAACAGCTCCCACACGCCGGTGGACCCGAGCGAGCGCATCGGGTAGGCGACGGAGTCCCAGTACGAGAAGTCCCCGCTGACCCGGACCCCCTGGGCGTTCGGCGCCCACACCGTGAAGCGGGTCCCGGCCACGCCCTGGTGCTCCATCGGCTCGGCGCCGAGCGCCTTCCACAGCTGCTCGTGGCGGCCCTCGCCGATCAGGTGCAGGTCCAGCTCACCGAGGGCGGGCAGGAACCGGTAGGGGTCGTGGATCTCGATCTCGTCGCCGTCGTACGTGACCAGCAGCCGGTACTCCGGCACGCCGGTCAGGGGCAGCAGCCCCGAGAACAGCCCGTCGCCCTCGTCGAGGAGCTCGGCCCGCAGCCCCTTGGCGACGACGGTGACCGCCTTGGCATAGGGGCGCAGCACCCGGAAGGCCACCCCGCCCCGCTGGGCACGGGCCCCCAGCACCGCGTGCGGATCGTGGTGGCGGCCCTCCAGCAGCCGGGCCCGTTCGTCCGTGCCGAGTGCGGGCGCCGGCCGGACACCGCGCGGAGGGGCGGCGCGGCGGGCCCGGGGCGCCCGGGCCTTCTTCGCCGGCGCCGGCGCCGGCGCCGCCGCCGGAGCGGGGGCGGGTGCGGCTTCGTCGCGGACGGTCGGTGACGGCTGTCGTGCGGCGCTCACGCGAGCGGCCTCCTCGGGGGCTTCGGGTGCGGGTGGGGGTGGGGGGAGACGGGGCCGGGGGCGGACGGGGTCGGCGGCACGCGGTGGGCGGGCCGGACGGGTTCCGAGAGCCGCCGGATCGCGGCCATCGGGACGTGCAGCCAGTCGGGGCGGTGCCGGGACTCGTAACGGGCCTCGTACACCGCCTTGTCGGTCTCGTACGCGCGCAGCAGCACGGGGTCCTCGCGGGGGTCCCGGCCGGTGGTGCGGGCGTAGCCCTCGCAGAAGGCGGCCCGGCAGTCGTCCGCCCAGGCGGGCGCGAACGGCCGGTGCGAGCGGGCGGCGTAGTCGAAGGAGCGCAGTATCCCGGCGATGTCGCGCACCGCCGGTTCGGGACGGCGCCGGTCGGCCAGCGGCCGGGCCGGCTCGCCCTCGAAGTCGATCAACGACCAGCTGCCGTCGAGGGTGCGCAGGGTCTGACCCAGATGGAGGTCCCCGTGGATCCGCTGGGCGGGCACCCCCGCCCCCCGGGAGGCCGCCAGCGCGTCGAAGGCGCCCCGCAGCCCCGCCTCGTAGGGCCGCAGTGCCGGTACCTCCCGGGCGGTGGCGGCCAGCCGGGCCGTCATCCCCGCCGCGAGCCGGGCGGTCTGTTCCGGGCCGAGCGCGACCGTGGGCAGCGCCGCGGCCAGCGCACTGTGCACCTCGGCGGTGGCCCGGCCCAGCGCGTGCGCCTCGGCGGTGAAGTCGTCCCCGGCGCCGAGCCGGCGCAGCGCGAGCTGCCAGCCGTCGTCGGAGCCGCGCAGGTACGGCTGGAGCACGCCCAGGGTCAGCGCCTCGCTGCCGGGCGGCTCGGCCTCGTACCAGGCGACGGGGGCCGGGACCCGGGCGCATCCGGCGGCGGCCAGCGCCCTGGGCAGCTCCAGGTCCGGGTTGACCCCGGGGCCGACCCGGCGGAACACCTTCAGGATGAACGAATCTCCGTAGATGAGCGAGGAGTTGGTCTGCTCCCCGGACAGCGGCCGCGGGGTGAGCCCCGCCGGGATCTCCGTGGCCGGATCCCGGTCGAAGCGCAGCGGGCCGAGGACCCCGGGGGAGCGCAGCCGTTCCAGCAGCATGGCCGCGAGCCGGGGATCGCCCAGCGCCTCGTAGACCGCCCGGCCCGCGTACGGACCGTTCTCGGCATGGCCGATGAGGGTGGGCGCGAGGGCGGGCGGCAGGGACGGGCGGATGCCCAGCAGCAGTTGGTAGCAGTCCCCGTCGACGTCGAGGAGCAGGTGCAGCAGTCCGGGGGTGGATCCCGGCGGCAGCAGTTCGGCCGCCGAGACGGTCCTGAGCCTGCTGATGGTGCGGCCCTTGCCCGCGAACCAGCGCTGTGCGGGCAGCCAGGACCTGAGCATCGGCTCCAGTGGAGCGATCCCGGCGGCCCGGTCGGCCGTCAGCCGGCTCCGGGCGGATGCAGCCTCCGACATGGCGTCGCGTCCTTTCCCCGGGCCGTCACAGAATGCGCAGAGTGTCCCGGATGCGCGGCAGTTGCTTCTCCGGCATGTGCGAGTGTCGGGTCAGGATGGTCCGTACAGGGGCGGGCGATTGACCCATTCGAGCTGCCCGCCCCCTTGTGCGAAGGCTCGGTTCGCCTCCGGACCGGCTCCCGCCTATTCGGCGCGCAGTTCGCCGCGCCGTTCGGTCCGCAGCCGGAACCAGTAGAAGCCGTGGCCCGCCAGGGTCAGCAGGTACGGCCACTCGCCGATCGGCGGGAAGCGCACATCACCCGTGAGCTCCACCGGGACCCGTCCGTTGAACGACCGCAGATCGAGCTCGGTGGGCTGCGCGAAGCGCGAGAAGTTGTGCACGCACAGCACCAGGTCGTCCCCGTGCTCGCGCAGGAACGCGAGCACCGCCGGGTTCGACGACGGCAGTTCGGTGTACGAGCCGAGTCCGAAGGCCGGGTTCGCCTTGCGGACCTCGATCAGGCGCCGGGTCCAGTGCAGCAGCGAGGCGGGCGAGGACATCGCGGCCTCGACGTTGGTGACCCGGTACCCGTAGACGGGGTCCATGATGACCGGCAGGTTCAGCCTGCCCGGATCGCACGAGGAGAAACCGGCGTTGCGGTCCGGGGTCCACTGCATCGGCGTGCGCACCCCGTCGCGGTCGCCCAGCCAGATGTTGTCGCCCATACCGATCTCGTCGCCGTAGTAGAGCACCGGCGAACCGGGCAGCGACAGCAACAGGGCCGTGAACAGCTCCATCTGCTTGCGGTCGTTGTCCAGGAGCGGGGCGAGCCGGCGCCGGATGCCGATGTTGGCCCGCATCCGCGGGTCCTTGGCGTACTCGGCGTACATGTAGTCACGCTCTTCGTCCGTGACCATTTCGAGGGTGAGCTCGTCGTGGTTGCGCAGGAAGATGCCCCACTGGCAGCGGTCCGGGATCGCCGGGGTCTTGGCCAGGATTTCGGAGACCGGGTAGCGGGACTCTCTTCGGACAGCCATGAAGATGCGCGGCATGACGGGGAAGTGGAAGGCCATGTGGCATTCGTCCCCGCCCTTCTCGTAGTCGCCGAAGTAGTCGACGACGTCCTCGGGCCACTGGTTGGCCTCGGCGAGCAGCACGGTGTCCGGGTAGTGCGCGTCGATCTCGGCCCGGACCCGCTTGAGGAGCTGGTGGGTGCGGGGCAGGTTCTCGCAGTTGGTGCCCTCCTCGGCGTACAGGTAGGGCACGGCGTCGAGGCGGAAGCCGTCGATGCCGAGGTCGAGCCAGAAGCGCAGCGCGGAGACGATCTCCTCCACCACGGCCGGGTTCTCGTAGTTGAGGTCCGGCTGGTGGGAGAAGAATCTGTGCCAGTAGTACTGCTTGCGTACGGGGTCGTACGTCCAGTTGGAGGTCTCGGTGTCGACGAAGATGATGCGGGCGTCCTGGTACTGCTTGTCGTTGTCGGCCCACATGTAGTAGTCGCCGTACGGACCGTCCGGGTCCTTGCGTGACTGCTGGAACCACTCGTGCTGATCGCTGGTGTGGTTCATGACGAAGTCGATGATCACCCGCATGCCGCGGGTGTGCGCGGCGTCCACGAACTCCACGAAGTCGGCGAGGTCGCCGAACTCGGGCAGCACGGAGGTGTAGTCGGCGACGTCGTAACCCCCGTCGCGCAGGGGTGAGGCGAAGAACGGCGGCAGCCAGAGGCAGTCGACACCGAGCCACTGGAGGTAGTCCAGTTTGCTGGTGAGCCCCTTGAGGTCCCCGACGCCGTCGCCGTTGCTGTCGTGGAAGGAGCGGACGAGGACCTCGTAGAAGACCGCCCGCTTGAACCAGTCGGGATCGCGGTCCTTGGCGGGGGTGTCCTCGAAGGTGTCGTGGACGGGATCGTTGATCATCATGTGGTGGGTGACCCTCCGGTGGGCGGGGACGGTCGCAGAGCGGCCAGTACGTGCGCGGGCGTGCGGCCCGGCTCTAGGCGCACGTAGTTCGCCCTGCCCCAGTGATAGGTCTCGCCGGTGAGCTCGTCGCGCACCGCGAGGGACCCGTGCCAGTCGAGGCCGAGTACCGGCATGTCCAACGACACTGTCGCCTCCTGGGTGTGGTGCGGATCGAGGTTGACGACCACCAGTACGGAGTTGGCTCCGGCGTGCTTCGAATAGGCGATCACCTGTTCGTTGTCGGTCGAGTGGAAGTGGATGTCGCGCAGCTGCTGGAGCGCGGGGTTGCGGCGGCGCAGCCGGTTCAGCGCGGTGATCAGCGGGGCGATGGTGGCGCCGGTGCGGTCGGCGGCGGCCCAGTCGCGCGGCCGGAACTCGTACTTCTCGGAGTTCAGGTACTCCTCGCTGCCCTCCCGCACCGGGGTGTTCTCGCAGAGCTCGTAGCCGGCGTAGACCCCCCAGGCGGGGGAGAGGGTGGCGGCCAGGACGGCCCGGACCTCGAAGGCGGGACGGCCGCCGTGCTGCAGGTACTCGTGCAGGATGTCCGGCGTGTTGACGAAGAAGTTCGGCCGCATGACCGAGGCGGAGGGGGTGTCCGCCAGCTCGGTCAGGTACTCGGTCAGCTCGGCCTTGGTGTTGCGCCAGGTGAAGTACGTGTACGACTGCTGGAAGCCGACGGCGGCCAGCGCCCGCATCATCGCGGGCCGGGTGAAGGCCTCGGCCAGGAAGATCACGTCCGGGTCGGACTTGTTGATGTCCGCGATCACCTTCTGCCAGAAGACGACCGGCTTGGTGTGCGGATTGTCGACCCGGAAGATGCGGACGCCGTGGTCCATCCAGTGCCGCAGGATCCGGCAGGTCTCCTCGACGATGCCGGCCATGTCCGTGTCGAAGTGGATCGGGTAGATGTCCTGGTACTTCTTCGGCGGGTTCTCGGCGTACGCGATCGTCCCGTCGGCCCGGTGACGGAACCACTGCGGGTTCTTCTCCACCCACGGGTGGTCGGGGGAGCACTGCAGCGCGAAGTCCAGCGCGATCTCCATGCCCAGCTCGCGGGCGCGCCCGACGAAGGCGTCGAAGTCCTCGATGGTGCCGAGCTCCGGGTGGACCGCATCGTGCCCGCCCTCGGTGGAGCCGATCGCCCACGGCACGCCCGGGTCCCAACTTCCGGCGGAAAGAGTGTTGTTCGGACCCTTGCGATAGGTGGACCCGATCGGGTGGATGGGCGGCAGGTAGACCACGTCGAAGCCCATCGCCGCGATCGCGGGCAGCCGCTCGGCGGCGGTCCGGAAGGTCCCGCTGACCGGGGCCTCGCCGGGCTCCAGCACCGCTCCCTCGGAGCGCGGGAACATCTCGTACCAGGAGCCGAAGAGGGCCCGCTTGCGCTCCACCAGCAGCGGCAGGGGCTTGGAGGCGGTGACCAGCTCCCGGTACGGGCGCCTGGCGAACGCGGCGTCCACGGCCGGGTCGAGGGCGGCCTCGTACCGTTCGGCAGCGGGCAGGTCCTCGTCGCGCATGGTCCTGGCGGCGGCCAGGACGGTCTCGCGCCCGTCGCGCTTGGGGATCCGGGCCCCGGCCCGCTCGTAGAGCTCCGCGCCCTCCAGCAGCATGAGGCCGGTGTCGATCCCGGCGGGGATCTTGATCGCGGCATGGGCCCGCCAGGTGGCCACCGGATCGCTCCACGCCTCGACGGTGTACGTCCACCTCCCCTCGACCTCGACGGAGACCTTGGCCCCCCACCGGTCGGTGCCGGGGGCGAGTTCGCAAAGCGGCACGGGGGCCCGCAGCCGACCGCCCGGATCACGCAGGACGAGGTGGGCGGCGACGGCGTCGTGTCCTTCGCGGAACACGGTGGCGGAGATCTCGAAGACCTCGTCCACGACCGCCTTTGCGGGTCTGGCGCCGCAGTCGACGGCGGGGCGGACGTCCAGCACGGGAATGCGACCGATCATGATGGGATCACCTGGGGGCAGTTCGCAGGGCTCGGTGACAACAGGCCGGCCGCGACGGCGACCGGTAGTGCACGCTCTGTTCGCTCTGTTTCTAGCCGCTCAGTGGACGGCTGGGCTGCGGGCATGGCCGCTCCTGTCCGCGTTCACTCGGGTGGCGGGGAGAGGGTTTGTGGGCGGGTGCGCCGTGCGTGTACGACGTGTACCCGGGGAGCCCTTCCCACTCTCACCCCGCCCAATCCGCGCGCTCGGTTAACTACTCGTACGTAGTGGCACGGCCGATACCAAGACCCGGGTCGACATCCGCCGGGGCTCCGTCAAGTCGGCCGGGACTAGGTGACGTAGGGGCCGCCGACTTGACGAAGCCCCCGCGCGGACGGGGTGGGAACCACCTGTCCCACGGGCCCCGCGCGCCCCGCCCGGAGGGCCGCTGAGGGCTGCCCCGGGGGGACAACGGCCCGTCATGCCGAGAGGTGCGAGTGGCCGGTGATCCAGGGGTCTTGAACGATGCGGTCGCGTGCGGCGGTCACGGTCCGGCTGCCCGGAAGCCTCGCCCGTGCCGATCGAGGAGCCGCAGCGGCCGCTCGCGCAGCGGATCCCCGGCGGTACGCGTCCCGGGCGGCCGTCCCGTGCCGCGCCCGAGCTGTCATCCGGACGGGGGACAATGCCACATGGACTCGGAGGCACTGCACGAATTGATCGGCGCACAGCTGCGTGCGGCCGACCCCCGGCGGCGGGAGGCCGCCGCACGCCGGGCGCTGGACGTCGCCTGGGGCCCGGACCAGGAGCGGTACCTGGCCGCCGCGCTCGCCGACGCCGTCGGCCGCGAGGACGACCCGGCCGCCCTGGCCGCGCAGATCGACGCGCTGCCCGCCGTCGAACCGGCCCTCGGCGACGCCGCGCTGGTCCGCCTCGCAGGCCGCTGCGCCGACTCCCCGGTCCTGGCCGCGCTGCTCGTCCGCGCCGCCCGGCTGCAGATCTCCGGGCCTGCCGAACCCGTCGGCGACGCGACCCGGGCCGCCGTACGCTGCCTGCGCGGAGCCCCGCACTCCGGGCTCGGGCTGCGCACCCCGGGCGGGGCGTGGGTGGTCCTGGAGCGGATCGAGGTCTACGGCAGGGCCGTGGACCGGCTGGACCCCGGCTGCACGGCCCGGGTGCTGCTGTCGGGACCCGGCGCGCGGGGGCTGGCCGAGTGGGACCGCCTGGAAGCCGAACCCCGGGCCCGGGAGTGCGCACCGCGGCTGCGCTCCCCCGACCCCCGGACCCGGCGCTCCGCCGCCGATGCCATCGCGGACCGGCCGGACTCCTGGGCGCCCGAGGTGGGCCGCTACCTGTGCGGCGCGCTGGCCCGGGCCGCGGTGCGGGAGCAGGACCACGACGCGCTGGAGTCCCACCTGCACGCACTGCTCGCATTGGGCCGCTTCCTGGCGGAACCGGCGTTCGCCCTGCTGCGCACGATGGACCGCGCCGCCCTGCCGCAGGTGCTGCGGCCGTATCTGGACGATCTGTTGGAGGAGGACCGGGCCCGCGGCGGCCGGTGAGCCCCGCCGGAGGTGCCATGGCCGGAACCCGCGGGCGCCGCTAGCCTTCCCGGGGTGATGCGCGGGTGCACAGCGTGGTGCGGCCGCTCCGATCCGTAATCCCCTGCGAAGGTGGAACACGTGAAGGCTATCCGTCGATTCACCGTGCGCCCCGTCCTCCCGGAACCCCTGCTGCAGCTCACCGAGCTCGCGCGCAATCTGCGCTGGTCGTGGCATTCCGAGACCCGTGAACTCTTCCAATCCGTCGACCCCGAGGGCTGGCAGGCCGCCGGCGGCGATCCCGTCCGGCTGCTCGGCGCGGTCTCCGCGGCCCGGCTCGCCGAACTGGCCGCGGACCGCCGGTTCCTGCGCCGGCTCGCCGTCGCCGCGGCCGACCTCGACGACTACGTGAACGGCGGGAGGTGGTACCAGAGCCAGGAGAACGGCGCGGAACTGCCCGCCGCCATCGCCTATTTCTCCCCCGAATTCGGCATCACCGCCGCCCTGCCGCAGTACTCCGGCGGCCTCGGCATCCTCGCCGGGGACCACCTGAAGGCCGCCAGCGACCTCGGCGTCCCGCTCATCGGGGTGGGCCTGCTCTACCGCCACGGCTACTTCCGCCAGTCGCTCTCCCGCGACGGCTGGCAGCAGGAGCACTATCCCGTCCTCGACCCCAACGAACTCCCGCTCGGACTGCTCCGCCAGGACGACGGCACCCCCGCCCGCGTCTCGCTGACCCTGCCCGGCGGACGCACCCTGCAGGCCCACATCTGGCAGGCCCGCGTCGGCCGGGTGCCGCTGCTGCTCCTGGACTCCGACGTCGAGGACAACGACGCCGCGGCCCGCGAGGTGACCGACCGGCTCTACGGCGGCGGCAGCGACCACCGGCTGCTCCAGGAGATGCTGCTCGGCATCGGCGGCGTGCGCGCGGTGCGCGCGTACTGCCGGATCACCGGCCATCCCGATCCCGAGGTCTTCCACACCAACGAGGGGCACGCCGGCTTCCTCGGGCTCGAACGCATAAGGGAACTGGAACGGGAGCAGGGCCTCGGCTTCGACGGCGCCGTCGAGGCGGTGCGCGCCGGGACCGTGTTCACCACGCACACCCCCGTCCCGGCCGGGATCGACCGCTTCGAGCGGGCCCTGATCACCCGGCACTTCGGGGAGGGCGGGGAACTGCCCGGCGTACCGGTCGAGCGGATCCTGGAACTGGGCGCCGAGACCTATCCCGGCGGCGACCCCGGCGTGTTCAACATGGCCGTCATGGGCCTGCGCCTGGCCCAGCGGGCCAACGGGGTGTCCACCCTGCACGGCGCGGTCAGCCGGGAGATGTTCGCCGGGCTGTGGCCCGGCTTCGACCCGGCCGACGTGCCCATCACCTCCGTGACCAACGGGGTGCACGCCCCCACCTGGGTGGCCCCCGAGGTGGTCCGGCTCGGCGCCCGCCAGATCGGCCCTGGCCGTACCGAGGACGCCCTGTCGGTCGGCGGCTCCCCGCGCTGGGACGCGGTCGCCGAGATCCCGGACCAGGACGTCTGGGACCTGCGCCGGGTACTGCGCGAGCAACTGGTGCAGGAGGTACGGGACCGGCTGCGCGCCTCGTGGCGCCAGCGCGGGGCCGCGGCGGCCGAACTGGGCTGGGTCGACTCCGTACTCGACCCCGACGTGCTGACCATCGGCTTCGCGCGGCGCGTGCCCTCGTACAAGCGGCTGACGCTGATGCTGCGCGACCCGGACCGGCTGCGCAGGCTGCTGCTGGACCCGGAGCGGCCGGTGCAGATCGTGGTGGCGGGCAAGGCGCACCCGGCCGACGACGGCGGGAAGCGGCTCGTGCAGGAACTGGTCCGCTTCGCGGACGACCCGCGGGTACGGCACCGGATCGTCTTCCTGCCGGACTACGGCATGGCCATGGCGCAGAAGCTCTACCCGGGCTGCGACGTCTGGCTGAACAATCCGCTGCGGCCCCTGGAGGCCTGCGGCACGAGCGGGATGAAGGCCGCCCTGAACGGCTGCCTCAACCTGTCCGTGCTGGACGGCTGGTGGGACGAGTGGTTCGAGCCGGACTTCGGCTGGGCCATCCCGACCGCCGACGGGCTCGGCGCGGACGAGGACCGGCGCGACCACCTGGAGGCGAGCGCCCTCTACGAACTGATCGAGAACCGGGTCGCGCCCCGGTTCTACGACCGGGCCGGCGGCAGCGGGCTCCCGGTGCGGTGGATCGAGATGGTCCGGCGCACGCTCGTCTCGCTCGGGCCGAAGGTGCTCGCGGGGCGGATGGTCCGGGAGTACGTGGAGCGGCTGTACACGCCGGCCGCGCTCGCCCACCGGGCCCTGGACGCCGGGGCGGCGCGTGACCTCGCCTGGTGGAAGGGGCGGGTCCGGGCGGCCTGGCCGCGGCTCTCCGTCGAGCACGTGGAGACGCTGGCCGCGGCTCCGGTGGGCGGCACCGCCGAACTGGGCGCCACCCTCACCCTGCGCGTGCAGGTGGCGCTGGACACGCTCACCCCCGAGGACGTGGAGGTACAGGCCTTCGCCGGCCGGGTGGACCCGCAGGACGTGATCCGGGACGGGCGCAGCTTCCCGCTGAAGCCGGCCGCGGGGCCCGACCTGGAGGGCCGCTGGGTGTACGAGGGGCCGCTCGCCCTCGACCGTACGGGGCCCTTCGGCTACACGGTGCGCATCCTGCCCGCGCATCCGCTGCTGGCGACCCCGGCGGAACTGGGTCTGGTCGCGGCCCCGGTGGAGACGGACGCGGGGGGCGGGGTACTGCTGCGGTAGGCACCGTGGCGGTACCGGTTCAGGGGGCGGGCGGCGGATCCACCAGCCGCTCGCCCTCCACGAGCATCCCGGCCCGCTTGACGCTGCGCAGGGCCGGGATCACCTCCACCTGCCCCACGCCGTCCACCGCGCCGATCCGCTCGGTCAGGTACGTGTAGAGCGCGTCGGTGTCCCGGCACACGACCACCGCCATCAGGGAGGCCGCCCCGGTCACGGCCGCCGCGAACGGCACCTCGCGGTGGCTCGCCAGCGCGGCCCCCACCTCCGCCAGCCGGGCCGGCGGGACGGTCAGCACCATCGTCGCCTCGGCCTCGTAGCCGAAGAGCGAGGGGACGAACTCCACGTCGAAGAAGAGCGCTCCGAGATCGCGCAGCCGTTCCACCTTCCGGCGGGCGGTCGACTCCGACAGCCCGGTGGCGCGGGCCAGTTCCGGATACCCGGCGCGGCCGTCCCGGCCCAGCACCGCGAGCAGCGCGGACTCCGTCTCGTCCAGGGCGTACCGGCCCGGCCCGGGCGGGGCCGCGGGCCGTTCCAGGGCCGCGATCTGATCCGGGCGCAGCACGTCCACGCCCGCCCACGAGTCGGGCCCGCCGAAGAACTTCCGCAGGATGGTGTGGGCGCTGATGCCGGTCACCCGGCGGGTGCGCGGCAGCTTCTCCAGCAGCAGGGTGTCCCGGTCCCTGCGGGTACGGGCCCGGGTCATGCAGTGGACCTCCGTGCCGCCCGAGTTCAGGGTCACCCACGCGATGTCCGGGCGGCGGGCGAGCGCCTCGGCCACCGGGAGCGCCGCGTCGGGGGCGCACTGCACCCGCAGCCAGGACTCGAACAGGCCGACGCGGCTGCCCTGCGGCAGCCCGACCACCCGGACCAGACCGGTGCTCCGCAGCCGCCGGTAGCGGCGCACGACGGTCTGGTCGGAGACCTCCAGCACCTCGGCGAGCCGGCTGAAGGAGACCCGGCCGTCGATCACGAGGGCCTGCACCATGGACTGGTCGAGTGCGTCCAGCTGCGTCTCGTTCATGGTTTCCATCATGACAGGGACCTAGATGAAGGAAATCCGGCAGGAGCGGGCCGCCGGATGGGGGAACGGAGGTGGGCGATGGGACCTTGGGGTCACCGCGGATCCGCCCGCGACCCCGCCCCTCCGCAACCCGAGGAGAACTCCCATGCGCAAATGGCTGCCCCTGACGGCCGTCTGCCTCGGGGCTTTCATGCTCCTGGTCGACGTCACGATCGTGACCGTCGCCCTGCCCGACATGTCCGCCGACATGGCTGACGACTCTTCCTTCGGCGGTTTCGCCGGCCTGCAGTGGGTGATGGACGTCTACGCCCTCGCGCTGGCCGCCCTGTTGCTCGGAGCGGGCTCGCTCGCCGACCGGATCGGCCGCCGCCGCGTCTACCTCATCGGGCTCGGGCTGTTCGCCGCCGCTTCGCTCGCCTGCGGGCTGGCCACCGGCCCTGCCGAACTCATCGCCTTCCGCGCCGTCCAGGGCATCGGCGGCGCCGCCATGTTCGCCACCACCATGGCCCTGCTCAGCGCGTCCTACCAGGGCCGCGACCGCGGGGTGGCCTTCGGCGTCTGGGGCGCGGTCAACGGCGCCGCCGCCGCGGCCGGGCCGATCATCGGCGGACTGCTCACCGAGAACTTCGGCTGGCGCTGGATCTTCTTCATCAACCTGCCCGTCAGCGCGCTGGCCGTGTACGTCACCCTCAAGGCGGTGGCCGAGTCGCGCAACCCGCACGCCGAGCGCCTCGACCTGCCGGGCATGGCCACCTTCACCGCGGGCGCCGCGGCCGTCACCTACGCCGTGATCCGCGTCGGCGAGAACGGCTGGGGCTCGCCGACCACCCTCGGCCTGCTCGGCCTGGGCGTGGCCGCCTTCGCCGCCTTCGTCCTCGTCGAACTGCGCAGCACCCGCCCGATGCTGGACCTCTCGCTCTTCCGCAGCCGGACCTTCGTCGCCGTCATGGCCGCCGGACTGCTGCTGTCGGGCGCCGCGTTCTCGTACCTCATGTACGTCTCCCTCTGGCTGCAGTCCGCCGAGGGGATGAGCCCGGTCGGCGCGGGCCTGGTGCTGCTGCCGCTCAGCGCGGCCGGCTTCGTCGTCGCCGTGGTGGCCGGACGGCTGCTGCACGGGGTCCCGCCCCGGCTGACCATCGGCGGCGGGCTGCTGCTGATCGGCGTCGGCGCGCTGCTCCAGGCCTGGATGCTCGACGCCGGGGACGGCTGGACCGCCCTGGTGCCCGGGCTGCTCGTGACCGGCGTGGGGGTGGGCGCCGCGACCCCGGCGCTGGCCGCCACCGCGATGGGGGCCGTGGCCCCGGCCCGGGCGGGCATGGCGGGCGGCGCCCTGAACACCGCGCGCCAGCTGGGCACCGCCCTCGGCATCGCCGTGCTCGGCGCGGTCTTCCACGCGGGGCTGCGCTCCGGGCTCGGTGAGGGCGGCCGGGGGCTGGCGGAGCCGCTGGCCTCCGGCGGCGCCGGGCAGGTGCTCGCCGAGGCCCCGGCGGGCGCGGCCCGCGAGGCGCTGACGGGGCTGGTGGAGGCCGCCTTCGCGAACGGTCTGCGCGAGACGTTCCTGGTCTCGGCCGCGATGGGGCTGGCCGGCGCGCTGGCGGTCTTCCTCCTGCTCCGCGGCGGGACGCCGGCCGCCGCAGCTCCGATCCCGCGGCCCCGCACGCAGTCCACCGGGGCCGAGGACCCGGCGGGGGCACCGGCCGTACGGAACTGAGGCCGTACGCAGGGAGACCGCGCGGAGGGCCGTACGGCTGGGACCTCACGGGTGAACCTTCGAACGTACTGGGCATGCCGAATCGATTCAGCGGCCTCCTCCGCTCCTACGCTGCCCGAGGATGCCACCGGACCGGTATCCGCGGAACCCGAGGAACGGACTCCCCCCATGCGTCTTCGCTCGACCGCCGCCGTGTTCGTCGGCGCTCTCGCGCTCGCCCTGCCCACCGCCGGCCCGTCGGTGGCCGACGACCACGGCGAACGCGCCCTCGGCACGCTGCACTACCAGTACCTGGACGCGGCCGGCACCGAGAGGAGGGGCCAGATCCGGCCCGCCGACAACGACACCTGCTACCTGCTGACGCGCACCTCCCGCGACGAGCCCGCCATCGAGGTGCGCAACGAGACGGAGTCGCTGGCGGTCCTCTTCGACAACCGCAGCTGCAACGGCGAGGCGGAGAAGGTACTGAAGCCGGGGGAGAGGGCGAGGCGGGTGGAGGTCGTCTCGGTCTACTTCAAGCCGGTGGACGAGGAGGACTCGGGCCGGGGCGACACCGGCGGGAACGGCGACACCGGCGGGAACGGCGGGAACGGCGGGAACGGCGGCAACGGCACCTGGCCGGGCCGGGACGACCGGCCGCGTGACGACGAGGCCGGCGAGGACCAGACCGGCGGCGGCGCCGGCAATGGCGGGAACGGCGGCAACGGCACCTGGCCGGGCCGGGACGACCAGTCGCGCGACGACCAGACCGACCAGACCGACCAGACCGACCAGAACCAGAACCAGAACCAGAACGACGAGGAAGAGGAGGAGGAAGACCTCCTCACCGCCCTCTTCCGCGCCCTGGGCTGACCCGGGCCCATGGAACAGGGCCGCCCGGGGAGGATTCCTCCCGGGCGGCCCCGTGTCTATCTGCTCAGCTGACGTTCACCCTGCCCCGCCGGGGTCAGAAGGTGAGCTTCCAGCTGTTGATGTAGCCGGTGTCCAGGCTGGCGGCGTCCCGGACGCGGAGCTTCCAGGTGCCGTTCGCGACCTCGGAGGAGGCGTTCACGGTGAACTGCTGGACGATGTTGTCCGCGCTGCCGCCGGTGCGGTTGCGCAGGTTGTAGACGCTGCCGTCGGGGGCGACCAGGTCGACGACCAGGTCACCGACGTAGGTGTGGACGATGTTCACGTCCACCTTGAGGGCGCTCGGGGCGTTGCCCGATCGCGTCACGTTGATCGGGGACTCGACGGTCGAGTTGTCCGCGATCTGATAGTCCGTGGTGTTCTCGAAGACGCTCGGCAGCGTGGTGCCGACCGTCCAGGTGAACGCCGCGGTACCGGTCTGGTTCTGCGAGTCGGTCACCGTGACGGTCACGTTGGACGTGCCCGCGGTGGAGGCCGTGCCCGAGATCAGGCCGTTGGAGGAGTTGATCGACAGGCCGGCCGGCAGGCCGGTCGCCGCGTAGCTCAGCGCACCCGGGTTCGTGCTCGTGGCCTGGACCTGCAGGCTCACGGCGCTGCCCGTGGCGGTGTTCTGGTTGGCGATCGGGCTGACCGTGACGCCGTTGGAGATGCGGGATCCGACGGCGACGCCGGCCCACGCGTTGGCGACGTTGTTGTAGATCGCCGAGCCCTGGCCGTAGAGGTCGGCGGCGGCCTTCAGGGTCTGGACACGGGCGTCGGCGTAGTTGGTGGTCGACTTGAAGTAGCCCACCGTCAGCGCGCGGAACCAGATCTTCGAGGCGGCGTCACGGCCGATCGCGGTGACGGGCAGGCCGTCCGCGGTCGGCGAGTTGTAGCTCACGCCGTTGACGACCTTGGCGCCCGAGCCCTCGGAGGCCAGGTAGTACCAGTGGTTGGCCGGGCCCGAGGAGTAGTGGACGTCGATGCCGCCGAGGCCCGAGTACCAGCTGTCCTTGGACGCGCCGTCCTTGCTCGGCTTGTCCATGTAGCGCAGCGGGGTGCCGTCGCCGTTGATGTCGATCTTCTCGCCGACCAGGTAGTCGCCGACGTCCTGCGGGTTGTTGGCGTAGAACTCGACGGCCGCCGCCATGATGTCGGAGGTCGCCTCGTTCAGACCGCCGGGCTCACCGCTGTAGGTCATGTTGCCGGTGACCGAGGTCAGACCGTGGGTCATCTCGTGCGCGGCCACGTCGGTGGAGGTGAGCGGCTTGTTGTTGCCCTCACCGTCGCCGTACGTCATGCAGAAGCAGGAGTCGCTCCAGAACGCGTTGACGTAGGCGTTGCCGTAGTGGACCCGGCTGTACGGGGCCACGCCGTCGTTGCGCAGGCCGTTGCGGCCGTGCACGTTCTTGTAGTAGTCCCACGTGACCGCGGCGCCGTAGTGGGCGTCACCGCCGGCCGTCTCCAGGTTGGACGGCAGACCGTTGCCCCAGATGTCGTCCGGGCCGGAGAACAGCGTGCCGGTGCCGGAGCCGGTGCCACGGTTGAGGTTGTACGTCTTGTGGCCGCCGCGCGCGGCGTCGGTCAGGTTCCAGGTGCTGCCCGACTGGGTGGTCCCGAGGGTCACCTGGCCGCTGTACATCGTGTTGCCGGTGCCGGTCTCGATGGCCTGCCACTCGGTGATCTTGGCGCCGGTCTTGGCGTTGGTCACCACGTGGAGCTCGTTCGGCGTGCCGTCGTGCTGGAGGCCGCCGACGACGGTCTCGAACGCGAGGACCGGCGCGCCCTCGGCAGCCCAGATCACCTTGCGGGCGTTCTTGGAGGGCTTGGCCTCCTTGGAGCCCTCGGCGCTCGCGGCGGAGACGGCCTGGCTCTCGGCGGCCGCCGGCGTCACGGTGGCGCTGGTGTCGGCGACCTTGATCTCGTGGTTGGTCGCCTTGGTCACGCTCTTGGTGACGCCGTCCTTGGCGTGGACGGTGAGGTCACCACCGAGGACGGGGAGTCCGTCGTAGGTGCGCTCGTAGGTGGTGTGCGTGGTGCCGTCCGCGTCCTGGACCACGTCGCGGACGACGAGCTTCTCGCCACTGCCGAGGCCGAGCGCCTTGGCGGCCTGCACGGTGGTCGAGTTGGCATCGGCCAGGAGCGTCGCACGCTCCGAGGCACTGAGCGCGCGGTTGGCCGCGCCCGGGTTGGGCTGGGCGGCCTTGGAGGCCTGCGACGCGGTGGCGTCGGCGGTCGCGGTGCCGGCCTGTATGCCTACGGCGAGCAGGGCTGCCGCGGCAACGAGCGCGCCGGCAGCGGTGGCACGCCTCTGGGGGGTGGACCTCAACGCAGACTCCTTCTGCAAGGGGGGTTCCGGATGGCTGGGTGGGCCTCCGGGCAGAACAGGGCTGGTGCGATGAACGGTCGAAGATTGCCACTCACAGCGTCAGATGTCAGGGCCGCGTCAAAAGGTTGGCCGGAAACGGTCCGTTGTCCGAAGATGCGTATCCGGTATCCGGACCATTTACCTCCGTAAGCCTCCTGGGTCGTCCGGCATCCGGAACGCCTGATACCGGTTGCTAACACTTGCGCAACAAGAGGCTGCGTTGACCCAAACGGCATTTACCGTACGGGTGTTTGTCGTACTGTTTCCCGGTGCGGCAGATGTTCGTTGCCAGGGGAAGCGATGGGCGTCCGCCACAGTCATAGACCACGTGCCAGGGGGGCCCATGAGGCATGTTCATATTCCTGCGCAAAGAGTGGCCAGAGCGGCCAGGGAGTCCCTTGCGCCCGCACGGCGCCTCGGGGACAAGGCCCGCTGGTACCGCCCGGCCGCAATCGCCGCCGATTTCCTCGGTGCCGCGATCCCGGTAGGACTCGTCTTCGACGCCGCGCAGCAGGTCCGGCCCGTCTACTGCGCCCTGGCCGCCGCCGTGGCGTGGACCGGGGTGCAGGCGCTGCGCCGGCGCTACGCGACCCGGACGCTCGGGGAGTCCCGCGGTGTGCTGCCGGTCGTGCATGACTGGCTGATTCTTATCGGCGTTCTGGCCGTGGCGCGTGTGGTGACCGAAGAAGCCACCCCCCGGCTGTCCGCTCTCGGGGCCCTGCTGCCCGCTCTGCTCATCACCGTCGCCGTCCACAAGCTGACCTACCGGCACCTCTCGGCCGCCCGCCGCGAGGCCCAGGCCGTCAGCCGGGTCCTGGTCGTCGGCGAGCCCGACGCGGCCGAGGACGTCATCGCACACCTCGCCGCGCGCACCGACCACCCGTACGTCGTCGTCGGCGTGGTCCCGGTCGGTGCCGGGCCGCTCGTCAGCGGGGTGCCCGTGGCGGCGCGGCTCGACGGAGGGACCTCCGAGGTCCCGAACGGCGACTCCGCGGCCGTGCTCGGCGCCGTCGCCAGCCACCACGCCGACCTGGTGCTGGTGGCCCCCGGCGTGCGGATCACGGGGGAGCGGCTGCGCCGGATCGCCTGGGCGCTGCACGACGCCGGGCTGGAACTCGCCGTCTTCCCCGGGCTGGTGGAGGTCTCCGTCAAGCGCCTGGAGACCCTGTCCGCGGGCGGGCTCGCCGTGCTGCGGGTGGCGCCGCCCGTCAGCCGCGGGGTGCAGACCCTGCTCAAGTCCGCCCTCGACCGGGTCGGAGCCGCTGCCGGACTGCTGCTGCTCTCCCCGGTCCTCCTGGGGATCGTCCTGGCCATCCGCCTCGGCTCGCGCGGCCCGGCCTTCTACCGGCAGCGGCGGATCGGCCGCGACGGGGTCCCGTTCGTCATGTGGAAGTTCCGCACGATGGTCGTGGACGCCGACGCCATGAAGGACGACCTGTCCGGGTCCAACGAGAACGACGGCCTGATGTTCAAGATGCGCCGCGACCCCCGGGTGACCCGGGTGGGCCGGCTGCTGCGCCGCACCTCGCTGGACGAGCTCCCGCAGCTGATCAACGTGCTGACCGGCAACATGTCGCTGGTCGGCCCGCGCCCGCCGCTTCCGGAGGAGGTGGCGAAGTATGACGAGGTCGAGCTGCGCCGGCTCACCGTACGGCCCGGGATGACGGGACTGTGGCAGATCAGCGGCCGGTCCGACCTGTCCTGGGACGAAACCATCCAGCTCGACCTCCAGTACGTCGACAACTGGTCCTTCACCAGTGATGTCGACGTGATGGGCCGTACGCTCCGCGCCGTCGTAGACGGTCGCGGAGCGTACTGAGGATCCTGGGCCGCCTGTGCGATCAGCTCTGCTCGCGCCACCACTTGTAGGTGGCGGCGATGCCGTCCCGCAGCGAGACGGCGGGCTTCCAGCCGAGCGACGTCAGGCGGCTCACGTCCAGCAGCTTGCGCGGGGTTCCGTCCGGCTTGGACGTGTCCCAGGCGAGCCGGCCGCGGAAGCCGGTCACCTCGGCGACCGTCTCGGCCAGTTCCCTGATGGTCAGGTCCTCGCCGCAGCCGATGTTGACGGGCTCGTCGCCGTCGTAGGTGTTCAGCAGCACGGCGCAGGCCGCGGCCAGGTCGTCCACGTGCAGGAACTCCCGGCGCGGGGTGCCCGAGCCCCACAGCGTGACCTCGTCACGGCCCTCGGCGGCGGCCTCGTGGAAGCGCCGGACGAGGGCCGGCAGGACGTGCGAGGTCTCCAGGTCGAAGTTGTCGCCCGGGCCGTAGAGGTTCGTCGGCATGGCCGAGATGTACGAGGCCCCGTACTGCTTGCGGTACGACTGGACCTGGACGATCCCGGCGATCTTCGCGAGGGCGTAGGCCTCGTTCGTCGGCTCCAGCGGGCCGGTCAGCAGGGCGTCCTCGCGGATCGGCTGCGGGGCCAGTTTCGGGTAGATGCAGGACGATCCCAGGAACAGCAGCCGGCCCACGCCGGCGGCGTGCGCGCCGCCGATCACGCTGAGCTGGATCTGCAGGTTCTCCTCCAGGAACTGCACCGGGTACGTGCTGTTGGCCATGATCCCGCCGACCTTGGCGGCGGCCAGCACCACGGCGTCCGGGCGGGCGTCCTTCAGGTACGCGGCGGTCGCGGCGGCGTCGCGCAGGTCGAGGTCGGCGCGGCCCCGGGTGAGCACCTCATGGCCGTCGGCGGTGAGCCGCCGGGCGACCGCGGACCCCACGAGGCCGCGGTGACCCGCGACGAAGACGCGGGCGTTCGGGGGCAGGAGCGGCAGCGAACTTGTCATACCGCCGATGATGCCAGTCCCCTCCCGCGGGGGGCGCAGGGGTCCACGGCCCGAGCCTGCGGAACCGGGGGCGTGCCGGGCGGCGTCAGGACCACGAGACGGCGGCCGCCCCGCAGGGGGCGTCGGGGGCGGCCGTGTACGGTACGCATCCAGCCCCCCTGGCCGCGACCCGACCCTTCGGCGCGCCGCCCCGCAGGGCCGGCTCCGCACCCACCCCGAGGCACAGCCTCACCACGACCGACAGAAACCACCAGCAAGGGGACCCCATGGGCAAGACCGCACTGATCACCGGAGTCACCGGACAGGACGGCTCGTACCTCGCCGAGCTCCTGCTCTCCAAGGGCTACACGGTGCACGGGCTCGTGCGGCGGTCCTCCAGCTTCAACACGGAGCGGGTCGACCACATCTACCAGGACCCGCAGACCGCCAACCGGTCCTTCGTCCTGCACCACGCCGACCTGTCCGACGGCGTCGCCCTCGTGAACCTGCTCCGCGACATACGCCCCGACGAGGTCTACAACCTCGGCGCCCAGTCCCACGTCCGCGTCTCCTTCGACGCCCCGCTCTACACGGGTGACGTGACCGGCCTCGGCGCGCTGCGGCTGCTGGAGGCCATCCGGGCCAGCGGTGTCGACACCCGCATCTACCAGGCCTCGTCCTCCGAGATGTTCGGCGCCACCCCGCCCCCGCAGAACGAGGCCACGCCGTTCCACCCGCGCAGCCCGTACGGCGCCGCGAAGGTCTTCGCGTACTGGACGACGGTGAACTACCGCGAGGCGTACGACATGTTCGCCGTCAACGGGATCCTCTTCAACCACGAGTCCCCGCGCCGCGGCGAGACCTTCGTGACCCGCAAGATCACCCGCGCGGTGGCCCGTATCAAGGCCGGTCTTCAGGACCACCTCTACCTCGGCAACCTCGACGCGGTGCGCGACTGGGGCTACGCCCCCGAGTACGTGGACGCCATGTGGCGGATGCTCCAGCAGGACGAGCCCACCGACTACGTCGTCGCCACCGGCGTGGCCGCGACCGTCCGCGAGTTCGTCGAGTCCTCCTTCACGCACGCCGGTCTCGACTGGACCGACCACGTGCGTTACGACCCCAAGTACGAGCGCCCGAGCGAGGTCGACGCCCTCATCGGCGACGCGTCCAAGGCCCATGACCTGCTTGGCTGGAAGCCGACGGTCCTGGTGGCGGAACTGGCGCAGATCATGGTGGACGCCGACATCCGTCAGGTCGAGGACCAACTGGCGGGCGTGACAGTCCGCATCGACCGCTGAGGCCTTATATTTCCCCTACGGTTTGCCGTGTTCCGGCCATGCTCCGCAGCTCTGCAGGGGTATGGCCGAGGTAAACCTGCCGTATGTCCCTTGTGCACCCTCCAGGCTGAACCTGTTGATTCCAAGTTGGTATGCAATGGGTCAAGAGAGGTGACCGGGCCTTCAAGTGAGCCCTAGTCTGCGCCAGTACATATGGCTGTTCGGATAGTTCCAGCCATCAAACCGGGCAATTGCCCTGGGGGGCTCATGCGTAGATCCAGAGGGCTGACTGCCGCCCTCGTCCTGTCACTGGCCGGTGCGGGCACCGGCATAGGCCTGGTGCTGATGCCTCAGGCGTCCGCCATCACGGCTCCGGTGGCATTCACCGCCGACGAGCTGCCGACCTGGCAGACGAACGGCGTCGTCTGGGCGATGGCCCAGGCCGACGGCACCGTCTTCGCCGGCGGTACCTTCTCGGCCGTCCGTCCGCCCGAGGGCGTGGCCGGCGCGGAGCAGAGTGCCGTGAACTTCGTGGCGCTCGACGCCGCGACCGGCAATCCCACCTCCTGCAAGCTGGCCTTCACCATCGGCGAAGGCACCGCGACCGTTCGTACGCTGGTCGTCTCGAAGGACAAGAAGACCCTCTACGCGGGCGGGTCCTTCGGCGCCGTCAACGGCACCCCGGTCTCCAGCCTCGCCGCGATCGACATCGCGAGCTGCACCCCCAAGGCATCGTTCCACCCGAGCTTCCCCGCCACCGTGCGCGCGCTCGCCGTCACCGACGACACCCTGTACGCGGGTGGCGACTTCGCCGCCGTCGAGGGCCAGACCCGCGAGCGGTTCGCCGCCGTGGACGCCTCCTCCGGTGCGCTGAAGCCCTTCGTCGCCAACGTCGACGAGCCGGGCCGCGCCGTCGAGGTCACCCCCGACGGCAAGAACGTCCTCCTCGGCGGCGACTTCTTCACCGTCAACGGCTCCAACAGCCACGCCCTCGCCGTGGTCAACGCCACCACGGGCGCGGTCACCAAGACGTACGCCAACATCCCGTCGAACTCGGTCGTCAAGGACATCTCCACCGACGACACCGGCTTCTACACGGGTCACGAGGGTTCCGGCGGCGGCGTCTTCGACGGTCGCATCGGCCTGCGCCTGAGCGACTTCACCGAGAAGTGGCGCGACCGCTGCCTCGGCGCCACCCAGTTCGTCCTGCCGTACGAGGGAGTGCTCTACAGCTCCTCGCACGGGCACGACTGCTCCACCGAGCTGGAGTTCCCCGACGGCAAGCGCAACTTCCTGCTGGCCCAGCCGACCAACCACGAAGGCGCCGCCCCCGCGCCCGTGGACGGCTTCGTGCGCGGCCCCGGCAAGCTGGGCTGGCACCCCACGGCCAACGACGGCATGGACGGCACCGAGGGCATCGGCCCGCGCGTCATGGCCGTGGCCGAGAAGAACAACGTCAAGTACATGTGGGTCGGCGGTGAGTTCACCCTCATCAACGGCAAGCCGCAGTGGGGCCTGACCCGCTTCGCCTCCACCGGCGACGTCGGCGCCCCGACCACCCCGGTGGCCAGCGCCTCCAGCGTCAAGCCCGGCGAGGTCCAGGTCCGCTGGCGCACCAGCTACGACGCGGACGACAGCAAGCTGACGTACCGCATCTACCGCAACGGCTCGGCCACCCCGGCCGCCACCGTCACCGCCAGCTCGCTGGAGTGGGAGCGCCCCCAGGCCTCCTGGAACGACACCACGGCCAAGGCCGGCCAGAGCTACACCTACCGGGTGACCGCGACCGACGCCGCCGGTAACACCAGCGCCCTGTCGGCCGTCGCCTCGGTGACCGTCCCGACCTCGGTCCAGTCCTACCCGAACCAGGTCCGCGCCGACGGCGCCGACCTCTACTGGCGCTACGACGACGCGGTCAGCCCCTACGTCGCCGACTCCTCGGTGTCCGGCAACCGCAGCGGTGTCCAGCTCAACGCCCCCGCCCTGAAGCAGTCGCCCGGCGCCGTCTCCGGCAGCACGGCGATGGGCTTCAACGGGACCAGCCAGCAGGTGTACAGCGACCGCCGCCAGACGGTCGGCAACGCGTTCACCATCGAGACCTGGTTCAAGACGGACACCACGCGCGGCGGCAAGCTCATCGGATTCGGCAACAACACCGCGCGCAACAGCGGCTCGTACGACCGCCAGCTGTACATGACCAACACCGGTCGCCTGGTCTTCGGCGTCTACAACGGCTCGACCCGGACCGTCTCCACGGGCCTGTTCGAGACGTACAACGACAACAAGTGGCACCACGTGGTCGGCACCCAGGGCCCCGGCGGCATCACGCTGTACGTCGACGGCCAGAACAAGGGTTCCCTGAACGCCACGAGCAACAGCACCTTCGCGGGCTACTGGCACGTCGGCGGGGACAACCTCGCCAACTGGCCGACCCGCCCGACGAGCAATTTCTTCGCGGGTCAGCTCGATGAGACCGCCGTCTACCCGTCGGCGCTCACCCAGGCCCAGGTCAAGAGCCACTTCGACCTGGCCAAGGCGCCCACCGACACGGTCTCCGCGGTCAAGACGACCGAGGACACCTACATCAACCAGGGCGCCCCGAGCACCGCCTACGGCACGTCCACCTCGCTCGCGGTGCGCGGCAGCGGCTCGCTGTACGAGACGTACATGCGCTTCAACCTGCCGGCCGCCCCGGCGGGCCAGGTCCTGAAGTCCGCCTCGCTGCAGATCAAGACCAGCACGCAGGCGAACTCCGGCACCGCCGACACCGTGAAGGTGCTCCCGGTCACCGGTAACTGGACCGGCGCGGGTACCACCTTCAACACCAAGCCCACCCTCGGCACCACCCCGCTCGGCAGCATCGTGGGCGTGCCGGAGGGCTCCGCGGTCCACAACGTGGAGCTGGACACCACCGCGGTCTCCGCGGCGCTGGGCACCAGTTACGCCCTGGGCCTGACGAGCACGGGCACCGACCCGCTGTGGATCTGGTCCTCCGAGGCCACGGCGGCGGAGGGTACTCCGCAGCTGGTCCTCACCTTCGGCGCGAAGTAAGCGACGACAACCGAAACAACCGCCTGACGGCGTGCGGGGTCCGGCTCTCTGTGGCCGGGCCCCGCTGCACACCCCCTTGAGTACGGGAGCCATCCGATGTACCGACGCTCCGCAGCGGCTGCTGTCCTGCTGGCCGCCGCCCTGACGCTGACCGCCTGCAGTTCGGGCGGGGACAAGGCCGACTCCGGCGCCAAGCCGAAGCCCCCGGCCTCTTCGTCGGCCCCCGACCCGGCGGACGCTCCGCAGCCGTCGACCGACCCGAACGCGAAGCCGACCGGCCCCGTCCTGCCGGACGCGAAGCTCACCCCGAAGACGGGCAGTTTCACGGCGGAGGAGAAGAAGTACCTGAGCGGGCGGGTCCCCGACAAGGTGGACCCGGCGTCCGTGCTGCAGGGTGGCCAGGACGCCTGCCAGCGGGTGCAGCGCACCGCGAAGCACGACAAGGACGCGGCGACCGGAGCCGTCATCACCGGCGAGATCCCGGGCGCCAAGGACGCGATCACCCTCCTGTGCCCGGACCAGAAGCCGATTCTCGCCGCGGCGGAGAAGGGCTTCCCCGAAGGCCCCCGGACCTCGCCCGCGGCCGGCAACTACCGGGCGCTCACCCAGGCCACGAACTGCAAATGGGAGGCCAAGGGCAAGGACGGCGCCACCCTCGCCTCGGGCCCGGAGACCCCGCCCAAGGCGGGCGACAAGATCACGGCGACGATCCCGGCCGGCACGGCGGAGTTCAACTCCACGGGCTGCTACGCCTGGATCCCCGCGTAACCGAGCCGTCAACGCCCCCGAGGACCGGACTCCCGGCCCCCGGGGGCGTTTCCGTACCCGGAACCCGGGTACCCGCGCGGTCACAGTCCCGACAGCGGAAGGCGGATCCCATGGGCATCGGCGGATGCATCGTCCTGATCGTGGTGGGTGCGATCCTCACCTTCGCCAGCGACTGGGAGCTGGAGAGCGTCAACCTCGACCTGGTCGGCCTGATCATGATGGCGGTCGGCGGAATCGGCCTCGCCGTGTACACGAGCATCTACAAGCGCCGCCGCACCACGGGCGGCGCCATCCCGGTGGTCGAGGAACACCGCCGCGACGTCATCTGACGTCATCGGCAACCGCTTTCGCGCCGGCATAGCCGATGTCGTGCAGCCATGCTGCCGCGACCAGCAGTTCCCTGTCCTGCTCAGAAACGGATCGGGACAGTTCCCGCGCCCGCTCCGCGACGCCCTGGGTGTGCAGCCGGCGGTCGCCCGGCGGAGGCAGCAGGGACTGCGCCGGCCTGGCCGCTCCTTGCGGAGATTGCAGTGCGGATGAGGGCATGGCCCACACCGTATCGACGCGGGCCGCCGTCCCTCAGTGGCGGATGCCTTCGTAGACCGGGAGGAGGGTGTCCAGGACGGCGTCCATGGAGAAGGACTCCGCGGCCAGTTCGCGGGCCGACCGGGAGGCCTCGTGGTTGGCTGCCGGGTCCAGGAGGTTCAGGACGGCGGTGGAGACGCCTGCCGGGCCGGGGTCGACCGCGTGGCCGGCGCCGGTGCGGGCGATGTCGCGGGCCAGGCCGTTGGAGTGGGTCACCACCGTGGGGACGCCCACGGAGAGGGCTTCCAGCACCGACATGGGGAACGGCTCGTCCACCGACGGCAGTACGTAGACGTGGGCCCGGCGCAGTTCGGCGAGGACCTCCGCGCTGGAGAGGGCTCCCGGGACCGTGAACCGGTCGGTGAGGCCCAGCGCCCCGATCCGCGCCCGTACGGCGGCCAGTTCGCCCTCGTCCGGGCCCGCGACCACGAACTGCGCGTCCGGGTGGGCGGCGAGAACCGCCGGGGCCGCGTCCACGAAGTCCACCGGCCGCTTACGGGCCTGCAGGCGCGCCGAGTACAAGATGCGCGGCGGGCCGCTCAGCGGGGGCCGCTCCTCCTGCGCCGGGGTCCCGTTGACCAGGCGGACCGCCTGCGCCAAGGGCGGCGCGCCGGCCACCGCGTCCAGCCCCTCTCGCTCGTGCGGGGTCAGGTACAGCACCGCGTCCGCGCCGCGCAGCAGCCGACGTACCGCCACCGCGTCCAGCACCTTGGCCAGCAGCTTCTCGCTCGGGTCCACCATGCCGTGGGTCTGCAGCACCAGCGGCTTGCCCGCCCGCAGCGCCGCCAGCGCGACCGGCAGCGTCACCAGGTCCCGGGCCAGGTGGACGTGTACGACATCGGCGTCCCGCACCAGCCGGCCGGCCGAGGCCAGCAGGGCCGGGGAGGTCATCCCGCTGAAGCCGAGGGGGAGCAGGCGGCGGGCCGGGAACAGCTTCGCCGGGACCCCCTCGACGGAGGCCGGCCATTGCTCGAAGCCCTCGCCGAGCGCCAGCAGCCGCGCCTCGTGGCCCCGGGCCCGCAGCCCCTTCGCCAGGTTCAGCGCGACCCGCACCGGTCCGCCGAAGGCGTGCGAGGGGGAGTGCAGGGTGACGGCGTGCAGGACTCTCATCGCGGCACTCAATTGGGCTCCTCCACCGGGCGGCGGTGCCCGTCCTGGGTCTGCAGGGTCAGCGCGGGAAGGTTCTTGTGGACCACCGAACCGGCGCCCGCGACGGCGCAGCGCCCCACCGTGACCCCGGCGAGCACGGTCGCCCGTACCGCCACCCACGCGCCGTCCTCGACCACGATCGGGGCGTTGCGGTAGCGGAAGTCGGCGGCCCGGTGGTCGTGCGAACCGGTGCACAGCATGGCTTCCTGCGAGACGCACACGTTCGCCCCGATGGTCACCGGCTCCAGGTTCAGCAGCCAGGCGCCCTCACCTATCCAGGTGTGGTCCCCGATGTCGAGCTTCCACGGCCACAGCACCCGCACCCGGTGCCGGATGAGAACGCCCTCGCCGATCTTCGCCCCGAAGGCCCGCAGTAGCACCACCCGCACCCGCGCCGGACAGAACCAGCTCATGAACAGCGTGTTCATCACGGCGAACCAGAGCGCCTGCGTCAGCAGCCCGCGGCCCTTGTCGTACCCGGCCAGCGTGAAGGAAGGAAGATCCCGCAACTGTCGCCCCCATCTGCACTCAGCCGCCGCCTCCCCGGGCGTGGCCCGCTCAGACTAGACTGCGCGCGGACCAGGCACATCGGGTGGGGGCGGCAGTGACGACGGACATACGCAAGCCCTCCGCGACGCCGCCGAAGCAGCCCGTTCCGTCCCCCTTCGAGGACGAGAGCCTGTGGGGCCGGGCCACCCTCCCGCGCACGCTCCTCTCGCGCGCGCTGTCCGTCCCGCTCGCGCTCGGATTCACCGTCTTCCTGCCGCTGTTCGTCGCCGTCCAGACCGGTGCCGGCGTCCGCGACGCGGCCTTCTGGCTCCAGCTGCTGCTCACCATGTACGCGGGCGCCCGGCTCTCCGCGATGGTCCTCACCAGCCGCCGCAAACTGCTGCAGGGCTCCTTCTGGCTCTTCGTCTACATGGCCATGGGCGTGGCCCCGCTCGCGCAGGCCGTCCTCGGCCAGGTCCCCACGCCGGTCGTCGGTCCGCGGACCGACCTGACCGTCGCCATCGGGCTCGTACTGCTCGGCTGCACGGCCTTCGACGTCGGCGTGCTGCTGGCCCGGCACCGGCCGGCCGGGCGTGCGGGCGGCTCCCAGAAGGAGTCGAAGCCCGTCATGGCGCACCGGCGCCGGCTCCAGCTCCTGACGATCCTGTCGTTCCTGTGCAGCGCCGCCTTCGTCATGAAGCTGGGCGGCCCTGCGGTCTTCTTCTCCAGCCGCCAGGAGATCATCGCCGGCATCGAGGAGGCGGGCGTCTCCAACGGCGACGGCCAGGCGGGCCAGGCCCTGCTGCGCGGCTTCGGCACCGTACCGGCGCTGCTCGCGCTGCTCCTGTACACCCGCTGGCTGATCACCTCGAAGTTCGCCCGCCGCAAGGTGTCGATCATCGTCACGTGGGCGGCACTGGCCGGCCTCAACCTGATCGTCAACAACCCGATCTCGAACCCGCGGTACTGGTTCCTGACGGTCATGTTCGCCCTGCTGTTCACCGTCTTCCCGGTGAGCGCGGCGATGTACCGGGTGGCGCTGTCCATGGCGGTCGTCGTCGCGCTCCTGATCTTCCCGTTCGCGGACCGCTTCCGCTACGACGAGAAGAACTACCGGCCGGTCGAGACCACGTCCTTCCTGGAGCCCATGGCCCTCAAGGACTACGATCAGATCGGCATGTTCGCGAACACCATCACCTTCTCGAACTCCGGCCCCGGCCACTACTACGGACGCCAGCTCGCGGGATCGATCTTCTTCGCGGTGCCGCGCGCGGTGTGGCCCGGCAAGCCGCGGGACACGGGCGTGATGGTCGGCCAGTGGATGGGCACGGTCAACACCAACCTCTCCTCCCCGATCTGGGCGGAGCTGTGGCTGGACTTCGGGCCGCTGGGCATGGGGGCGGGGCTGCTGGGCATGGGGTACGCCTCGGCCCGCGTCGACCGGCGCTACGCGAAGCGGGCCACGCGCAGGAGTCCGCCGGGGAGCCTGATCTCGGTGGTGGTCCCGCTGGTCGCGGGCTACTCGTTCATCCTGCTGCGGGGGCCGCTGCTGCAGGCGTCGGGGCGGGTGGCGATCGCGGCCCTCTGCCTTGCGCTGGTCGCGACCTACCGCACGGACAAGTCCACCACCCTGCGCTGACCGCGCCGCTGTTGTGGGGCCCGCCCGCACCTTGTCCGCGCCACCGCTTCCCGGGGCTCCGCCCCGTACCCCCCTGGATTTTCAGCCCGTCCGGCGTGAGGACCGGGTCCGGGCGGAGCCCGGTACTTCAGCCCCGCCGGCGATTGAGGCGCGGGGTCCGGGCAGGGCCCGGGAAACGGTGAAAGGGCGGGGCGGGGAGAGAAGCCCGCGCAGCGGCTCACACGGCGGCGGCCCGGTGGGGCTCATCGCTCCGCGCGAGCGGGTCAGGCAGCAGGTACGGGCTCGGTGTCCCACGAGCCGGCGGCGGCCGGGAGGCGGGTGACGCGCCACCAGGCGGCCAGGGCCTTGAGGGCCGAGCCGGCCGCCAGGCCCCACGCGGCGCCCGCCACCCCCCACACCGCGTAGCCACCCAGCAGCAGCCCCACCGACAGCAGCGAGAAGACCACCTGCAACGACAGCGTGGCCTTCGGCGCGAGCACCCGCAGGGTCAGCAGCGCGCACGTGCCGAGCCCCATCACCGCGTACTGCGCCCCCGTCGCCGGCAGCAGCGCCGACGCGCCCGCCCAGGTGTCGCCGAGCAGTTCCCGGCCCAGCCGGTCCGGCAGCAGGTACAGGGCCGTGGCCCAGCCCGCGCCGACCGCCGCCAGTACGAGTCCCAGTGCGGCCGTGGCCCGCACCACGGCCCGCTTGCCGCCGAGCCGCCCGAGCACCGGCGGTCCGAAGGCGTTCGCGGAGTTGAACAGCACGTTCAGCGGCCCGAAGAGCGTGGTCGCACCCCGCAGCGCGCCGACGGCCAGCGGCGTCGCGAAGACGCCGAGGCCCAGGACGGCGAGCTGGCTGGAGCCGTTGCCCACCGCGAACTCGACCACGAACCGCTGCCCGAGGTGGCCCCGCCGCAGGTACGGCCGCAGGTCGGCGCGCACGCCGCGTACGTACGGCCGCAGCAGCCAGAGCCCCACGCCCAGCGCCGGCAGCGCCGAGAGCCCCCACGCGAGCACCAGCCGTCCCGCCGAGGCCCCTTCGGGCTGCAGGGCCAGCGCCGCGACCACGCACACCAGCCGCAGCACGTCGGCGGCCAGCGCCCGCTGCGGGGCGCGCAGCGCGGAGAAGCAGTACCGCAGGCCGTCCTGGAGCAGCACCAGCGGCAGTACGAGGCCCAGCGCGAGGAAGGCGGTCCCGGTGGGCCCGGGGAGGGCGAGGCCCACCACCAGCAGCAGCGCGCCCACGGCGGCCGACGCGGCCGCGGTGAAGCCCACGGCCGAGCGGCACTCGGCGCCGAGCCGCTCGCCCTTCTCCAGCACCAGGCTCTGGCCGACGTAGGCCATGTTCAGTCCGAGGAGCACGCTGAAGGTCACGTACACCATGGAGAAGTCGGCGAACCCGGACGCCGAGGACAGCCGGGCGGCCAGCACCAGCACCAGGATGTTCGTGGCGCTGGACGCGGCCTGGTCCAGGACCGACGCGACGGCGGCGAGGCCGCGTCGGCTCATCTGCGGCCCATGCGGACGGTGCGCAGCGCGACGGTGTCGGTGCCGTCACCGGGGATGTGCTGTTCGGGCTCGGCCACCTCGTACGGGATCGGCCGGGGCTCCGGCACGGACCGCCCGGGCTTCGAGGAGGTCCCGGGACCCCCGGCGGGGGCCGGGCCGGCCTTGTCCTTGCTGCGGCCGCGCTTCTCGCCGGGCAGCGGCGCGTGCAGCACCGCGCCGAGGACGGTGCCGCCGGCGCCGCTGATCAGTTCGCGGATCCGGGACAGGTCGGTGCGGTGCACCGCGCGCGGGTCGCAGACGACCAGGACGCCGTCGACGCGGTCGACGAGGGCCAGGGCGTCGGCGTAGGAGAGCACGGGCGGAGCGAGCACGACGACCGTGGAGTTGGGGGAGTCGGCCTCGGAGATCAGCCGGGTGGCGCGGGCCGAGGTCAGCGAGCGGGGGACGTTGCGTGCCCGCTCGCCCGGGATGAGGTCGAAGGATCCGGACTCCCCGGCGTCCACGACGAGCTGGCGCCCGTCGGGCCATTCGGTGTCCGAGTGACGGCCGCCCTGGTTCGGGCTGCCCGGGGTCTGGCTCCAGCGCGGCCTGCCGCCGGCGTCCGTCGGCAGCTGGCTGGCCAGGACAGGGGTGCGCAGGTCGGCCTCGATGAGGAGGACGTCCTTGCCGGTCTCCGCGAAGGAGGCGGCGAGGTTCACGGCCACCGCGGCGGCGGTCTCGCTGCTGCCGCGCGGGGCGACGACGAGCAGGCGGCGCCGGTCGGCGAAGCGGGAGTCGTAGGCGAGGCGGAAGGCCACCGAGCGGTACTCCTCGGCGAGCCGGGGATCGGCCTCGCCGGCGGCGAGCAGCGGTCCGCCGCCCGTCCGGTCCCGGGGCAGGTAACCCAGGACGGGTGCGCGAAGTGCCCGGGCGACGTCGCCCTCGGAGCGCGGGGCCGGATCGAAGACGAGGCGGACCCAGGCGGCCAGCAGGCCGAGTGCGAGGCCGACGGCCGCGCCGAGCGCGAGCGACATGACGATGCCGGGGCCGTCGGTGGCGGTGGGCGCGGTCGCCGCGCTGGTGACGCGGCCCGGGGTCATGTCCAGGGCCTCGAGCTTGGTGATCTTGGTGTTGTAGCCGCCGACCTCGCTCTGCAGGTCGGTCTTGGAGGAGGTGGCGGCGTCGCGTCCGGCGCCGGCCGGCATCCGGGCGATCTCCTTCGACAGCTCGTCGAGCTGCTTGGCGATCGGATCTCGCTGCTCCTTGTACCCCTTGACCATCTTGTCGCGGGTGGCGTCGAGGGCCTCCTGCCGCTTCAGCAGGTACGCCTCGGTCATCGTGTTGGCGCGCTTGGCGGCCTCCTTGGGGGAGTCCGCCGTGTACGTGAAGCGCAGGACCATGGTCTGCGGGGGGTTGGTCACCTGCAGACCGCTGCGCAGGGCGGCGAAGCCGGACGCGCCCACGCCGAGCTTCTTCGCCGCCTCGTTGGCTATGGAGGAGCTGAGCGCGACCTGGCGCTCCGAGCCGATGTTGATCGCCTTGTCCGGGGCGAGGCTCGGGTTGAACGGGTCGTCGGTGGGTGCGCGCAGGACGACGTCGGCGGTCGCGACATAGGTGTCGGCCGTGGAGATGCCGAGGTAGACGCCGCCCAGCAGGCCGATCCCGATGCCCGCGCCGATGAGCCTGCGGTAGCGCAGGAGCTGCCGGAACTGGTCTCTGAGGAGATCGGGTTCGTCGTCGGCCGGTGCCGCTGCAGGGCGGTTCGTCTCGATCACGGCCGGGGTCCCCCAAGTGCTTCGTCTATCAGTGCGTCGATGCGGGCCAGGCCCGCTTCGCGGCTCAGATGGGCCGCCACGTGGCGGGGTCCGGCCGCTCCCAGTGCGTCCGCGCCTTCCGGGTCCTCGGCCAGGGCCCGTACGGCCTTCAGCAGGGCCTCGGGGTCCTCCGGCGGTACGAGCACCCCTGCGCCCGAGCGTTCCACTTCCTGCGCGGTCCCGCCCTCCGCGGCCACGGAGGCGACGACGGGCCGGCCGGTCTGGAAGTACGAGGTCAGCTTCGACGGGACGCTCATGTCCAGCACGGCGGCGTGCTGCGTGACCGCGAGAACGTCCGCCGCGGCGAGGATATCCGGGAACTCACCGTCAGCGGCAGGGGGGATGATGTCCAGATTCGGCACATCCGACGCGAGATCGGACAGGGCCGCCCGCTGACTGCCGTCGCCCATCAGGACGAACCGGACGCTCGGATCCAGCCGGGCGGCGCCGACGAGGACTTCCAGGCCCTGCTTGAGGCCCATGTTCCCGGAGTGCAGGACGACGGTCTCGCCGGGTGCCCAGCCGAGGTGGTGGCGGGTCTCTCCGCGCGGCTTGGTGGGCACCGGCACGTGCGACCAGTTCGGGACGAGGCGGATCTTGGCCGGGTCCACGCCCATGCCGACGACCCGGTCCACGAAGGTCTCGTGGATGACGCCGACGAGGGTGGCGCGCTTGAGGGCGTAGGCCTCGGCGCGGCCGGCGATCGCGGCGGCCTTGTCGCCGCCGCTGATCCCGCTCTGCGCGGCGGCGGCGCCCATCAGGTCCTGGACGACCGGGATGTAGGGGACCTTCCACCGGGCCGCGAGCCGGGCGGCGAGCACTCCGCCGGCCAGGCTGGGCATCTGGGCGAGGACCGCGTCGGGCCTGGGCATCCGGGGCGGGGCCACGGCGCCGTGCAGCAGAATCGATCCTTCAAAAAGGGCCCGCTTCACGGCGGTCTGGCGCGGCGGCACGGTGTGCGCACGCCGGTGCACGGTGACACCCGCGCGCTGTTCCGTGCGCTGGAACGCCCCCTTGTATTCGGGTTCGAGCGACCAGGCCGGGTAGTGCGGCATGCCCGCGAGGACGTGCGTCTCGTGACCGAGATCCGCCCAGTGCTCCGCGATCTGGGTGGCGTACGGGCCGATTCCCGCATGCTCCGGAGCGTAATTGGTGGAAACCAGCAGCATGCGCCGCTGACCGGATCTGGACACCGTGCGTCCCCTCTTCCCCTGGATGATGCGCACGTCACCCTATTCGTTCACCCGCGTGGTGCGGAACGTGCACGCTATTGTCTGCTAATCCGCTGCACCGGGGGGTGTGGCTGCTGGGGGTAAATGATGACGGAGCACGACATGACCGACCTTGCTGCGCCCGCGCGCAGGCCGTATCGAGTCGGCTACGCGCCCGGCGCCTACGATCTGTTCCATATCGGGCATCTCAACATCCTCCGGCACGCCCGGAGCCAGTGCGACTACCTGGTCGCCGGAGTGGTCTCGGACGAGATGGCCGAGCTCGCCAAGGGGCGCCGCCCGATGATCCCGCTCGTCGAGCGGCTGGAGATCGTGCGCAGCGTGAAGTACGTCGACGCCGCCTTCGTCGAGACGGTCCCCGACAAGGTGGAGACCTGGAAGCAGGTCCGCTTCGACGTCATCTTCAAGGGCGACGACTGGCGCGGCACGCCCAAGGGCGACCGGCTGGAGAAGGACTTCGCCGCCCACGGCGTCGACGTCGTGTACTTCCCCTACACCGTGCACACGTCCAGCACCCAGCTGCGCCGGGCACTGGACGCGCTCGCGGAACCGGCCCAGGCGCCGGGCCAGGTCACCGGCGAACGGCGCTGAGCTCCCGGAACCACTTCGCGAGGAACGCCAGCAGGAACAGCGCGGCGGCCACGCCCAGTCCCGCGTACGCCCAGACGAACAGCTTCCCGCCGCCGAGCAGCAGGAACACCAGGCAGAACACCCCGTAGTCCACGGGCAGCAGGGCCACCGCGCGCGCGGTCGACGGCGCGGCCGCGGGGCTGCCGGGGGCCGGCTTCGGCTTCAGCTTCTCGGTCAACAGCCCGCCGAAGAAGGTCACCACCGCGGCGAACTGGAAGCCCAGCGGCACCAGCAGCCAGCCGTGCGCGCCCGTCCCGTACGCCTCGGGGAAGCGGTAGAAGGCGATCAGCACGCAGGAGTGCAGGGCGGTGAGCTTGGCGGCGTCCACCACGTGGTCGAGCCATTCGCCGGCCGCGCTGCCGCCGCCGCGCAGCCGGGCGAGCTGCCCGTCGGCGGAGTCGAAGGCGAAACCGACGGCGAGGGCGGCCCACACCGCGATCCCCAGCCCCCACGAGGGGGCGGACAGCGCGACCGCGGCCACGGCGGCGAAGCTGAAGGCGGCACTGATCAGCGTCACCTGGTTCGGGGTGAGCCCCAGCGCGTACGAACCGGCGGCCAGGTACCGCCCGGCGGGCCGGTTGGCGAACCGGGAGTAGAGCGACACCCCCTTCGCCGACTTCTGCGCCCCGCGCAGGTCCTGCAGCGCGGTCGTGACTCTGCCCATGCAGGGCCCCCCTCCGAGACGATGTCGAACACATCATCGCAGCACGAACGAGGGAGCTGGTTCCGGATGTCGGGTACGTCCGGAACCAGCACAAGGGACCGGGCCGGCCCGGTCCTCAGCTCACCACCCTCAGCAGCAGCACCGACCGCGCCGGGACCGTCAGGGCCTGCCCGCCGCGGTGCCGGGTCCGGGGAGGATCCGACTGGGCCTCCAGGGAGGTGTCCAGGACGACCTCGTACACCTCTGCCCAGGGCGCCCCCGGCAAGGCCCACTCCACCGGCCGGTCCCCGGTGTGCAGCAGCGCGAGGAAGCTGTCGTCCGTCACCTGCCGGCCCCGCTCGTCACGGCCCGGGATGTCCCGCCCCGACAGGTACATCCCCAGCGAGGAGGCCGGCGCGTACCAGTCCCGCTCCGTCATCTCCGTGCCCGCCGGGGTGAACCAGGCCAGGTCCCGCAGCCCGTCCGCGCCCTGCGAACGCCCGGAGAAGAACGCCCGCCGCCGTAGCACCGGATGGGCGTGGCGCAGCGAGATCAGCCGGGAGGTCAGGGCGAAGAGCGACTGCCAGGCCGGATCCTCCAGCAGCGACCAGTCCACCCAGCCCGTCTCGTTGTCCTGGCAGTACGCGTTGTTGTTGCCGTCCTGCGTCCGCCCGAACTCGTCCCCGGCCACCAGCATCGGCACGCCCGTGGACAGCAGCAGCGTGGTGAGCAGGTTGCGCAGCTGGCGGCGGCGCAGCACGCCGATCCGGGGATCGTCGCTCTCGCCCTCCGCCCCGCAGTTCCACGACCGGTTGTCATTCGTCCCGTCCCGGTTGGCCTCCCCGTTCGCCTCGTTGTGCTTGCGCTCGTACGACACCAGGTCGCGCAGGGTGAAACCGTCGTGCGCGGTCACGAAGTTCACCGAGGCGTACGGCCGCCGCCCGCCCCACGCGTACAGGTCGCTGGAGCCCGACAGCCGGTAGCCGAGATCCCGTACGTCGGGCAGCGCGCCCCGCCAGAAGTCCCGTACGGCGTCCCGGTAACGGTCGTTCCATTCTGTCCACAGCGGCGGGAACGCCCCCACCTGGTAGCCGCCCGAGCCCACGTCCCACGGCTCGGCGATGAGTTTCACCCGCCGCAGCACCGGGTCCTGGGCGATCACCGCGAGGAACGGCGACAGCATGTCCACGTCGTGCATCGACCGGGCCAGTGCCGCCGCCAGGTCGAAGCGGAAGCCGTCCACCCCCATCTCGGTGACCCAGTAGCGCAGCGAGTCGGTGATCAGCCGCAGCACGTGCGGGCGCCCCGCGTGCAGGGTGTTCCCGCAGCCCGTGTAGTCGGAGTACCGCCGAGGGTCGGACTGGAGCCGGTAGTAGCCCCGGTTGTCGATCCCGCGCAGCGACAGGGTCGGGCCCAGCTCGCCTGCCTCCGCCGTGTGGTTGTAGACCACGTCGAGGATGACCTCGATCCCGGCCGCGTGCAGGGCCCGGACCATCCGCTTGAACTCCCCGACCTGCTGCCCGGCCGTACCGCTCGCCGAGTACGCCGCGTGCGGGGCGAAGTAGCCGATCGAGTTGTAGCCCCAGTAGTTGCGCAGGCCCCGGCGCAGCAGATGGTCCTCGTGTGCGAACTGGTGCACCGGCAGCAGCTCGACCGCCGTCACCCCCAGACCCGTCAGGTGCTCGATCGCCGCCGGGTGGGCCAGGCCCGCGTAGGTGCCGCGCAGTTCCTCGGGAATACCCGGATGGCGCATCGTGAAGCCGCGCACGTGCAGCTCGTAGATCACCGAATCGGCCCACGGGGTCTTCGGCCGGACATCGTCCGCCCAGTCGTCGTCGTCGTGGACGACCACGCCCTTCGGGACGAACGGCGCGGAGTCCCGGTCGTCGCGCACGGTGTCCGCGATGTACTGCTGCGGCCAGTCCCGGACGTGCGCGTACACCTCCGGGGGCAGGGTGAAGTCCCCGTCCACGGCCCGCGCGTACGGGTCCAGGAGCAGCTTCGCCGGGTTGTAGCGGGCGCCCGTCCAGGGATCCCAGCGGCCGTGCACCCGGAATCCGTACCGCTGCCCGGGGCGTACGCCCGGCACGAATCCGTGCCAGATCTCGTGCGTGTGCTCCGTCAGGGTACAGCGGGTCTCGGCGCCGGCCTCGTCGAAGAGACACACCTCCACCGCCTCCGCGCCCTGCGCCCACAGGGCGAAATTGGTGCCCGCGGTCCCGTCCGGACCGTGATGGAACCGGGCCCCCAGCGGATGCGAGGACCCCGGCCACACCGGCGCCCCCGGGCGCGCGTGCACCCGTAACACCTGGCCCCTGACCTGGCCGTTCGGCCGCTCCTTCAGTCGGCCGTCGGTCTGCGGTACGGGCGCGGCCCGGCCGCTCCGCACCGCTTCCGCGGCATTGCTGACGGCTTCCACCGCCTCCTGCTCGGCTGCGCTCGACACTGCCCGCCTCCACGGCTCCTGGGTACCGGCGGGGGTAGGGGAGAGTGCGGCCCCGGCGTCCCGGCCTGGGCCCGCCCCCGTCTGGTCCTTCACACTGTTCTGCCCGGACAGTTCTGCCCGGAACGTGGCCCGCGCTCACGTTTCCCCCGCAGCGCCCGGTCGTTGGAGGGATCGTGACACTTCTGACGAGGCGGGCAGGGGCGGGCTTGGCCGCCGTGGCGGCATGGGCGGGCCTGCTGGGCGGCCTGGCCGGATGCACCCAGGACGGCAAGGCCCCGGTCGAGATCCAGCTGCCCGGCAAACCCCGCTCGCCGGACGAGGCGATCCGTATCACCCCCGACGACAACGCGAAGGGGGTCCCTGCGGACGGACGGCTGTCGGTCACCGTGCCCGAGGGCCGCCTGGAGCGGGTCGTCGTCACCAAGGTGGAGGACGCGCAGCAGGAACAGGTCCCCGGCGCCATCGCCGACGACGGGCTCAGCTGGAGCCCCGACCCCGCCTCCGGACGGCTCGCGCTCGCGGCCAAGTACACCGTGGACGCCGTCGCCCTCGACGGGCACGACCGCCGCCAGGCCCGCCACACCACCTTCACCACCTTCGTTCCCGAGGAGCGGTTCATCGGCTACTTCAAGCCCGAGAACCGCTCCACCGTCGGCACCGGCATGATCGTCTCCTTCCGCTTCAGCCAGGCGATCGAGCGCCGCGCCGAAGTGGAGCGGGCCATTTCCGTCACCTCCGACCCCGGCGTACAGGTCGTCGGCCACTGGTTCGGGCGGGAGCGGCTCGACTTCCGGCCCAAGGAGTACTGGAAGTCCGGCACCAAGGTCACCGTGAAGATGGACCTGCGCGACATCGAGGGCGCGCCCGGCGTGTACGGCATCCAGGACAAGACCGTCAGCTTCACCGTCGGCCGCTCCCAGATCTCCACCGTGGACGCGGCCGCGCACACCATGGAGGTCCGCCGGGACGGGCAGCTGGTGTCGACCGTGCCCATCAGCGCCGGGGCGCCCAAGACCACCACCTACAACGGCAAGATGGTGGTGATGGAGATGTTCGACGTCACCCGTATGAACGGCCAGACCGTCGGCTTCGGCGGCGAGTACGACATCCCCGACGTCCCTCACGCCATGCGGCTCACCTCTTCCGGAACCTTCCTGCACGGGAACTACTGGTCCAGCCCCGACACCTTCGGCACCACCAACGTGAGCCACGGCTGCGTGGGCCTGCGCGACGACAAGGGCGGCGGCTCCGACACCCCGGCCGGCTGGTTCTTCGACCGGACCCTCGTCGGGGACGTGGTGCAGGTGGTGAACTCGCAGGACAAGACCGTCGCCCCCGACAACGGGCTGGGCGGATGGAACATGTCCTGGGCGGACTGGGTCGCGGGCTCGGCCATCGCCTGATCGACGAGACACCCCCTCGGGCGGCCCCGCCCGGGCCTCCGAGTCCGAGGGCCGGCTCGTCGGCCTCGGCGACTTCGATTAGGACAAGCAGGCGGGCGGGGACAGCCGCTGCAACGTGGGCGTCGTCGGCGCCGGATCGCTGGCCCCCCCGCCCGCCGGCGCCGGCTTCCTCACCGCCGGCTCCGCCACCCACGGCAGCAGCACGACAAGGGCCCCCGCGCCTGACCCCTCGGCGGCCGCCCCCTCGGGATTGGCCTGATCACCTACACCGCCCCCGGTCACGGGGGCGGTCGCCGCGGCACTTCTCCGGGCAGTTGGGACGGAACGGTGACAAGACCGTGGCTCATCGTGATCTCTCCGTGTGATTACCTGTCAACAAGCGCGCGACAGTCCGCGCGCGGGGGACATGGGGAGAACACGAGTGAACCTGCAGCCGATACGCGGCCGCGCCCGCACCGGCCTGCCGGCCCTTCTGCTGGGGGCGGCGCTGCTGTTCACCACCGCGTGCAGTGGCAGTGGCGGTGGTAACGGCGGCGGCAGCGGTGGCGACAACGCCGGGGGTGGCGGCAAGACCGGTACCGAGGCCTCCAAGGCGGTCGTCAGCGTCAAGCCCGACGACGGGGCGAAGGAGGTCGCGACCAGCGGCGTCCTGAAGATATCGAGCACGGGCGGCAAGCTCACCACGGTGACCGTGGCGGACACCAAGGGCAACGCGGTCGAGGGCAAGCTCGCCGACGACGGCGCGAGCTGGGAGCCGGCCCGCCACCTGGCCTCCGCCACCGAGTACAAGGTGCACGCGGTCGCCAAGGACGAGGCCGGCCGGGAGTCCGCCAAGGACACCACCTTCACCACCCTGACCCCGACGAACACCTTCGTGGGCCACTACACGCCCGAGGACGGCGCCACCGTCGGCGTGGGCATGCCGGTCTCGATCAACTTCACCCGGGGGATCACCAACCCCGAGGCCGTCGAGAAGGCCATCACGGTCACCGCCGAGCCGGCCGTCCAGATCGAGGGCCACTGGTTCGGCAACGACCGCCTCGACTTCCGCCCCGAGAACTACTGGGCCGCGGGCACCAAGGTCACCGTGAAGCTCGCCCTCGACGGCGTCGAAGGCCGCCCCGGCGTCTACGGCAAGCAGACCCGTACGGTCACCTTCACCGTCGGCCGCTCGCAGGTCTCCACGGTCGACGCGAGCACCAAGCAGATGGAGGTCGTCCGTGACGGCCAGGTGTTCAAGAACGTCCCGATCACCGCGGGCGCCCCGTCGACGACCACGTACAACGGTCAGATGGTCATCAGCGAGAAGTACAAGGTGACCCGGATGAACGGTGCGACCGTCGGCTTCGGCGGCGAGTACGACATCGCCGACGTCCCGCACGCCATGCGCCTGTCGAACTCCGGCACCTTCGTCCACGGCAACTACTGGGCCTCCTCCGGCACCTTCGGCTCGGCGAACGTCAGCCACGGCTGCGTGGGCCTGCGCGACGAGCGCGGCGGCGGCGACCCCGACGCCCCGGCGGCCTGGTTCTTCAACGAGTCGCTGATCGGCGACGTGGTCGTCGTGAAGAACTCGAAGGACAAGCAGATCGCCCCGGACAACGGCCTCAACGGCTGGAACATGCCGTGGGCGGAGTGGATCAAGTAGTACGCCGCCCACGCGGTGAGGGCCCGGTGCTGTGACCCACAGCACCGGGCCACATCGCGTTAACCGGCGCTAACCTGGCCCGTATGACCCTCTCTCTCGAAGTCTCCGAAGGCGTCGGCACCATCCGCCTGGACCGGCCGCCCATGAACGCCCTGGACATCGCCACCCAGGACCGGCTGCGCGAGCTCGCGGTGGAGGCGACCGACCGGGCGGACGTCCGCGCGGTCATCATCTACGGCGGCGAGAAGGTGTTCGCGGCGGGCGCGGACATCAAGGAGATGCAGACGATGGACCACGCGGCGATGGTCGCCCGGTCCCGCGCGCTCCAGGACGCGTTCACCGCCGTCGCCCGTATCCCCAAGCCCGTCGTCGCGGCCATCACCGGGTACGCGCTGGGCGGCGGGTGCGAGCTCGCGCTGTGTGCCGACTACCGGATCGCCGCCGACGACGCCAAGCTCGGCCAGCCCGAGATCCTGCTCGGCCTGATCCCGGGCGCGGGCGGCACCCAGCGGCTGTCCCGGCTGGTCGGACCGTCGAAGGCCAAGGACCTGATCTTCACCGGGCGGATGGTCAAGGCCGACGAGGCGCTGTCCCTCGGCCTGGTCGACCGGGTGGTGCCGGCCGCCGAGGTGTACGCGCAGGCGCACGCCTGGGCCGCCAAGCTGGCGCAGGGTCCGGCGATCGCGCTGCGCGCCGCCAAGGAGTGCGTGGACGCGGGTCTGGAGACCGACATCGACACCGGTCTCACCATCGAACGCAACTGGTTCGCGGGCCTGTTCGCCACCGAGGACCGTGAGCGCGGGATGCGCAGCTTCGTCGAAGAGGGCCCGGGCAAGGCGAAGTTCGTCTGAGCCGGAACCTCGCCCGAGGACCCCTGGTCCTCCCTGCGGGTGGATTAGCCAGGCCTTAAGGCAGCCTTAAGGAGAATGAGTGATCCACTCGCTGTGATCGCTTCCGTGCGATGCGTCACCGCAGGTCAAGGTAGGCGCCAGGGCACTCCGATTGCCTCCCGCATATGACAGGACACCCCCTTGGAGTGGTTGAATCCGGGGGGTGTTTTCCTGTGGAACGGCCCGGGAGGGCGGGTCGGCCGTCCATGATGGGTGCATGGCGGGCCTGGAGGGTGTGGAACAGCCGCGGCAGCGCGGCAGCGCTTCGGCGGTGCGGCTCACGGCGGCTGTTGAGGACGAACAAGGCCTCAAAGCACTGGAGTTGTACGGTAATCCGGCCGAGGCCGAAGTGACGCTGCCGTCCATGCCGGAGTCGGCGAGCACCGCGCGCCGGCTCACCCAGTGCGTGGTGGTCCGCCTCTGGGGCCTCTCGCCGCAGATCGCCGAGCATGCCGTCCTGCTGGTCTCGGAGCTCGTGGGCAACGCGGTCCGGCACACCGGGGCCCGCTCCTTCGGCTTACGCATGCTGCGCCGTCGCGGCTGGATCCGGGTGGAGGTGCGCGATCCCTCGCGCGGACTGCCCTGCCTGATGCCGGTCCACGAGATGGACACCACCGGCCGGGGTCTCTTCCTCGTCGACAAGCTGTCCGACCGCTGGGGCGCGGACCTGCTGCCGCGCGGGAAGATCACCTGGTTCGAGATGCGGGTCGCCGACCGCCAGAACGCCTGAAGCCCCCGTGCGCCGAGTGGGGCGGTGTGGGGGCTTCATGGGTGCGCCGAGGATCTAAGGGGGTGTGATCCTCGGCGTGGCGACTTCGCTCGGGTCAATGGGAAGTCGTGGTTCCGACTATGGCAGACGAGGGCCCGAACGCCAAAAGTCCCTACTTGGACATAAGTGGGCAAATCATAAGACTTTCTAGCTAAATCCTAGGTGAGGTGGGCCACTCACCTCGTAATCTATGAATAAGTATCGACTGCTCTGTGTGAATCGTTGATCACATAGCGACCCGACCACCCGGTTGGCCTCTTTTGGCGACCGTCTTGAATTGGGTCAATCATTACCTTCCGGGTCATCCACCCCTTAAATGGGCAGGTGCTCTCACAACCAGGCCGCCGCGCGGCCCTGCGTGCGGCCGCTCTCGGGACGGCCGGCGCCGCCGCGGCCGGCCTCACCGCCGCCTGCGGACCGGGTCGGCCCGCCACCGCGCCCTCCGGGCCGCCGCCGGGTCCGGCCCGGCCGGCACAGGCGGCTCCGGCGGCCGCCCCGCGCCGGTTCGCCGGGCAGCCCGTCGAGATCGGTCACGGTCCGCGCGACCGCCCCCGCGTCGCCCTCACCTTCCACGGCAACGGGGACCCCGCCATCGCCCGGGCGGTGCTGGCCGCGGCCGAGAAGGGGGGTGCGCGGGTCACCGTACTGGCCGTCGGAAGCTGGCTCGACGCACACCCGGAACTGGCCCGGCGCATCCTCGACGGCGGTCACGAGCTCGGCAACCACACCCAGCGCCACCTCGCGATCAACGGCATGCCCGAGGCGGAGGCCTACGCCGAGATCACCGGCTGCGCCCAGCGGCTCAAGCGGCTCACCGGATCCATCGGCACCTGGTTCCGGCCCTCCCAGACCCAGTACGCGACCCCCCTGGTCCAGAAACTGGCCCAGCGGGCGGGCTACCCGCACGTCCTCTCGTACGACGTGGACTCCCTCGACTTCACCTCGCCCGGCGCCGCGGCCGTCATCCGCACCGTCATCGGGACGATCCGGCCCGGATCGGTGGTGAGCCTGCACTTCGGCTACGCGGACACGGTCGACGCGATGCCTCCCCTCCTCGAAGAACTCGCGCGCCGCGAACTGCGCGCGGTGACCACCACGGAGCTGCTGACCCCATGACGACCACCCGCCTTCCCCGGACTGCCGGCGTGCTGCTGGCAGGTCTGGTCCTCGCCGCCCTGGCCGGCTGCGGATCAGCCGGCAAGGAACCCGCCGAGGCGCTCGGCACCAAGGGCCCGGCCAAGCCCGTCAAGGCCGCGCCGGCCGCCCCGCCCGGTCTGCCCGGCATGCCGCCCGTGCTCGATCCGGACGACGTCTACGCGGCGGACCGGCCGAACAAGCTCTCCCCCGTGGTCAAGGACTTCCCGTCCCGCGTCTACGTGCCGAACACCAACTCCAACACGGTGTCCGTCATCGACCCGACGACCTACCAGGTCATCGACACCATCCCGGTCGGGGTCCAGCCCCAGCACGTGGTCCCCTCCTGGGACCTGAAGACCCTGTGGGTCAACAACAACCGCGGTCACACCCTCACCCCGATCAACCCGGCCACCGGCGAGGCCGGAAAGCCGGTCGAGGTGCACGACCCGTACAACCTGTACTTCACGCCGAACGGCAAGTACGCCATCGTCATGGCCTCGATGGACAAGGAGCTCGTCTTCCGCGATCCGCACACCATGGACCGGGTGAAGACGGTGCCCGTGACCTGCTACGGGGTCAACCACGCCGACTTCTCCGCCGACGGGCGCTACTTCATCGTGAGCTGCGAGTTCTCCGGCGAACTCCTCAAGGTCGACACCGAGCGCATGGAGGTCGTCGGCCAGCAGAAGCTGCCGTTCGAGGGTGCCATGCCGCAGGACGTCAAGGTCTCCCCCGACGGGAAGACCTTCTACGTCGCGGACATGATGGCGCACGGCATGTGGGTGCTCAGCGGGGACAAGTTCGAGACCCCCAAACTGCTGCCCACCGGGAAGGGCTGCCACGGCCTCTACGTGAGCCGCGACTCCAAGGAGATGTACGTCTCCAACCGGGGTGAGGGCACCGTCTCGGTCTTCAACTTCCCCGAGAACAAGCTCACCAAGAAGTGGACGCTGCCGGACGGCGGCAGCCCCGACATGGGCGGGGTCTCCGCCGACGGCAAGGTGCTGTGGCTGTCGGGCCGTTACAACTCCGAGGTCTACGCCCTCGACACGCGGACCGGCAAGCAGATCGCCCGGATCCCGGTGGGCGGCGGCCCGCACGGACTCGCCGTGTACCCGCAGCCCGGCCGCTACTCCCTCGGCCACACCGGCATCTTCCGCTAGGCCGTCAGGGCGGTACGCAGCGGTGCCCCGGAAGCTCGCACAGCTCCCGGGACACCGCGGTCCACGCGCCGGACCACGGGCTACCAGGCGACCGGAAGCCGCTCCGGAAGCCGCTTGATGAAGCCCGTACGCCAGACGAGGTTCTCGGCGGGCACCGCGAGCCGCAGCCCGGGCAGCCGGTCGACCAGCACCTCCAGTGCGATCTCGGCATGGGCCCGGCCCAGCGCGGACGCCGGACAGAAGTGCCGGCCGGCACCGAAGGCGAGGTGGGGGTTGGCGCTCTCGCGCTCCAGGTCCAGCTCGTCCGGACGCTCGAAGGCCTCCGGGTCGAAGTTGGCCCCCTCCAGGAGGACGAGGACGAGCTGACCCTCCTTCACCAGCACGTCACCGACCTGGATGTCCGCCAGGGCGATGCGCGGCAGGCCGTCGCCGACGGACAGGTTCCAGCGCAGCAGCTCCTCCACCGCCCCGGCCGTGCGCTCAGGGTGCCGGCGCAGGTACCCGATCAGCTCGGGCCGCTGGAGCAGTGCGAGCACCGCGAGCGTGAGGAACGCGGAGGTGGAGACCGCGCCCGCACCGAAGAGGGAGACGGCGACCGTCGCGAACATGTCGTCGGTCAGGTGCGACGACTGCGGGTCCGCCCCCTTCAGCCCGGCGAACCTGCCGAGGAGCCCCGTACGCTCCTCGGGGGCCAGCGCGAGCTGGTCGTTCAGCCGGCCGGCGAAGTAGCCCACATCCTTGTACCAGTTGAGGGCGGAGTCGGCGAACGGCTCGCGCGCGGTCATGAACGCGACGTCCAGGCCCGACATCAGCCGGCGCCGGTCCTCGAACGGCACCCCCAGCACCTGGCAGTGCAGCGCCGCCGAGAACGGGTCGGCGAAGCCCGCCCGGAGGTCGGCCGGGCCGCCCTCCGCCACGAGCGCGTCGACGAGCTCGCCGGCCCGGGCGCGCAGCAGGTCCCGCAGCCCCTTCTGGCGGGGGTTCAGCGCCTTCATCACGGCGTTGCGCAGTCCGGCACTGTTGATGTTGCCCATGTTGTTGACGACCTCGGGCGGGATCGTCAGCGCGTACTGCCGCGGGACCCGGCGTTCGCCGTGTCCTTGAGGCTGAAGCGCTCGTCCTCCAGGACCTGCTTGGCCAGGGCGTAGCTGCTCACCAGCCAGGCCGGGTCCCCGGTGAGGGTGCGGACCCGGGCGACCGGCGCTTCTCGTGCAGCCAGGCGCACTCCTGCGGGAGCACGTCACCGCGCCGGGAGAGCGGGAAGTCCAGGAGCGGCCGCTCCGCGCTCCCCGGGCCCTCAAGCTGCTCGACGCTCATCGGCGGTCCTTCCGGTCGGTGCGTGGTCCGCGGTGCTCCCGGGCGCGGGGGCCTCGGGCCGTACGACGGCGTACGCCTGGTTGCGGGTCGCGCGCAGGCCCCCGCCGCGTGCGAACAGGACATCGGTCAGCGGCATCCTGACGTGGTAGGCCGCCACCGAGGACGGCACGTCGAGAATGCTCGGGGTGTCCACGAAGAACGGCAGCTCGGCCGCCATGTAATCGAAACAGACGCGCAACTGCTCGGCCGTGATCGATTCACCTTCCGGCAACTTGGAGCCGACGAAATGCAGGGCCATTTCCTCGCAGCCCTTGCGGAATTCGTCGTCGGTCTCCAGAAAATGGAGGACGCGCCGGTGCAGTAGTTGGTAGACGGGGTTCGACCGGAATTCGGAAAGTGCCCGAACGCGGATCTCGGCCTGTGGGGGCCCTGACTCCGCCACGCCCTTGAGGATCCGCCGCCGGACCGCCTTGATCTCTTTTGCCGCGCGCTTCTCCGCGTGCTTCCGGGTGTGGCCGAAGGCGGCGAACATGCGGTCCACGTGGAGGTCCGCGTAGACGAAGTCGACCTGTGCGAACCGGGCCGTGGCCCATCGGGCCAGGCCGGCGACGCGGTCGGCGCTGAAATAGCTGTTTCCGGGACTGACGCCGATGAGCACGTGATCGCCGTCTTCCCAGATATGTCGGCAGGTGCGGGTGAAGGGCAGAACTTCGAATGATGCATCAGCTGTGATCATCATCTGATCGATCGCCCTTGTTGCCACTTGTCCCTGGGAGCCCTGCGCTCCTGGTGTGGCGGCAATGCCAGTACGTTATGCCGTGGCCCCGGAGTGTGACAAGTGGAATCTTGATCTGTTCGGTCGGAATTGTCGATTCCGTATTACGGGGCGGTAATTGAAATCGTTTCTGCCGCTCGAACGGGACCCGGGGCGGGCGCGGGCCGGGACGGCCGCTACCCTGAGCCGGTCAACAAGGCATCAAGAAGGAGTGGACCCAGTGGCGGACATCGAGAGCGCACGGACGACGTTCGGCAAGTTCGACGTGAACGGTGACGGCTTCGTCACGGCCGACGAGTTCAAGGCGGCCATGGCGGCCATGGGCGACCCGTTCGTCACCGGCCCCGTCGCGGACGCCGTGATCGCTTCCAAGGACGCGAACGGCGACGGCCTGCTGAGCTTCGACGAGTTCTGGGCCTCCCTGAACAAGTAGTCCCTCCGCTGCCGCCCCGCCCCGGACCGCCGGAGCGGGGCGGCAGCGTGCGTCCGCGCCGGGCGCCGGCCAACGGGCCAGGCGGCGTCAGGCCTGCGGTCCGGACATGTCCTCGACCTCGCCCAGGGCCTCCTCCAGCCAGTGCAGCCAGAACGTCTCCAGGGCGATCCCGCCGTGCAGCACGAGCCGCCGCAGCCGGTCCTCCACGGCGTCCCGCCCCGGCGGGAAGTCCTTCTCCTCGATGGCCTCGTACTGCGCGAGCTGGCGCCGGTGCAGCTCCAGATGGCGCCGCAGCTCGGGACCGAGCCCCTGCGGCCCCACGACACCCGCCGCGCGGATCCGCAGCAGCAGCGGGTCGCGCATCGGCTTGGGGTCCTGGCTCTCGCCGACCCACCGGGCCAGCTCCGCGCCGCCCGCGGGCAGCACCTCGTACTCCTTCTTCTGCCCGCGCACCGGCACCTCGGTCGGCAGCTCCCGGATCAGCCCGGACTCCTCCAGCCGCCCCAGCTCGCGGTAGATCTGCTGGTGCGTCGCCGACCAGAAGTACCCGATCGACTTGTCGAACCGCCGGGTCAGCTCCAGCCCGGACGAAGGCTTCTCCAGCAGGGCGGTGAGGATGGCGTGCGGCAGCGACATGGCGCCATCCTAGGTTTGCGGCGGCGCCGGCTCCGACGCCGCCTCCGCGGGGCGCCCCCGGACGGGCGCGGCCCGCTGGCGGCGCCGACCCGCCGTGGCGAGGCTGGGGGTGTGGCTGCCGAATACGACTACTCGGACCTGACCGCCCTCTACGTGAACTGCACGCTCAAACGCTCACCCGAGACCAGCAACACCGAGGGCTTGATCGACCGGAGCCGCAGGGTCATGGAATCGGCCGGCACCCGGACCTCCCTCATCCGCGCCGTCGACCACGACATCGCGACCGGGGTGTGGCCCGACATGACCGAACACGGCTGGGAGAGCGACCAGTGGCCGGTCCTCTACAGCCAGATCATGGACGCCGACATCCTCGTCCTGTGCGGCCCCATCTGGCTCGGCGACAACAGCTCCGTGATGAAGCAGGTCATCGAGCGGCTCTACGCCTGCTCCTCGCTGCTGAACGAGCGGGGCCAGTACGCCTACTACGGGCGGGTCGGCGGCGCACTGATCACCGGCAACGAGGACGGCGTCAAGCACTGCGCCATGAACATCCTCTACAGCCTCCAGCACCTCGGCTACGTGATTCCGCCGCAGGCCGACGCGGGCTGGATCGGCGAGGCCGGGCCCGGACCCTCCTACCTGGACCCCGGCTCGGGCGGCCCCCAGAACGACTTCACCAACCGCAACACCGCCTTCATGTCCTGGAACCTCATGCACCTGGCCGCCCTGCTCAAGCGCTCGGGCGGCATCCCGCCGCACGGCAACCAGCGCGCGCAGTGGGACGCGGGCTGCCGCTCGGACTCCCCCAACCCCGAACACCGATGAGTTCTGCGTCCCGGGGCGGTCCCATGGTGGACGACACGACCGGAGGAAGCCCGTGGAGCAACTGCTGAGAGTCCAGAACTTCACCGTTTCGCGCGACGGATTCGGTGCCGGTGAGCACCAGAGCCTCGAGCGGCCGTTCGGCCACGCCGACCCCGGCGAGCTGTTCTTCTGGGCCGGAGCCACCGCGAGCTGGCCCAACCGCACCGACCCCGGTGGGAGCCGGGGTCTCGACGACTACTTCACCCGGGACTTCACGCACAACATCGGCGCCGAGATCATGGGCCGCAACAAGTTCGGTCCCCAGCGCGGGCCCTGGGCCGACCACGAGTGGCGCGGCTGGTGGGGTGAGGAGCCCCCGTTCCACACCCCCGTGTTCGTCATGACCCACCACCCGCGTCCCTCGTTCACGCTCTCCGACACCACCTTCCACTTCGTCGACGCCGACCCGGCCACGGTCCTCGACGGGGCGCGGGAAGCCGCGCAGGGCAAGGACGTCCGGCTCGGCGGCGGGGCCACCACCATCCGTGAGTTCCTCGACGCCGATCTCGTCGACACCCTGCACGTGGCGGTCGCCCCGGTGGAGATCGGAGCGGGGGTCAGACTCTGGGAGTCCCCCGAAGAGCTGCTCGACCGGTTCCACCTCGACGTCGTGCCCAGTGCGAGCGGGGTGACGCACCACCTGTTCTGGCGCAGGTGACGGCGGCGGGGCCCGGGGCGTGTGCGACGCCCCGGGCCCGTCGGTCAGGAGTGGGTTCAGTGCGCGATGTCCACGACGAACCGCTCCGGCGCGTGCAGGGTGTAGGCGCGGTAGTAGGGCAGGGTGTCGAAGGCGGCGCCGAAGGTCACGTACCCCTCGTAGTCGCCGGTCAGGGCGATGCCCTTGAGCTTGCTGAGGTCGATCTTCTGCAGCTTGGGCCCCTGGTAGACGCTCTGCCCCGCGTCGTTGTGCGCGGCGGCGGGGTGGAGCCGGATCTCCAGGAAGTACTTTCCGGGCAGCGGCACGGGCTTGCCGGAGCCGTCGTAGACCAGGTGCGGGACGGGGGTGACGGTGACCGCGGGGGCGTAGCCCTGGAGGTCGATGACGATGCGGTCGTACGTGGGGTGCCCGGCCCAGCGGGCGTTGACGACCAGCGGGGTCGGGGCCTGGGTTGCGGTGGCGAGTGTGGTGGAGGCCGAGGCAGGTGCGGCGAAGGAGAGGCAGGCGGCGAGCAGGGCGCCGGTTGCCAGGGCCACGAACTGCCGGAGACGGGCGTGGATCATGACGTCCCCTCGATTCTCGAGAGACGGGGACCGGTGGCACTACCGAGGACGCCCTCGGGGACCGCGCGGTTCCGCTTCCGCCCGCGTCCGTTCCCGGGATCCGTGGACGGAAAAGAGGGGCCCGGCGCACGCGCCGGGCCCCTCTCGCGTCACGCGGTGCGCGTCAGCACTCGATGACGTTGACCGCGAGGCCGCCGCGGGCGGTCTCCTTGTACTTGACCTTCATGTCGGCGCCGGTCTCCTTCATGGTCTTGATGACCTTGTCGAGGGACACCTTGTGGCTGCCGTCGCCGCGCATCGCCATCCGCGCCGCGGTGACGGCCTTGACCGCCGCCATGCCGTTGCGCTCGATGCAGGGGATCTGCACCAGGCCGCCGACCGGGTCGCAGGTCAGACCGAGGTTGTGCTCCATGCCGATCTCGGCCGCGTTCTCGACCTGCTCCGGGGTGCCGCCGAGGACCTCGGCGAGGGCACCGGCCGCCATCGAGCAGGCGGAGCCCACCTCGCCCTGGCAGCCGACCTCGGCGCCGGAGATCGAGGCGTTCTCCTTGAACAGCATGCCGATCGCGCCGGCGGCGAGGAGGAAGCGGACCACGCCGTCCTCGTCCGCGCCCGGCACGAAGTTCATGTAGTAGTGGAGCACGGCGGGCAGGACGCCCGCGGCGCCGTTGGTCGGCGCGGTCACGACCCGGCCGCCGGCCGCGTTCTCCTCGTTGACCGCCATCGCGTAGATCGTCGCCCACTCGCTGCGGTGCAGCATCGGGTCGCCCTCGGTGCGCAGCTGGCGCGCCGTGGCGGCGGCCCGGCGCTTGACCCGCAGACCGCCCGGGAGGATGCCCTCACGGGACATGCCGCGCGAGACGCAGGACTGCATGACGCGCCAGATCTCCAGGAGGCCCTCGCGGATCTCCTCCTCCGTGCGCCAGGCCTTCTCGTTCTCCAGCATCAGCGAGGAGATCGACAGGCCGGTCTCGTTCGCCAGGCGCAGCATCTCGTCGCCGGAGCGGAAGGGATACTTCAGCACCGTGTCGTCGAGCTTGATCCGGTCCTCGCCGACCGCGTCCTCGTCCACGACGAAGCCGCCGCCGACCGAGTAGTAGGTCTTCTCCAGCAGCGGGGTGCCGGCGCTGTCGTACGCGAAGAGCGTCATGCCGTTCGCGTGGTACGGCAGGGAGCGCCGGCGGTGCAGGATCAGCTGGTTCGGCTCGTCGAAGGCGATCTCGTGGACATCGCCTATCTCCGCGCCCAGCAGCCGCAGCCGGCCGCTCTTGCGGATGCGCTCGACCTCGTCGTCGGCGGTCTCGACGTTCACCGTGCGGGGGGAGTGGCCCTCCAGACCGAGCAGCACCGCCTTGGGGGTGCCGTGACCGTGGCCGGTCGCGCCGAGGGATCCGAAGAGCTCGGCCCGGACGGAGGTGGTCTGGGCCAGCACGCCGTCCTTCTTCAGCCGCGTCACGAACATGCGCGCGGCCCGCATCGGACCGACCGTGTGGGAGGAGGAGGGACCGATACCGATGGAGAAGAGATCGAAGACGGAGATGGCCACGGTGGCGGACTCCCTTGTCTGCTCGTGGGGTGGGAGGGGGCAGGAGAGGAGAAGTGGATTATTCGGATTTTGTCCGGTAGACGAGCTTAACGCGGCGAAGTGAACGTCCCGGCTGCCGGACGAGGTGGGAAGGATTACGCGGACAGGTCGGCCGGGTGTCCGGGGCCGTGGGCCGGTGCGGGCCGCGGGGCGCCGTGGCCGCCGTGAGTCGCAGGGGCGGGGGCGGGGGCGGGCGCCCGCCGCGACGGGGGGAGGGGGTGTCGGGCCCCGGTCATGAGGAGGGCCCGGCCTGTGCGGGAACAAGGCCGGGCCCTCCGTGGCCGTCGGCCGGACGCCGGTTAGAGCGTCGGGTACAGCGGGAACTTCGCGGCCAGCGCGGAGACGCGAGCCTTCAGGGCCTCGCTGTCGTACGCGGGCTTCAGCGCCTGCGCGATGATCTCGGCGACCTCGGTGAAGGCCTCGGCGTCGAAACCGCGGGTGGCCAGGGCCGGCGTACCGATCCGCAGACCCGAGGTGACCATCGGCGGCCGCGGGTCGTTCGGGATGGCGTTGCGGTTGACCGTGATGCCGACCTCGTGGAGGCGGTCCTCGGCCTGCTGACCGTCCAGCTCGGAGTTGCGCAGGTCGACCAGGACCAGGTGCACGTCGGTGCCACCGGTGAGGACGTCCACGCCCACGGCCTTGACGTCGTCCTGGACCAGGCGGGCGGCGAGGATCTTCGCACCCTCCAGGGTGCGCTCCTGGCGCTCCTTGAACTCGGGCGAGGCCGCGACCTTGAAGGAGACCGCCTTGGCCGCGATCACGTGCTCCAGCGGGCCGCCCTGCTGACCCGGGAAGACCGCGGAGTTGATCTTCTTGGCCAGCTCCTGCGTCGACAGGATGACACCGCCGCGCGGACCGCCGAGGGTCTTGTGCGTGGTGGTGGTGACGACGTGGGCGTGCGGCACCGGGTTCGGGTGCAGACCGGCGGCGACCAGGCCGGCGAAGTGTGCCATGTCGACCATCAGGTACGCGCCGACCTCGTCCGCGATGCGGCGGAAGGCGGCGAAGTCCAGCTGGCGCGGGTAGGCGGACCAGCCGGCGACGATCAGCTGCGGCTTGGACTCCTTGGCGAGGCGCTCGACCTCGGCCATGTCCACCTCGCCGGTCTCGTCGACGTGGTACGGGACCACGTTGTAGAGCTTGCCGGAGAAGTTGATCTTCATGCCGTGGGTCAGGTGACCACCGTGGGCCAGGTTGAGACCCATGATCGTGTCGCCCGGCTTCAGCAGCGCGAACATCGCGGCGGCGTTGGCCTGCGCACCGGAGTGCGGCTGGACGTTCGCGGCCTCGGCGCCGAACAGCGCCTTGATGCGGTCGATCGCGATCTGCTCGACGACGTCGACGTGCTCGCAGCCACCGTAGTAACGGCGGCCGGGGTAGCCCTCGGCGTACTTGTTGGTCAGGACCGAGCCCTGGGCCTCCATGACGGCGACCGGAGCGAAGTTCTCCGACGCGATCATTTCCAGGGTGGACTGCTGGCGCGCGAGCTCGGCGTCGACGGCGGCGGCGACGTCCGGGTCGAGCTCGTGCAGAGGGGTGTTGAGAACAGACATCAGGATCCCCTGGGGTGTCAGTTGTCGGAGTGGGTGAGCGCGGCGTACTCCTCGGCGGAGAGCAGGTCGGCCGGCTCCTCCGCGATGCGCACCTTGAACAGCCAGCCACCCTCGAACGGGGCGGTGTTGACGAGCGCCGGGTCGTCCACGACGTCCTGGTTGGACTCGACGACCTCGCCGGTGACGGGGGAGTACAGGTCGCTGACCGACTTGGTCGACTCCAGCTCGCCACAGGTCTCGCCCGCGGTCACCGTGTCGCCGACCTCGGGGAGCTGGGCGTAGACGACGTCACCGAGCGCGTTGGCCGCGAACTCCGTGATGCCGACCGTCGCGACGCCGTCCTCGGCGGTCGACAGCCACTCGTGCTCCTTGCTGTAACGCAGCTGCTGGGGGTTGCTCATGACCTGATTCTCCTGGATGCGGGGGAGTGGATACGAACTGCGGTCTTGGGTACTGAGACGGCGCCGTGCGGGTTCCCGGACGGCGGACGTGGTGCGTGGGGCTACTTCTGCCGCTTGTAGAACGGCAGCGCCACAACCTCGTACGGCTCATGCGTACCGCGAATGTCGACGCCGACGCCGGACGTGCCGGGCGCGGCGTGTGCCGCGTCCACGTACGCCATCGCGATCGGCTTGCCCAGCGTCGGGGACGGGGCGCCGGAGGTGACCTCGCCGATGACCTGACCGTCGGCGACGACCGGGAACCCGGCGCGCGGGACGCGGCGGCCCTCGGCGATCAGACCGACCAGCTTGCGCGGCGGGTTCGTGGCGGCGCGCTCGGCGGCGCCCTCCAGCGCGGCGCGGCCGACGAAGTCGCCCTCCTTCTCGAACTTCACGACCCGGCCCAGGCCCGCGTCGAACGGGGTGAGGGAGGTGGTCAGCTCGTGCCCGTACAGCGGCATGCCCGCTTCCAGGCGCAGGGTGTCGCGGCAGGACAGGCCGGCCGGGACCAGGCCGACGCCCTCGCCGGCCTTGGTCAGCGCCTGCCACAGCTCCACGGCGTGCTCGGGGGCGACGAACAGCTCGAAGCCGTCCTCGCCCGTGTAGCCGGTGCGCGCGATCAGCGCGGGCACGCCGGCGACGGTGCCCGGCAGGCCGGCGTAGTACTTCAGGCCGTCCAGGTCGGCGTCGGTCAGGGACGCCAGGATGCCGGGGGACTCCGGGCCCTGCACGGCGAGCAGCGCGTACGCGTCGCGGTCGTCGCGGACCACGGCGGCGAAGCCGGCGGCGCGCTCGGTGAGGGCGTCCAGGACGACCTGGGCGTTGGAGGCGTTGGCGACGACCATGTACTCGGTCTCGCCGAGGCGGTAGACGATCAGGTCGTCGACGATCCCGCCGTCCTCCTGGCAGATGTGCGTGTAGCGGGCGCGGCCGACGCCGACAGTGGAAATGTTGCCGACCAGCGCGTAGTCCAGGGCCTTGACGGCCTCGGGGCCGGTCAGCGTGATCTCGCCCATGTGGGACAGGTCGAAGAGACCGGCCTTGGTGCGTACGGCGTTGTGCTCGTCGCGCTCGCTGGCGTACCGCAGCGGCATGTCCCAGCCCGCGAAATCGGTCATGGTCGCACCGAGCGAGCGGTGCAGCGCATCGAGGGCGGTCAGGCGGGGGGCAGTGCTCATGGGTGTGGCTCCCGGGTCCCAGGGCATCGACATGACATGACGAGGACGTTCCTCCCCATCTGTCATCGGAACCTGAGAGGTTCGCCGAGAGTTCCGCCGATCAGCAGATCGCCGGTTCTTCTCATCGACTTGCACCTTGGGTGGAGCTGCGCAGCAGCTCGCTTTTCAGATCTGCCTCATCCACGCGGTACGGGGCCTGAGAGATTCAAGGGAGGTTCTTGCTCCTTCGGCGCCCGCGCACGGCCTTGCGGCGTGCCGGGACTCTCCCGCGCGGATTCAAGCGGCCGGTATGCAGTTGGTCCAGATGGCGCACATCATTGCACGCCATGCCCGAGATCGGGCGGCGGGGTCCGAAAGTTCGTACGGCCCTCCGAAGGGCCGGACCGGAACCGGGGCCGCCGGATTACCGTCTCTTTACACTCAGTGGGCAAGGGTCCTGGTGACCCGATTCGGGGGAGGCGAACACTGTGCGGAGATTCGGAGTGGTGACGACGACGGGAACCGTGGAGGCGGTACCCGCGCAGCGCGGCGCGCGCGGGCGCGGCCGGGCGGCCGACACCGGCCTCGGCCTCGTACGCGACCTGCGCGGACCGGCCGGGCGCGCCCCCCGCCGGCTCGGCTTCGCGGACGGGGACATCGTCGTGGTGTCCGGCCTGCCCGGCGGCGGCAAGAGCACGCTGATCAAGCGGGCGGCCGCCGAGGGCGGGGCCGTGGACTCCCAGGACACCCGTGAGCGCTGGGAGCGCCGCATGCCTGCGGCACTGCCGTACGCGGTGTACCGGCCGCTGGTGCGCGCCGCGCACTACTGGGGGCTGTGGCGGATCCTGCGCTCCGGGGCCTCCGTCGTCGTCCACGACTGCGGTACGCAGGCCTGGGTACGCGGCCTGCTCGCGGCCGCCGCGCGCCGCCGGGGCCGGGCGCTGCACCTGCTCCTGCTGGACAGCAGCCCCGAGGAGGCCCTCTCCGGTCAGGCCGCGCGCGGCCGCCGGGTCTCCGCCTACGCCTTCGCCCGCCACCGCGGCGCGGTGACCCGGCTGCTCCGCGACGCCGAAGCGGGCCGGCCGCCCGCGGGCTGCGCCTCGGCGACCCTGCTGGACCGGGCCTCGGCCGCGACGGTTACCCGTATAGCCTTCACCGCCTGACCGGATCAAGCCCCGCCGGCGTTCGGGGCGCGGGGTTCGGGGCGGAGCCCCGGTCTTTTCGGCGCCGGCCGAACCCCGGCGGAGCGGCCGCGCGCGGGGCCGGTACCCTGCGGGGCGACACGCGCGGGAAACAAGACAGAGGCAGGGGCAGATGCAGGGCAGCGGCTGGCCGGGGAATGAGCTGGAGCAGGTGCTCGGAGCGGCACTCGGGCAGCCGGACGCCGGGGGGCGGATCCTGGAGGTCCTCGGGCGCAGCCAGGTCTGGGTCCCCCTGCCGGGCGGGGGCGCCCCGACGACGGCCGGCCTCGACCTGCCCACCATGGACATCGGCGGGGCGGCGTACGTCCCCGTCTACAGCTCCGAGGCCCAGTTCTTCGCCTGCGTCGGCCCCGGCATGGACTTCGCGGTGGCTCCGGCCGTCGAGTTCGCCCGCGGCCTGCCCCCGCAGCTCGGCATCGCCCTCAACCCCGAGGGGGCCGTCGGCGTACCGCTCCCGCCGCCCGCCGTCGCGGAGCTCTGCCGCAGCGGCCGGACCCCGCTCGACGGCCCGGCCACCGGCGGCCGGGTCCGGCTCTTCGAGCCCGACTGGCAGGACGATCCGGTGGATTTCCTCGCCGCCGCCACCGAGGAGTTCCGGGCCACCGGGGTGGTCGCCGCCGCGCACCGCTGCCTCGCCAGCGTCGAGGGCGGGGCGCCCCAGCTGTTCGTCGGTGTCCGCCTGGTGGGATGGGAACCCGAGATGCAGGCCGCGCCGATGGAGGCCCTCGGAAGGGCCCTGACCCGTGTCCCGCCGCCGTGGCCGGTGCAGTTGATCCTGCTGGACGCCGTCCAGGACCCGGTCACGGACTGGATTCGTGAGCGCGTACGCCCCTTCTACCTGCCGTAGGGCCGCTTAAGCTGGTTACATCTCCTGGCCGCACGCGCGACTGCCGGTTCGGAGGACACGCGTGGAGCGACGGGCGGACGAAGAGGGGTTCCGGGTGAGTGCGTCAGGCACGGCCGCGGCCGGGCAGGTCGAGCACATGATGCGCCAGGTGACTCCCGGGCGCTACGAGAGTTACGAGTCACTCCTGCACGCTCTCTCCGAGGGCCGGCTGTGGATGCTGCTCTGGCAGGGGCAGCCGGGCTCCCCGGACGCCCAGTACGGCGGCATGGAGGTCGAGAGCCTCGGCTACGCGCCCTGCGTCACCTCCCCCCAGGAGCTGGCCGCCAGCGGCTGGAACCGGGGCTACGAGGTCGTCACCGGGCGGGACATCGCCCGCGCGCTGTACCCGGACCGCTGGGGCCTGTGGCTCAACCCGCACGCCCAGGGCGGTGGCCTCGGCGTGCCCTGGGCGGACCTGCGCCGGATCGCCACCGGCCTGGACCGGATGCCGGCCGGCCCGCTGCGCCTCTCGGAGCCCGCGATCGAGCTCCCGCAGTTCTACGGCCTGCTGACCCAGCACGCGCACCGCACCCCGGCCGTGCGGTCGCTGCGCCGCGCGTGGGTGCAGCCCGCGCTCGGCTCCCCGTACCTCGCGGTCGGGCTCGACCTGTACGACGCCTCCGCGCCCGCGCTGGAATCCGTACGGGAGATGATGCGGCAGTCGGTCGGGGTGGTCCCCGAGGGCGTCCCGGTGTGCACGGTCGCACTCGGGGACGAGCACGACCCCGTCGCCATGTGGCTGCGCGCGCAGACCCGGCCCTTCTACGACCGTGAAGGCCAGGCGCCGGCGTACTGACCCGTATCCGAATATCGAGACATCCTTCTCGAAGGCCGCACCGATCCCATCGGTGCGGCCTTCGGCATATCCGGTGAATCCGCCCAAGATCCATGCTCGAAAGGGCAGTTGGGCCGGATGTCCGTTCCGTGCAGAACGGGCGGTGTTTCACCGCTCACCAGATCCCGGGGTTCGGATAACGGAAGGTGTAGGCGTAGATCACGGTTGCGCATCACATCCCCGGGGGGTCTGGCGGGCGCTCGAGAGGGCGTTGAAGACTCCACCCCACCGAAGGCCGGTCCATCTCGCGAACACCAGCTCTTCACGTGCACTTCCGGCACATTTCGTGCCAATCGCACCACCAGCGACGCCGATTGAACCAAGCCGCCACAGCGGCGGGCATGGGCCGACCGATGTCGGCCGAGAGGGGTCCCACCACGATGACGGCACCACTGCAGGACACCAGCGCGGCCGAGCCCGCGGCCGTGGCCACCTCCGAGGTTCCGCGCAAGGCGATCGAGGGACGGTCGCTCGGCCGTATCGCGTGGACCAGACTCAAGCGCGACAAGGTGGCGATGGCCGGCGGCATCGTCGTGCTGCTGCTGGTGGTCCTGGCCATGCTCTCGCAGCCGATCCAGTGGATCTTCGGGCTGGACCCGGACGCCCTGCACCAGGACCTCATCGATCCTTCCCTGGCCACCCCCGTGGGCTCCTTCGGCGGCATCAGCTGGGAGCACCCGCTGGGCGTGGAGCCGAAGTTCGGCCGCGACATCGCCACCCGCATCCTGGAAGGCTCCTGGGTCTCCCTGCTGGTCGCCTTCGGATCGACCGTGCTCTCGGTGTTCATCGGCTCCGTCCTGGGCGTCGTCGCCGGGTACTACGGAGGCTGGGCCGACACGGTGATCAGCCGCATGATGGACACCTTCCTCGCCTTCCCGCTGCTGCTCTTCGCGATCTCCATCTCGGCCGCCCTCCAGGGCGGGGCCTTCGGCCTCGAAGGACTGCCGCTGCACATCAGCGTGCTGATCTTCGTGATCGGCTTCTTCAGCTGGCCCTACATCGGACGCATCGTGCGCGGCCAGACCCTCTCGCTGCGTGAGCGGGAGTTCGTCGACGCGGCCCGCAGCCTCGGCGCCCGCGGCCCCTTCATCGTCTTCCGCGAGCTGCTCCCGAACCTGATGGCGCCGATCCTCGTCTACTCCACGCTGCTCATCCCGACCAACATCCTCTTCGAGGCCTCCCTGAGCTTCCTCGGCGTGGGTATCCAGCCGCCGCAGGCCTCATGGGGCGGAATGCTCAGCTCCGCGGTGGCCTACTACAAGGTCGACCCGATGTTCATGGTCGTCCCGGGCATGGCGATCTTCGTCACCGTGCTCGCCTTCAACCTCCTCGGCGACGGCTTGCGCGACGCCCTGGACCCCAAGAGCTCGCGCTGACCCTCCCGTTCCTCGGGCACCCGGCCGAGGCTCCGCCAGTACCCACCATCACTCCGAATCAGGGGGCATCACTCCGCCATGAGAAGCAGGTCGAGAACAGCCGCGGTGCTTGCCGCCGCCATCACCGTCGCCCTCACCGCCTCCGCCTGCAATGGTGGTGACAAGACCGGCGGCGACGACAAGTCGGCGGGCGCCAACGCCGCCGTCAAGGCCGTGGTCAACGCCTCGGACAAGAAGGGCGGGACGGTCGTCTACGAGGCGTCCGACACCCCCGACTCCTTCGACCCCGGCAACACGTACTACGGCTTCGTCTTCAACTTCAGCCGCCTGTACGCCCGTCCGCTGACGACCTTCGCGCCCGCCCCGGGCGCCGAGGGCAACAAGGTGGTCCCGGACCTCGCCGAGAGCCTCGGCGTGCCGAGCGACGGCGGCGCGACCTGGACGTACAAGCTGCGCAAGGGCGTCAAGTACAGCGACGGCTCGGCGGTCACCTCCAAGGACGTCAAGTACGCGGTCGAGCGCAGCAACTTCGCGCGTGACGTGCACTCCAACGGCCCGAACTACCTCGCGCAGTACCTCAAGAACAACGAGACCCCGTACGAGGGCCCGTACAAGGACAAGTCCGACACCGGACTGCAGTCCATCGAGACCCCCGACGACCAGACGATCATCTTCAAGCTGAAGCAGCCCTTCGCCGAGTTCGACTACCTGCTGGCGAACCCGCAGTCGGCCCCCGTGCCGAAGGCCAAGGACAACGGCGCGGACTATGTGAAGAACATCGTCTCCTCGGGCTCGTACATGTTCGAGAGCTACGAGCACGACAAGCAGGCCGTCCTGGTCCGCAACCCCAACTGGGACGCCTCCACGGACCCGCTGCGCAAGCAGCTCCCGGAGAAGATCGTCGTCAAGCTGAAGGTCAACCAGGAGACGATCGACTCCAACCTGAAGGCCGGCAACACCCACATCGACATCGTCGGTAACGGTGTGGCCCAGCAGACCCAGACCGAGCTGCTGACCTCGAAGGACCCCAACACCGACAACGCCGAGGGTGGTCGCCTGGTCTACATGGCGATGAACACCAAGGTGGCGCCCTTCGACAACGTCGAGTGCCGCAAGGCGGTCCAGTACGCGATCGACAAGGTGTCGGTGCAGACCGCCTTCGGCGGCCCCATCCGCGGCGCCATCGCCAGCACCGTCCTGCCGACCGACATCCCCGGTCACGTGGACTTCAACACCTACAAGACCCCGGACGACAAGGGTGACGAGGCCAAGGCCAAGGCCGCGCTGACCGCCTGCGGTCAGCCGAACGGCTTCGAGACCACCATCACCGCGCGCAACGACCGCGCCGGCGAGGTCGACATGGCCACGGCCATCCAGGCGTCCCTGAAGAAGATCGGGATCACGGTCAAGATCCAGCAGTTCCCGGCCGGCAAGTACTTCAGCGACTACGCGGGCGTCCCGAAGTTCACCGAGGACAACAAGATCGGCCTCATGATGATGCAGTGGGGCGCCGACTGGCCGAGCGGCTTCGGCTTCCTCCAGCAGGTCGTCCACGGTGACGCGATCAGCAAGACGGGCAACACCAACCTGTCGCAGCTGAACGACCCCGAGATCAACAAGATGCTGAACGACAACATCGCCAACACCGACTCCGCCGCCCGCGAGAAGGTCTACGGCGAGATCGACAAGAAGGTCATGGACCAGGCGGTCATCGTGCCCCTGACCTACTTCAAGGTCCTGCACTACCGCTCGCCCAAGCTCACCAACGTGGTCTCCAACCCGGCGTGGAGCGGTCAGTACGACTACCTCAACATCGGCCTGAAGTAACCCCGGACGTCAAGTCCTCAGGCAGTTCGACCCTCTCAGCCAGATCTGCCAGAACCGTGGAAGGCAGGTGAAGGCAGCAGTGCGCGCGCCGGTCCGTCCCGCGCCCCCGACCGGGGTGCGGGGCGGACCGGCGGACGCCGAAGCCGACCCCCGTGTTTGTGTACATCGTCCGGCGGCTGTTCGCCGCGGTGTTCCTGCTGCTAGTTGTCAGCGCGATCACCTTCGCGATCTTCTTCCTGCTGCCCCGGCTGGCCGGCGGCACGGCCGACTCGCTGGCCACCCAGTACGTGGGCAAGAACCCCTCGCCCGAGTCCATCGCCGCGGTCAAGAAGAACCTCGGTTTCGACCAGCCCCTGTACGCGCAGTACTGGGACTTCCTGCGGGGCATCTTCGCGGGCCGCGAGTTCAACTACGGCCCCGACCCCTCGCAGTGCAGCGCCCCCTGCCTCGGCTACTCCTTCAAGGACCACGTCGAGGTCTGGCCCGACATCGTCAACCGGCTCCCCATCACCGCCTCCCTCACCCTGGGAGCGGCCGTCATCTGGCTGATCACCGGTGTGACCACGGGCGTGGTCTCGGCCCTGCGGCCGGGCTCGCTCTTCGACCGGCTCGCGATGGGCGTGGCCCTCGCCGGCGTCTCGCTGCCGATGTTCTTCACCGGCACGCTCTCGCTGGCCGTCTTCGTCTTCAACTGGCCCGTGTTCACCAATGTGTACGTGGACTTCTCCGAGGATCCGGCCGCCTGGTTCCAGGGGCTGGTCCTGCCCTGGAGCACACTGGCCTTCCTCTACTCCGCGCTCTACGCCCGGCTCACCCGGGCCGGAATGCTGGAAACCATGAGTGAGGACTACATCCGCACCGCGCGCGCCAAGGGCCTGCGCGAACGGGTGGTCATCACCCGCCACGGGCTGCGCTCCGCGCTGACCCCGATCGTGACCATCTTCGGCATGGACTTCGGGCTGCTCCTCGGCGGCGCCATCGTCACCGAGACGGTCTTCTCGTACCACGGCATCGGTGAGTACGCGTATCACGCCATCGCGGTGAACGACCTGCCGAAGATCCTCGGGGTGACCCTCTTCGCCGGAGCCTTCATCGTGCTGTGCAACCTGGTGGTGGACCTCGTCTACGCCATCATCGACCCGAGGGTGAGGCTGTCGTGACCGATCCGACTCCGAAGGGGAACGAGGCCGGCGCGTCCGCCGCCGCCGACGGTGCCGGGCACACCGCCACCGCCACGGCGCTCGTGGCGGGACCGGGCGACGGCCCTCCCTCCGAGGCCTTCCTCGACGTACGCGACCTCAAGGTCCACTTCCCCACCGACGACGGCGTCGTCAAGTCCGTCGACGGGCTCTCCTTCCAGCTGGAGAAGGGCCAGACCCTCGGCATCGTGGGCGAGTCCGGCTCCGGCAAGTCGGTCACCTCGCTGGCCGTCATGGGCCTGCACCGGGCGGGCAACGCCGACCGCTCCAACGTGGAGATGTCGGGCGAGATCTGGCTCGGCGGCAAGGAACTGCTGTCCGCCGATCCCGAGGAAGTGCGCCGGCTGCGGGGCCGCGACATGGCGATGATCTTCCAGGATCCGCTGAGCGCGCTGCACCCGTACTACACGATCGGCGCCCAGATCGTGGAGGCGTACCGCGTCCACAACGACGTGGACAAGAAGACGGCGCGCAAGCGGGCCGTCGAGATGCTCGACCGGGTGGGCATCCCCGAGCCGGGCAAGCGCGTGAACGACTATCCGCACCAGTTCTCCGGCGGCATGCGCCAGCGCGCGATGATCGCGATGTCGCTGGTCAACAACCCCGACCTGCTGATCGCGGACGAGCCGACCACGGCCCTGGACGTCACCGTGCAGGCGCAGATCCTGGACCTGATCCGCGATCTGCAGAAGGAGTTCGGCTCCGCCGTCATCATGATCACGCACGACCTCGGCGTGGTCGCGGAGATGGCCGACGAGATCCTCGTGATGTACGGCGGCCGGTGCGTCGAGCGGGGCACCGCCGAGAAGGTCTTCTACGAGCCCCGCCACCCCTACACCTGGGGCCTGCTGGGCTCGATGCCGCGCATCGACCGCGAGCAGAGCGAGCGCCTCATCCCGGTCAAGGGCTCCCCGCCCAGCCTCATCAACATCCCCGACGGCTGCGCCTTCAACCCGCGCTGCCCGTACGCCGACGTGCCCAAGGGCAACGTGACGCGTACGGTCCGGCCCGAGCTCACCGAGGACGACAGCCGCCACTGGTCCGCCTGCCACATGTCGCAGGACGAGCGGACCCGGATCTGGACCGAAGAGATTGCGCCGAAGCTGTGACCGAGACGCCTGACACGAAGAAGCCGGAATCGGTGGTCATTCCCGCGCAGGCCAAGGACTCCCCCGAGGTCCTGCTCAAGGTCACCGGCCTGACGAAGCACTTCCCGATCACCAAGGGGCTGATCCGGCGCCAGGTGGGCGCGGTCAAGGCCGTCGACGGCCTCGACTTCGACGTCCGGCGCGGGGAGACCCTCGGCATCGTCGGCGAGTCCGGCTGCGGGAAGTCGACCATGGGCCGGCTGATCACGCGGCTGCTGGAGCCGACCGGCGGCTCCATCGAGTTCGAGGGCAAGGACATCACGCACCTCGGGGTGTCGGGCATGCGCCCGCTGCGCCGGGACGTGCAGATGATCTTCCAGGACCCGTACGGCTCGCTGAACCCCCGCCACACGGTGGGCACCATCGTCAGCGCGCCGTTCAAGCTCCAGAAGGTCACCCCGGAGGGCGGGCTCAAAGCGGAGGTCCAGCGGCTGCTCTCGCTCGTGGGCCTCAACCCCGAGCACTACAACCGTTACCCGCACGAGTTCTCCGGCGGCCAGCGCCAGCGCATCGGCATCGCGCGGGCTCTCGCCCTGAAGCCGAAGCTGGTGGTCGCGGACGAGCCCGTCTCGGCGCTGGACGTGTCGATCCAGGCCCAGGTGGTCAACCTGCTGGACGACCTTCAGGACGAGCTCGGCCTCACCTACGTGATCATCGCGCACGACCTGTCGGTCATCCGGCACGTCTCGGACCGCATCGCCGTGATGTACCTCGGCAAGATGGTCGAGCTGGCCGACAACAAGGGGCTGTACGGGGCGCCCATGCACCCCTACACCAATGCCCTGATGTCGGCCGTGCCCGTGCCCGATCCGAGGCGGCGCGGCGCCAAGAGCGGCCGCATCCTGCTCAAGGGCGACGTCCCGTCGCCGATCTCGCCGCCGAGCGGCTGCCGCTTCCACACCCGGTGCTGGAAGGCCACGCAGATCTGCGCGACGCAGGAGCCGCCGCTGCTGGCGCTGAAGCCGGGCCACCAGGTGGCCTGCCACCACCCGGAGAACGCCCCCGACCAGGCACCGGGCGACCAGCCCCTGCCGGGCGCGGCGGACGCGGTGGCCAAGGCCACGGACTGACGAGAACGCCGGCGGGGCCGCGCTGCTCCAGCCCCGCCGGCGTTCGAGGCGCGGGGGTTCGGGGGCAGCGCCCCCGCAACGGCGCCGCACGGCACGCCGGCGTCGGCGGAGCCCCGCGTTCTGCCGAGCCCGCCGCAGGTGACAATGGCCCGGTGCTCCACGATCTCTTCCCGCCCGGGATCCAGCATGCCCTGGACCTCGCCGGCATCTTCGTCTTCGCCACCGCAGGCGCCCTGCTCGCCGTACGCAAGAACTTCGACGTCTTCGGCATCGTCGTCCTCGCGCTGGTCACGGCCCTGGGCGGCGGTCTCTTCCGGGACCTCGTCATCGGCGCCGTGCCGCCCGCCGCCTTCGGTGAGCTCAGCTTCTTCGTGACCCCGCTGATCGCCGCCGCGATCGTCTACTTCCTGCACCCCGAGGTCCAGCGGATCAACCGCGCCATCAACGTCTTCGACGCGGCCGGCCTCGGGCTGTTCTGCGTCACGGGTACGACCAAGGCCTACGAGTTCGGACTCGGCCTCACCGCCTCCGCGGCGCTCGGCGTGACCACGGCCGTCGGCGGCGGCGTCGTGCGCGACGTGCTGGTCAACGAGGTGCCCTCGCTGCTGCGCGACCGCGAGATGTACGCCGTCCCCGCGCTGGTCGGCGCCTCGATGGTGGCCGTCTTCATCAGCCTGCACGCCCTCAACGGCATCACCACCGGCCTCGCGATCGTCACCACCTTCGTCCTGCGCCTCCTCGCCATGCGCTACCACTGGCGGGCGCCGCTGGCCTGGAACAGGCGGTCGTCGGTGGCCGAAGAGCCGTAACAAAAGAAAGCTACCGCTTAGTAGCAAGCCGGTGTACCGTCGTTTACATGTCACACGCAGCTGCCAAGGCATCCATCGGCGACAGTGAGTTCGACCGCGACACCGCCATCACCGCACGCGCGGGCGAGCCCGGGGTGTACGACGCGGAACTCTCCGCCGGCTGGACGATCATCGCCGCCGTGAACGGCGGCTACCTGCTGGCCCTGGTCGGCCGGGCCCTGTCGGCGGCCCTCCCGCACCCGGACCCGTTCACCGTCTCCGCGCACTACCTGACCTCCTCCGTGCCCGGCCCCGCCGTGATCCGCACCCAGGTCGTCCGCGTCGGCCGCACCCTCTCCACCGGACAGGCCTCGCTGTTCCAGTACGACGAGAGCGGCGCCGAGGTCGAGCGCATCCGCGTCCTCGCCTCCTACGGCGACCTCGCGGCCCTGCCGGACGACGTACGCACCGTCGCCGTGCCGCCCGCCATCCCCGCCTACGAGGACTGCATCGGCCCCGAGGCCGGCCCGGCCCCGATCCCCGGCAGCTCCGCCATCGTGGACCGGCTCCGGCTCCGACTGGACCCGGCGACCGCCGGATGGGCCGTCGGCGCGCCCTCCGGCAAGGGCGAGATGCGGGCCTGGTTCGAGCTGGCCGACGGCCGCGACGCCGACCCGCTCTCCATGCTCCTGGCCGTCGACGCGCTCCCGCCGACCGCCTTCGACATGGGCCTGGTGGCCTGGACCCCGACGGTCGAACTCACCACCCACGTCCGCCGCCGTCCGGCCCCCGGCCCGCTCCGGGTCTCCATCACCACCCGCAACCTGGCCGGCGGCTTCCTGGAGGAGGACGCCGAGGTCTGGGACTCCTCGGACCACCTGGTCGCGCAGTCCCGCCAACTGGCCCGCGCCCTGCGCCCGGCCTGACGCCGGTCCCGCCCGGGCCCGACGCCGGTCCGGCCCGGGCCTGACGCCGGTCTCCGGCGCGGGCCTGACGCCGGTCTCCGGCCCGGCCGGGCGGATCCGGCGGCGCCCGGGGTGCCTTGCCGGCCATCGTGGGGTCCCGCGGCGCGAGCGGCCACCGGCGGGCTCGTAGAATCGGGGGATCATGGCCTACCTCGACCACGCCGCCACCACCCCGATGCTGCCGGAGGCCGCCGCGGCGATGACCGCGCAGTTCGCCGCCACGGGGAACGCCTCCTCCCTGCACGCCGCCGGCCGCCGCGCCCGCCGTACCGTGGAGGAGGCCCGCGAGGCCTTCGCCGAGGCGATCGGCGCCCGCCCCAGCGAGGTGGTCTTCACCGCCGGCGGCACGGAGGCCGACAACCTCGCCGTCAAGGGCCTCTACTGGGCCCGGCGCGACACCGCCCCCGCCCGGACCCGCGTCATCGCCAGCCCCGTCGAGCACCATGCCGTGCTCGACGCCGTCCACTGGCTCGCCGAGCACGAGGGCGCGCAGGTCGAGTACCTGCCCGTGGACCGCTACGGGCGCGTCCACGCCGACGCCTTCCGCGAAGCCGTCGAGCGCAACCCCGACGACGTGGCCCTCGCCACCGTCATGTGGGCCAACAACGAGATCGGGACCGTCATGCCGGTCCGCGAACTGGCCGCCATCGCCCGTGAGTACGGGATCCCGCTGCACTCCGACGCCGTCCAGGCCTTCGGCCAGCTCGACGTCCACTTCGGCGACAGCGGCCTCGCCGCCATGACCGTCAGCGGCCACAAGATCGGCGGCCCCTACGGCATCGGCGCACTGCTGCTCGGCCGCGACCAGAGCCCCGTACCCGTCCTGCACGGCGGCGGCCAGGAGCGGCACGTCCGCTCCGGCACCCTCGACGTGCCGGCCGTCGCCGCCTTCGCCGTGGCCGCCGTCCTCGCCGTCGAACGGCGCGAGCGGTTCGCCGCCGAGATCGGCGCCCTGCGCGACGAGCTGATCGCCGCCGTCCGCGCGGCCGTGCCCGACGCCGTCCTCGGGGGAGACCCCGACGAGCGGCTTCCCGCCAACGCCCACTTCAGCTTCCCCGGCTGCGAGGGCGACTCGCTCCTGCTCCTGCTCGACGCCCAGGGCATCGAGTGCTCCACCGGCTCCGCCTGCACGGCGGGCGTGGCTCAGCCCAGCCACGTCCTGCTGGCCGCGGGCACCGACCCGCAGCTGGCCCGCGGCACCCTGCGCTTCTCCCTCGGCCACACCTCCACCGAGGAGGACGTCGCGGCCCTGGCCGCGGCCATCGGCCCGGCGGTGGAGCGCGCCCGCACGGCGGGCCTCAGCTAGGCCGTCTCTTTCGGATCTTGCCGGGCCCGGCAAGATCCGAAAGAGACGGCCTAAGCCTCCAGGGCGGCGCGGATCAGGCCGATGTAGCGGTTCCAGTCCCAGTGGCGGCCGGGATCGGTGTGGTCGGCGCCCTGCACCTCGGAGTGGCCGACTATGTGCGTGCGGTCCGCCGGTATGCCGTACCGGCGGCAGACGTCGGCCGCCAGCCGGGCCGAAGCCGCGTACATCGTGTCCGTGAAGTCCTGCGGACGGTCCACGAAGCCCACGTGCTCGATGCCGACACTGCGCTCGTTCATCGAGCGGTTCCCCGAGTGGAAGGCCACGTCCAGCTCGCGCACCATCTGCTCCACGTGCCCGTCCCCGCGCACTATGTAGTGCGCCGACGCCTTGTGCCACGGGTTCTTGAAGGCGTCCACCGAGGACTCGAAGCCGCCCTGTGTGACATGCACGACGATCCGGTCCACCCGGTAGTCGGCCGGGCGGTCCGCCTTTCGCCAGTTCGCCGGCGAGGCCGAGGTCCAGCTCGCGCCCGCGTGGTCGAGCTCGCCCTCCTTGCGCGGCTTGTCCACACCCGGTATCAGCCACCAGGCACGGCCGATCTCCTCCCGGCCGGCCACCGCCGCCACCGCGAAGACCCCGAGTCCGCCGAAGAGCACGGCCCTGCGGGTCCGCCCCGGCGACTTCTTCCCCTTGTTCCCCTGCTCGACGATGTGATCCACCCCCCGTACCCCGATAACGCGCTGTGACCCCGCTCGGTTCCCCCGTACTCTGGACGGTGCTATGACTGAGAACCTGCCGCGCACCGCCCGTCCCCTTCGCGTCCTGGCCGCCATGTCCGGGGGCGTGGACTCCGCCGTCGCCGCCGCCCGCGCGGTCGAAGCCGGGCACGACGTGACCGGCGTCCACCTGGCGCTCTCCGCGAACCCGCAGTCCTTCCGGACCGGCGCCCGCGGCTGCTGCACCATCGAGGACTCCCGAGACGCCCGCCGGGCCGCCGACGTCATCGGCATCCCGTTCTACGTCTGGGACCTCGCCGAGCGCTTCCGCGAGGACGTCGTCGAGGACTTCATCTCCGAGTACGAGGCCGGGCGCACCCCGAACCCCTGCCTGCGCTGCAACGAGAAGATCAAGTTCGCGGCGCTGCTCGACAAGGCCCTCGCGCTCGGCTTCGACGCCGTCTGCACCGGCCACTACGCGACCGTCGTGCTGAACGAGGACGGCTCCCGCGAGCTGCACCGCGCCTCCGACATGGCCAAGGACCAGTCCTATGTCCTCGGCGTCCTCGACGAGAAGCAGCTCGCCCACGCCCTCTTCCCGCTCGGCGACACCCTCACCACCAAGGAAGAGATCCGCGCCGAGGCCGAGGAGCGGGGGCTGGCCGTCGCGAAGAAGCCCGACAGCCACGACATCTGCTTCATCGCCGACGGCGACACCCAGGGCTTCCTCGCGAACCGCCTCGGCAAGGCCGAGGGCGACATCGTCGACGAGGCGACCGGCGAGAAGGTCGGCACCCACGAGGGCGCCTTCGGCTTCACCATCGGCCAGCGCAAGGGCCTGCGCATCGGGCACCCCGCCCCCGACGGCAAGCCGCGCTACGTCCTGGACATCTCGCCGGTGAACAACACCGTCACCGTCGGCCCCGTCGAGGCCCTCGACGTCACCGCCCTCACCGCGATCCGTCCCCGCTGGTGCGGAGCCGTGGCCGCCGCCCCGGGCACCTACACCGCCCAGCTGCGCGCCCACGGCGGCGAGACCGAGGTCTTCGCCGAGGTCGTGGACGGCGAGCTGCGCGTCTCCTTCACCGAGCCGGTCCGGGGCGTGGCCCCCGGCCAGGCGATCGTGCTCTACGACGGCACCCGCGTGGTCGGCTCGGCCACCATCGCGACCACGACGCGGGCCGCCGCCACCGTCTGAACGGCGCCCTTCACGGCATGACGCCGCGGCCCGTCCCCCCGGGCGGGCCGCGGCGCCGTGCTGTCCCGGTCAGGCCGCCGGGTACCAGACGGTCCCGTTGCCGCCGTGCTGGGCGAGGGTGGTCGCGATGATCTCGCCCTCCCGGAAGTAGCGCGGGTGCTGCTGCAGGAAGCCGGGGAAGGAGTCCAGGGACGTCGCGTCACAGACCCCGTCGGTCTTGATGCAGTGGCGGCGGACCGGGACTCCGGGGAAGTCCTCCGGTCCGGTGCCGGGGGAGTACGCCACGAACGGGATGAGGACCCCCTGGGGGACCAGGCGCCAGAAACCGGTTCCGGGCTGCATCGGGTCGGAGTAGAGCATGCCGTCGACGCGGTCGCGCGGCACCTCGGTGCCGTTCGCGGCGATCGTCTGGAGCAACAGGTCGGCGACCCAGGCGCCCTGGGAGTAGCCGGCGATCGTGAAGGTCGCGGCCGGGTCGGTCCGGTAGGCCTGCTCGAGGGCGGCCTTCGCGTTCCAGTAGCCCTGGTTCACGCTGTCGCCGAAGCTCGGTGCGAAGGGGGCCGGCTGTTCGTTGTGGCTGCCGACGAAGGGGCCGCCGCTGGCCACGTAGCAGACCGGGATCGCGATGCCCCCGTTCAGATGCCGGTTCGCGGCGTCGAAGCTCGTGGTGCATCCGGGTGCTTCCGCGGCCGCGCCGGTGCCACCGATCTCGATGTAGTAGTGGTTCGCCGGGGCGGCGTGCGCGGTGGTCGGCGCGGCCACGGCGCCGGCGAGCAGGAGGACCGTCGACGCGACGACGGACTTGAGGCGACGGGCGAGCCCGTGCGGCTTCCTGGTGGACATACGAGTCAACTCCCCTTGGGTCAAGGCGGGCACCGCGTCGGGTGCGGCGACCGGCACTCATCGTGGTGTTCGTGCTGGTCGGGGGACCATGCCCGCAACCGGCCATATGTGGCCGGTCGGTGATGCCCCGTGGTTTGACCGGGATCCGGGAGGACATCGGACTCAAGTGGCAGGGTCGTCGTCGGGGGAAGGGCATTCAAGTGGGCAGCCGGTTCGGTGCGTTGCTCCGCGGGTTGCGGCACGAGGCGGGGATGACGCAGGAGCAGTTGGCCGAGCGGTCCCGGCTCGGGGTCCGCACCATCCACCGGCTGGAGACCGGCAAACCCACCGACGCGCGGATGGGAACGGTGAAGCAGGTCGCGCACGCGCTGGCCGACGAGCTGAAGCGCGACCGGGACGAGCTCTGGACGGACCTGCTGGCCGCCCACCGCGCCAACGGAGCCGCCGCCGGGGAGGACCTGAGCGCCGCACGCGCTCCCGTACCGGTGCCGGAGCCGGTGCGGGCGCCCCGGCCGGTGCCGGAGCGGACGCCCGAACCGGACCGTCCGGCCCGGCCGGTGCCGCACCGCACCCTGCCGACGTCCCGGAGTGCCCTTGCCGAGGCCGCCGGGGCGCTCGCCCACGACGTCTACGGCCGCTGCATCCGCGAGGAGGAGCAGCGCCGCATCCACGACCCCTTCCCGCTGCCCGTCCGGTGGCGGTCGGCCCCCGCCGATCTGCTGGACCACTGGGACAACATCCGCGGCACCGAGCCCGCAGCCGCCCGCGGCCCGCTGACCCTGGACGGCGGCCTCACGGACATCGCTGACGTCTACCGGCGCGTCCGGTCCGGGCGGCTGGTGGTGCTCGGCCGGGCCGGCTCGGGCAAGACCGTCCTCGTCCTGCGGTTCGTCCTCGACCACCTGGGCGCGCGCTCCGACGCCGAGCCCGTGCCCGTGGTCTTCAGCATGGGATCGTGGGACCCGGCCGGCACCACCCTGCGCGACTGGCTGATCGCCCGCCTGCTGCGCGACCACCCGAACCTCGACGCCCGCGCCCCCGGCGGTTCGACCCTCGCCGCCGCCCTCGTGGACGCCGGATGGATCCTGCCGGTCCTGGACGGGTTCGACGAGATGGCCACCGGGCTGCTCGGCGTCGCCCTGCGCGAACTGAACGCGAGCTCACTGCCGCTGCTCCTGACCAGCCGCACCGAGCAGTTCGCCGAGGCCGTCGGGGTCGAGGTGCTCCGCCGGACCGCGGGCATCGAGCTGCTGGACCTGGACGCCGAGGACCTGGTCCACTACCTGCCCCGCACCGCGCGCCCGGGCGCGCCGGCCGGCCGGGAGGGACCGGACGGCCGGGCCGGTGGGGAGGGCCGGGCCGCCACCGGCTGGGACCCCGTCCTGGAGCGGCTGCGCACGGACCCGGACGACGGGCCGGGCGCCCGCCTCAGGGCCGTACTGAGCACCCCGCTGATGGTCCTGCTCGCCCGGACCGCCTACAGCGACACCCCGGCCCAGGACCCGGCCGGGCTGCTGGACGAGGCCCGCTTCCCGACCCCGGAGGCCATCGAGGAGCATCTGCTGGCCGGGTTCGTGCCGAGCGTCTACCAGCCCCTGCCCGCGGCCGTCCCGGGCGCCCGCCGCGGGCGCAGGCCCCGTACCTGGGACCCGTACAGCGCCGGGCACTACCTGGGCCACCTCGCCGACCACCTGGACCGGCCCGGGCGCTCCGGGGGCCAGGACCTGGCGTGGTGGCAGCTGCGCGACTGGCTGCGGCCGTCCTCGCGGATCCTGGCCGTCGTCCTCGCCTGCTCCCTCGTCACCGCCGTCGCCGACTGGCTGGTCTTCCCGGCGAAGAACCTGGCAGCGGGCCGAGGCGCCGCGTTCGCCCTGGGTGCGGGCCTGCTGGACGCGGTGCTGTTCGGCCCCGCCGTCGGCCTCGCCTTCGGGCTGGTCCACGGGCTCCTGACCGTGCTCGGGATCCGGGCGTTCGAGCCGTCCCGGGTGCGGATGCGGCTGCCCGGCCGCCGCCGGCGGGGTGCCGGACCGTCCTCCCGCAGGTTCGCCACCCTGGTCCCGGCCGGACTGCTGGGCGGCTTCGTGATGGGCCTCGGGTGCGGGATCGCCTTCACCGTGGGCGCGCAGCTGACGTACGGCGGGGTGCCGGTCAACGCGGCGGTGATCCAGGCGACGGCCGTGAACTGCCTCATGTACGGGCTCACGTTCGCCCTGGCGGGAGGCCTCGTACTCGGGCTCGTGGCCACCCTGGAGACCCCCATCGACCTCGGCCGGGCCGCCACCCCGACGGATCTGCTGGCCTTCAACCGCAGCATCGTGGTGCGCCAGGCACTCTTCCTCGCGCCGATGCTCACCCTGGTGATCGCCTTCGGCGGCCGGCTCATGACCGAGCTGCTCCAGGGCGTCGTCGGCCCCCTGACCTGGCCGATGGCCGACGGGCTCGCGCTCGGCGCCGTGGGCGGGGTGGCCGGCGCGCTCTCCTACGCGCTGGCGTTCACCGCCTGGGGCCAGTGGCTGCTCCTGGCCCGGATCTGGCTGCCGCTGACCGGCCGCCTCCCCTGGGCGACGGTCGCCTTCCTGGAGGACGCCTACCGGCGCGGTGTCCTGCGCCAGGTCGGCGCCGTCTACCAGTTCCGCCACGCCCGCCTCCAGCGCCACCTGCGCGGCCGGCCGGCGGGGCCCGCAGGCCAGGACGTGCCGGGCGGAGGGTCATCTGCTCGATGATCTCCACAACTTCTCCGGGCGGTGGTCCGGCCCGGTGATCGTCGCCCAGCAGAGCCCGCAGGAGATCATGTCGTTGTCCTCGTCGAAGGTGAGGTCCGCAGGCTGACCCGGTACGGACCTGGCCACCACGAAGTCGATCGGCGTCTCCATGGAGCACCGCTGGTCGCTCTTGGTCGGCCAGAACGCATCGTCGCCGAGGCTGGACGAACGCGGGCGGAAGCTGCTGCCGGCCCGGACGAGCGCGTCGACCACCTCGTACATGTGTCGCTGCGCATGCTCCATGGCCCGAGTCTGCACCGGGTCGCCACGTGACCCTGGGGCGGGGTGGCCCGACGGACCCGGCCGCCCGCCGTCCCCGGTCACGCCGGGGCAGCGGGCGGACTGCGGCGAACTTGATCGCGCGCTCGGGTCGCGGTCGGATCGCGGTCGGGGTACGCCTCAGGCGACGGTCAGGACGATCTTGCCGGTGGTGCGGCCCTGCTCACCGATCTCGTGGGCCTTCGCGGCCTGCTCCAGCGGCAGCACCGTGTCGACCAGCGGCTTCAGCAGGCCCTGCTCGACGAGCGCCGCGATCTCCCGCAGGCCGCCGAGGTCCGGCTCCACCAGGACCCAGGAGGCGTGCACCCCCTGCGGGTCGGCGGGCAGGGAGTCCGGGCCGGGCAGGGTCACCAGGTGGCCGCCGGCCTTGAGGACCTTCAGGGAGCGCCGCGTGTAGTCCCCGCCGATGGCGTCGATCACGACGTCCACGTCGGCGACGGCGTCCTCGAAGTCCGTGGTGCGGTAGTCGATCACCTCGTCGGCGCCGAGCTCGCGCAGCAGCGCGTGCTTGCCCTCGCTCGCGGTGCCGATCACGTACGCGCCGCGGGCCTTGGCGATCTGCACCGCCAGGTGGCCCACCCCGCCGGCCGCCGCGTGCACCAGCACCCGCTGCCCGGCGCTCACCCCGGCCGTGTCCACCAGGGCCTGCCAGGCGGTCAGCGCGGCCAGCGGCAGCGCCGCGGCCTGCACGTGGTCCAGCGTGGCCGGCTTGGGGGCGAAATGCCGGGCGGGGCCCGTCACGTACTCGGCGTACGCGCCGGCCTGCTGCGGGAAGCGGGGCATCCCGTACACCTCGTCGCCCACCCGGTACAGGGTCACGCCCGGTCCCACGGCCTCGACGGTGCCGGACACGTCCCAGCCGACCGCCGGCACCGGGCCCCAGGGGATCAGCGCGCCGCTCTCGCGCGTCTTCCAGTCCACGGGGTTGACCCCGGCGGCGTGGACCCGCACCAGGACCTCGCCCATACCGGGCTCCGGACGCTCGGCCTCGGTCTCGACGAGGACCTCGGGTCCGCCCCACTTGCTGATGACGACGGCGCGCATGACATGTCTCCTTGCTGGGTTCCTGCCGGCCGGTGTCCCGGCCGATGACCTCACTTTCCCCGCTCGCCGCCCCTCGCAGTGTTGGCCGTACGGCCACCATGTGACAGGATCTGGCCATGCACCGAATCGCCGTACTCGCCCTCGAAGGGGTCCCTCCGTTCGAGCTCGGCATCCCCTCCCGCGTCTTCGGCAACGCCCAGGACGAAGCCGGGGCACCGCTCTACGAGGTGACCGTCTGCACCGCCGACGGCCTGCCCGTGACCAGCGACGCGGGCTTCACCGTCGGCGTCTCGGCGGGCCCCGAGGCCCTCGCCGCCGCCGACACCGTGATCGTCACGCCCACCCACGCCATGGACGAGCTCGCGCACGGCGCGCCCCTGCCGCAGCCGCTGACCGACGCCCTCGCGGCGATCCGGCCCGGCACCCGGCTGGTCTCCCTCTGCACCGGCTCGTACGTCCTGGCCGCCGCCGGACTGCTCGACGGCCGGCCCGCCACCACGCACTGGCTGCACGCGCCCGAGTTCCAGCGCGGCTTCCCGCGCGTCCGGCTCGACGAAGAGGTCCTCTTCGTCGACGACGGCGACATCCTCACCTCGGCCGGCGTGGCCGCCGGCATCGACCTCTGCCTCTACCTGATCCGCCAGGACCACGGCACGGGCGTGGCCAACCGGGCCGCACGGCTGTGCGTGGTCCCGCCCTGGCGCGACGGCGGCCAGGTCCAGTACATCGACCGCCCCGTCCCCGAGCCGACCGTCGCCACCACCACCGCCACCCGCGCGTGGGCCCTGGAACGCCTCGCCGAACCGGTCACCCTGGGCGAGCTGGCCGCGCACGCCCGGATGAGCCTGCGCACCTTCACCCGCCGGTTCCGCGACGAGGTCGGCATGACCCCGGTGCAGTGGCTGACCGCGCAACGCCTCGAACTGGCCCGCCACTTGCTGGAGTCCAGCGACCTTCCGGTCGACCTGGTGGCCCACCGCGCCGGCTTCGGCTCGGCCAACTCCCTGCGCCAGCACATGCGTTCCACCCTCGGCGTCTCACCGATCGCCTACCGGCGCACCTTCCAGCCCGCATCGGCATGACCTGGGAGGTAATCGCCGCCGGGGCCGCGCGCTGACAGGATCGGATCAACGGGCCCGGACCGACGGGCCGGCCGACAGGGGAGCCGACCATGACCGCGTACGCCATCGCCCACATCCGCCCCGAGACGATGAACGAGGACATCCTCACGTACATCGAGACCATCCAGTCGACGATGGATCCCTTCGGCGGCCGCTTCCTCGTCCACGGCAAGCAGGTCGAGGTCCTGGAGGGCCCCTTCCCCGGCACGGTCGTCGTCATCGGCTTCCCCGACATCGAGCGGGCGCGCGCCTGGTACGCCTCCGACGCCTACCAGGCCATCCTCCCGCTGCGCACGGACCACATCGCCGGTGAGGCCATCCTGGTCGAGGGCGTCCCGGCCGGCTACGACGCGAAGAAGACGGCCGCCGCCCTGCGCGCCGAAGCCGGCCTCTGACGGGCAACCCGGCCACCTTCGCGAACCGCGTGGCGACCGGCGGGCGCAGCTCGCCGCCGCGCACCCGCGGACGGTCATCGGCACCGCCTTCCCGCCCGCCGTCACCGCGCGGCGGGCGGCCCTGGCGCGGGCGGTCGTCGAACCGTCCCGGCGGGCTGCCGCAGCCGGCTGAGCGGCCGCCGTGCGGACGCCCCGTCCGTGCCGGGCCGGACCGCCGGGACCGGCAGTCCCGGGGCGGGCCGCGGCGCCGGGGCTTCGCTCTCCCCGGCACGCGGGACCTGCGAGCATGGGCGGTATGGCTACTCACTTGATCACCGGTGCCGGCTCCGGCATCGGCGCCGCCGTCGCGGCCCGTCTGCACGCCCGCGGCGACGACCTCGTCCTCCTCGCCCGGGACGCCGGCCGTGCCCGCGAGCTCGTCGACCGTTACCCCGGCGCCACGTCCCTCGTCGGTGACCTCGCCGACCCCGACCGGCTGTCGTGGGCGTTCTCCAAGCAGGCCGTCCCGGAGCGGATCGACTCCCTGCTGCACATCGCCGGGATCGTCGACCTCGGACCGGTCGGTGAGCTCCGGCCCAAGACCTGGCACCAGCAGCTCAACGTGAACCTGATCGCCCCCGCCGAGGTCACCCGGCTGCTGCTGCCCACCCTGCGCGCCTCCAAGGCCACCGTCGTCTTCGTGAACTCGGGCGCCGGTCTGACCGCCCACCCCGACTGGAGCGCGTACGCCGCCTCCAAGCACGGGCTCAAGGCGCTCGCCGACTCGCTGCGCGGCGAGGAGCGGGCCAACGGCATCCGCGTCACCTCCGTCTACCCGGGCCGCACCGCCAGCCCCATGCAGGCCAAGGTGCACTCGCAGGAGGGCAAGCAATACGACCCGGCCGCCTGGATCGACCCCGAGTCCGTGGCCACCACGATCGTCATGGCCATCGACCTGCCCCGCGACGCCGAGGTCAACGACCTGAGCGTCCGGCCGGGCCGATGAGCGCCGGCGCCACCGGCGTCGGCTCGCTGCCCGGCGGCGACGCCCGCGAGGCCGCGAAGACCGTCACCGGCTCCTTCGAGAAGTTCCCCTACCTCGCCGAGCTGCCCGCCCGCGGGCCCGGCGCGGACATGATCGGCCGGTCCCTCGGCCTGCTCGTCGACATGTACGCCCACGTCGAACCCAGCGGCTGGCGGATCAGCGACCGCCCGGGACGGGACTCGAAGCGGGCCCGGTCCTGGCTCGGGGAGGACCTCGACGCGCTGGAGGAGTTCACCCAGGGGTACGCGGGGAAGCTCAAGGTCCAGGCCGTCGGACCGTGGACGCTGGCCGGCGCCCTGGAGCTGCACGGCGGCGAGGCCATGCTCCAGGACCCGGGGGCCTGCCGGGACCTGGCCGGATCGCTGGCCGAGGGTCTGCGCGAGCACCTGGCCGACGTACGCAAGCGCATTCCGGGGGCCCAGGTCGTGCTGCAGCTCGACGAGCCCTCGCTGACGGCCGTACTGCTCGGACGGGTCCGCTCGGCGAGCGGCTACCGCACCTACCGCGCCGTAGACCGACAGGTGGTCGAGGGCGCCCTGCGCGACGTGTTCGCCGTCCACGACGGGGAGGTCGTGGTGCACTCCTGCGCGCCCGAGGTCCCCTTCGGCCTGCTCCGCAGGGCTGGTGCCACGGGGGTGTCGTTCGATTTCTCGCTGCTCACCGAGCGCGAGGACGACGCCATCGGGGAGGCGGTCGAGAGCGGCACGAAACTCTTCGCCGGAGTGGTGCCCGGCACCGACGCCCCGTTGTCGGACCCGGGCGGTAGCGTCATGGGTGTCAGGAAGCTTTGGCGCAGGCTGGGGCTGGCCCCGGGGACTCTGGCGGAGTCCGTCGTGGTCACCCCGTCGTGCGGTCTGGCGGGCGCTTCGCCCGCCTACGCCCGCGCGGTGCAGGCGCATTGCGTCAGGGCGGCGAGGTCGCTCGCCGACAACCCTGAGTGACGGTCGAAGACGGGCCACGGGAGGACACGGCATGGCAGCCGAACAGCAGGACACGGCAGTACCGACGGCGGCGCGTGATCAGCACGCGCTGCTGGCGGAGCAGGTCGAGGAGCACCGCTTCCGGTACTACGTGAACGACCAGCCGGTCGTCAGCGACGCCGAGTTCGACCAGCTGCTGCGCTCGCTGGAGGCGCTGGAGGAGCAGTACCCGGAGCTCCGTACGCCCGACTCGCCCACCCAGAAGGTGGCCACGGCGTACCAGACGGACTTCGCCTCCGTCGAGCACCGGGAGCGCATGCTCTCCCTCGACAACGCCTTCGACGACGAGGAACTGGCGGCCTGGGCCGAGCGGGTGGCCCGGGACGTGAACACCTCGGACTACCACTACCTGTGCGAGCTCAAGGTGGACGGCCTCGCCGTCAACCTCACCTACGAGAACGGCCGTCTCACCCGGGCGGCCACCCGCGGCGACGGCCGCACCGGTGAGGACATCACGCCCAACGTCCGCACCATCGCCGAGATCCCGGACCGGCTGAAGGGCGACCGGATCCCGGCCCTGGTCGAGATCCGCGGCGAGGTCTACTTCCCGATGGAGAAGTTCCAGGAGCTCAACGCGCGGCTGGTGGAGGCGGAGGGCAAGCCCTTCGCCAACCCGCGCAACGCGGCGGCCGGTTCGCTGCGGCAGAAGGACCCCAAGGTCACCGCGAGCCGCCCGCTGCACATGGTCGTGCACGGCATCGGCGCCCGCGAGGGCTTCGAGATCGAGCGCCAGTCGCAGGCGTACGAGCTGCTGCACGAGTGGGGCCTGCCGACCGCGCAGCACAACAAGGTGGTCGCCACCCTTGCCGAGGTCCGGGAGTTCATCGCGGACTTCGGTGAGAACCGGCACTCGGTGGAGCACGAGATCGACGGCGTCGTCGTCAAGCTCGACGAGATCTCCCTCCAGGGCCGGCTCGGCTCCACCGCACGCGCCCCGCGGTGGGCCATCGCCTGGAAGTACGCGCCCGAAGAGGTCAACACCAAGCTGATCGACATCAAGGTCGGTGTCGGCCGCACCGGCCGCGTGACCCCGTACGCGCAGGTGGAGCCGGTGACGGTGGCGGGCTCCGAGGTCGAGTTCGCGACCCTGCACAACCAGGAGGTCGTCAAGGCCAAGGGCGTCCTCATCGGGGACACCGTGGTCCTGCGCAAGGCGGGCGACGTCATCCCCGAGATCCTCGGCCCGGTGGTGGACCTGCGCGACGGCACCGAGCGGGAGTTCGTGATGCCGGCCATCTGCCCCGAATGCGGGACGGAGCTGCGGCCGATGAAGGAGGGGGATATCGATGTCCGGTGCCCCAATGCCCAGACCTGCCCGGCCCAGTTGCGCGAGCGGCTCTTCTACCTGGGCGGCCGCCAGTCCCTGGACATCGAGAACTTCGGCATGGTGGCGGCGGCCGCGCTGACCGGCCCGCTGGAGCCCGCGCAGCCGCCGCTGCTGGACGAGGGCGACCTCTTCGGCCTGACCATCGAGCAGCTGCTGCCCATCAAGGCGTACGTCCTGGACCCGGACAGCGGACTGCCCAAGCGGGACCCCAAGACCGGCGAGGAGAAGATCGTCACGGTCTTCGCCAATCAGAAGGGCGAACCGAAGAAGAACGCCCTGTCCATGCTGGAGCACATCGCCGCCGCCAAGGACCGCCCGCTCGCCCGCATCATCAACGGCCTGTCGATCCGTCACGTCGGACCGGTCGCGGCCGAGGCCCTCGCCCGCGAGTTCCGCTCGATCGAGCGCATCGAGCAGGCCACCGAGGAGGAGCTGACCGCCACCGAGGGCGTCGGCGCGATCATCGCCGCCTCGCTCAAGGAGTGGTTCGCGGTCGACTGGCACCAGGAGATCCTGCGCAAGTGGCGGGAGGCCGGGGTCCGGATGGAGGAGGAAGGTTCCGCCGAGGAGGAGGGGCCGCGGCCCCTGGAGGGGCTGACCGTCGTCGTCACCGGCACTTTGCAGAGCCACACGCGGGACGGCGCGAAGGAGGCCCTGCAGAGACTCGGCGCCAAGGTCACCGGATCCGTGTCGAAGAAGACCTCCTTCGTCGTGGTCGGCGACAACCCCGGCTCGAAGTACGACAAGGCCATGCAGTTGAAGCTCGCCGTCCTCGACGACGCCGGATTCGCCGTACTGCTGGAGCAGGGGCCGGACGCGGCGCGCGAGGCCGCGCTCCCGGTGGACGGCGAGGGCGGAGCGCAGTAGTACCGGCAGAGCAATCGCCGAGGAGGAGTAGCGAAGGCGAACGGATGCGTGGCGTGCGGCCGTACGGGCGGGCGCACGCCAGGCGCGGCGAACGGTGGTAAACGGCCGGTACAAGGCTGGTCGCAGGGCGGTGAGCTGTCGGATCATCGGACGGGTGACAGGGGGGCCCGGTCCAAACTCGCCCGTTCGGCGGATACCGTACTGATGAGGATGGCTGGGTCGCATTCGGGCAACCACTGCCGACCGCTGCCCCTGGGAGCCTCGCGCGTCCTACTGTTGAGGGGTGCGCCTGTCGTGCACGGCTGCAGGATGCGATTTCGGCCGTGGTGGCATGACATCGGGGCCATCGCGTGACATCGGCATCGCCGGCTGTGAGAGGTACGGGCATGAAACCCACCGAAAGCGCCGACCCGTCACCTGAATTCGGCGGGGAACTCCCGTCCATGCGGGCGGGCAGGGCGGGCAGGCCCGGGGTCCTGGGTGCCAGGACCCCGGAGACCCGACCGGTCCACACCGGTGCGGGCGGGCAGGAGCGGCGCGGTGCGCTGCCCTTCCTCGTCGTGGGCCTCGCCGTCACGGCGCTCACCACCGGCATCATCTCCGCACTGAGCGGTCGTCATGCGCTGTTCCCCGGCGGGCCGGTCGGCTGGGCCCTGGCCCTCCTCACCGGCATCATCGTCGGCCACCTCGTCGCCCTCGGCCGCGACCGCTGGTGGGGCGGCACCGGATCGGGCGCCGCGCTCACCCTCGGCGTGCTCATCCTCTACGGATGGGTCCCCGCCGGACTGGTCTCGCTCGCCGTGGTCTCCCTGGTCGGGGCCGCGCGCCGGCACCGCTGGCGGCAGGGGCTGCTGCACGGCTCCGTGGACATCCTCGGCATCGGCGCAGGGGCCCTCGTGCTCGCCGCCTTCGGCGAGGCGCCCTCCGTCGAGACCCCCTGGCTCCCGGCCTCCTGGGGGCTGGAGGCGGTCCCCGAGATCGTCCTCGTCGCCGTCGCCTACCTGCTCGCCACCCGGTTCCTGCTCTGGATCGCGCGGGCCCCGCGCGGCGACGGGCTGCCCACCGTCGCCCGCACCGCTCTGCTCCGGCAGGCCTTAGTAGCCGTGGCGCTGCTCGGCATCGCCCCCCTGATCTGCGTCGTCGCCGTCAGCCAGCCGGTGCTGCTGCCGCTGTTCGCCGTACCGCTGATCGCACTGGACTCCACCCTGTGGATCGCCCGGGCCCGCGCCGAGGAACAGCTGCGGGACCCGCTGACTGGGCTGCCCAACCGGCAGTGGCTGCTGGAGCGGGCCTGGTCCGCCCTGGACGAGGCCGAACGTTCCGGCACCCGGGCCGCTCTCGTGCTCATCGACCTGGACCGCTTCCGGGCGGTCAACGACACCCTGGGGCACCTGGCGGGCGACCGGCTGCTGCTCCAGATCGCCGAGCGGCTGCGCCAGGCGCTCCCCGAGGACGCCGAGGCGGCCCGGCTCGGCGGCGACGAGTTCGCCGTCCTGCTCCCCTTCGCCGACTCCACCACCAGCGCCCAGCGCATCGCCCGCCACCTGGTCGCGGAGCTCAGCTCCCCCCTCGACCTGGACGGCCTCACGCTCGTCCTGGAGGCCAGCGCGGGCCTCGCCGTCTTCCCCGACCACGCGCTCGACGCGGAGGGGCTGCTGCGGCGCGCGGACGTGGCCATGTACCAGGCGAAGCGCGACCGTACGGGTGTCGAGGTGTACGAGTCCAAGCGGGACAGCAACACCCCCGACCGCCTGGGCCTGCTCGGCGACCTCCGCAGGGCCCTCGACGCCGGGGAAGTGGAACTCCACTACCAGCCGAAGGTCCGCTTCGACGGCCAGGTCGCCGGGCTCGAAGCCCTGGTGCGCTGGGTGCACCCGGAACGCGGCCGGGTGTCCCCGGACGAGTTCATCGCGATCGCCGAGACCTCCGGGCTGATGCCGCACCTGACGGAGTACGTACTGGAGACGGCCCTCGCCCAGGTGGCGCGGTGGCGGGCCCAGGGCCTCAAGGTCCCGGTGGCGGTCAACGTGTCGCCCCGCGACGTCCACACCCCGGGCTTCGCGGGCGCGGTCGCCGCGCGGCTGGCCCGCCACGGGGTCCCGGCGAGCGGGCTGCAGCTGGAGATAACGGAACACGTCCTGCTGGAGGACCCCCAGCGGGCGGCCGACACCATGGCCGGGCTCACCGGCCACGGCGTGAAGATGTCCCTGGACGACTTCGGCACCGGCTACTCCTCCCTCGTCCACCTGCGCCGCCTGCCGGTCAGCGAGCTGAAGATCGACCGGTCGTTCGTCGGCCGGCTGGCGGTCGACGCGCAGGACGCGGAGATCGTCCGCTGCACGGTGGACCTCGCGCACTCGCTGGGCCTGCTGGTCGTGGCGGAGGGCGTGGAGGACGACGAGACGTGGGAGCGGCTGCGGGACCTGGGCTGCGACGCCGTCCAGGGCTGGCTCGTCGCCGCCGCCATGCCGCCGCAGGAGGCGACCGCCTGGCTGCTGGCCCGCGGCGAACGCGGCTGGCGCCGCCCGGCGGACATCACGGCGGAACTCGCCGCCGCCGAGGCCGACGCGGTCTGACCGCCGTCGGCCCGGCCGGGCGCGGCGCCGCTGCCGGGGGCTCGGCCCCCGCGCCTCAAACGCCGGCGGGGCTGGATCTTGCAGCCTCGCCGGCGATCGAGGCGCGGGACCGGGCAGCGTCTGCCGGCTTCGCGCAGTGGTCCGGGCCAAACCGTTTCGCTGGCCGGGGGCCCGGCCCCATAGGATTGGGACCGAAACTACACATCCACCCACCCCCAGAGGATCGCTGCATGCCTGGCATTACGCGCGAGGAGGTCGTCCACCTCGCTCGGCTGGCGCGCCTTGAGCTGTCCAGCAACGAGCTGGATCACTTCGCCGGACAGCTCGGCGACATCATCGGCGCGGTCGCCCGCGTTTCCGAGGTCGCCGACCAAGACGTCCCGCCGACCTCCCACCCGCTGCCGCTGACGAACGTCATGCGCGCGGACGAGGTCCGTCCGTCGCTCACCCCCGAGCAGGCGCTCTCCGGTGCTCCCGCCCAGGAGCAGCAGCGTTTCAAGGTGCCGCAGATCCTGGGGGAGGACTAACAACCATGGTCGACATCATCAAGCTCACGGCCGCCCAGACCGCCGAGAAGATCGCCTCCGGCGAGCTCACGGCCGTCGAGGTGACCGAGGCCCACCTGGCCCGCATCGACGCCACCGACGAGAAGGTCAACGCCTTCCTGCACGTGGACCGCGAGGGCGCGCTCGCCCAGGCCCGCGCCGTCGACGCCAAGCGCGAGGCCGGCGAGAAGCTCGGCCCGCTGGCCGGCGTACCCCTCGCCCTCAAGGACATCTTCACCACCGTCGGGGTCCCGACCACCGTCGGTTCGAAGATCCTCGAAGGCTGGATCCCGCCCTACGACGCCACCCTGACGCGCAAGCTGAAGGAAGCCGACGTCGTCATCCTCGGCAAGACCAACATGGACGAGTTCGCCATGGGGTCCTCCACCGAGAACAGCGCCTACGGCCCCACCGGCAACCCCTGGGACCTCACCCGGATCCCCGGCGGCTCCGGCGGCGGCTCCGCGGCGGCCCTCGCCGCCTTCCAGGCCCCGCTCGCGATCGGCACGGACACCGGCGGCTCCATCCGCCAGCCCGCCGCCGTCACCGGCACGGTCGGCGTGAAGCCCACGTACGGCGGTGTCTCCCGCTACGGCATGGTCGCCTTCTCCTCCTCCCTCGACCAGGGCGGGCCCTGCGCCCGTACGGTCCTGGACGCGGCGCTCCTGCACGAGGTGATCGCCGGGCACGACCCGCTCGACTCCACCTCCATCGACGCCCCGGTCCCGCCGGTCGTCGAGGCCGCCCGCAACGGCTCCGTCGCCGGCATGCGCGTCGGTGTGGTCAAGCAGTTCGCCGGTGAGGGCTACCAGGCGGGTGTCGTCCAGCGCTTCAACGAGTCGGTGGAGCTCCTCAAGGAGCTCGGCGCCGAGATCGTCGAGCTGGACTGCCCCTCCTTCGACCTCGCGATGGCCGCGTACTACCTGATCGCGCCGTCCGAGTGCTCCTCCAACCTGGCCCGCTTCGACGCCATGCGCTACGGCCTGCGCGTCGGCGACGACGGTACGAAGTCCGCCGAGGACGTCACCGCCCTGACCCGCGAAGCCGGCTTCGGCGACGAGGTCAAGCGCCGCATCATCCTCGGCACGTACGCGCTCAGCTCCGGCTACTACGACGCGTACTACGGCTCCGCCCAGAAGGTCCGCACGCTCATCACCCAGGACTTCGAGAAGTCCTTCGAGAAGGTCGACGTGATCGTCTCCCCGACGACCCCGACCACCGCCTTCCCGATCGGCGAGCGCACCGACGACCCCCTCGCCATGTACCTCGCGGACCTGTGCACCATCCCGACCAACCTGGCCGGCAACTCCGCCATGTCGCTCCCCTGCGGCCTGGCACCGGAGGACGGTCTCCCGGTCGGGCTCCAGATCATCGCCCCGGCGATGAAGGACGACCGGCTCTACAAGGTCGGTGCCGCCGTGGAGGCGGCCTTCGTCGCGCGTTGGGGTCACCCGCTGCTTGAGGAGGCACCGTCGCTGTGAGCACCAGTGCACTGTCCAAGGCCAAGGGCTTCAAGAAGTCCAAGACCGGGACCTACCTGTCGATCGGCACCACCGCCTTCGGCGCGATCAGCGTGATCAAGCAGGTCAAGAAGGCCCGCAGCGAGCACGACGTGCTGAAGCTGGTCGACGCCGCCGTGTCCGCCGCCGCCATCGTCACCGGCCTCGCGATCCTGTACCGCGAGCTGAAGCGCCTGGGCGACGACGACGTCCTGCTGGGCTGAGAGGGAAAGTTTCACCGTGACCACCTTCACCGAACTGATGTCGTACGAGGACGCTCTCGCCTCGTACGACCCCGTCATGGGCCTCGAGGTCCATGTCGAGCTCGGCACCAAGACCAAGATGTTCTGCGGCTGCTCCACCGAGCTGGGCGCCGAGCCCAACTCGCAGACCTGCCCGACCTGCCTCGGCCTGCCCGGCTCCCTGCCGGTCGTCAACGCGATCGGCGTCGAGTCGGCCATCAAGATCGGCCTCGCGCTGAACTGCGAGATCGCCGAGTGGTGCCGCTTCGCCCGGAAGAACTACTTCTATCCGGACATGCCGAAGAACTTCCAGACCTCCCAGTACGACGAGCCCATCGCCTTCAACGGCTTCCTGGACGTCCAGCTGGAGGACGGCGAGATCTTCCGCGTGGAGATCGAGCGCGCCCACATGGAGGAGGACACCGGCAAGTCGCTGCACGTCGGCGGCGCCACCGGCCGTATCCACGGTGCGTCCCACTCCCTGCTGGACTACAACCGCGCCGGCATCCCGCTCATCGAGATCGTCACCAAGCCGATCGAGGGTGCGGGCGAGCGGGCCCCCGAGGTCGCCAAGGCGTACGTCGCCGAGCTGCGCGAGGTCATCAAGGCGCTCGGCGTCTCCGAGGCCCGCATGGACAAGGGCCAGATGCGCTGCGACGTGAACCTGTCGCTGCGCCCGACCCCCGAGTCCGAGTTCGGCACCCGCTCGGAGACCAAGAACGTCAACTCCCTGCGTTCCGTGGAGCGCGCGGCCCGCTTCGAGATCCAGCGCCACGCGGCGGTGCTCTCGTCGGGCGGCACGATCGTGCAGGAGACCCGGCACTTCCACGAGGAGGACGGCTCCACCACGGCCGGCCGCATCAAGGACAACGCCGAGGACTACCGGTACTTCCCGGAGCCCGACCTGGTCCCCGTCGCCCCGGCCCGCGACTGGGTCGAGGAGCTGCGCGCCGGTCTGCCCGAGATGCCGCGCGTGCGCCGCAACCGGCTCCGCGAGGAGTGGGGCGTCACCGAGCACGACATGCAGTCGATCCTCAACGCGGGCGCGGTGGACTCCATCGTCGCCACGATCGAGGCCGGTGCCGACTCGGCCGCCGCGCGCAAGTGGTGGATGGGCGAGCTGGCCCGTAACGCCAACGAGCAGGGCGTCGTCGTCGACGAGCTGCCGATCACCCCGGCCGAGGTGGCCCGGGTCGCGGCCCTGGTCGCCGACGGTTCGCTCAACGACAAGCTGGCCCGCAAGGTCCTCGAAGGCGTCCTCGCCGGTGAGGGCAGCCCGGACGAGGTCGTCGAGAAGCGCGGCCTGAAGGTCGTCTCGGACGAGGGCGCGCTCGGCGCGGCCGTGGACGAGGCCATCGCGGGCAACGCGGCCATCGCGGACAAGATCCGCGGCGGCAAGATCGCCGCCGTCGGCGCCCTGGTCGGCGCGGTCATGAAGACCACCCGCGGCCAGGCCGACGCGGCCCGCGTCAAGGAACTCATCCTGGAGCGCCTGGGCGTCTCCGAGTAACCCTTCCGCACGCACAGGCGGCCCCGCACCGGAACCTTCGGTGCGGGGCCGCCGTGCGTGCAGACTGTGTCCGGGGTGATCGCGCGCGAGGGGCGCGCGATCGTCGGACGCAGGGGGTGGACCGGTGGAGATCGGTGCGATGGTCATCGCGGTGGCGGGTGTCGCGGGAACGCTGGGCGGCGCGCTGCTCACCCAGCGGGGTGCGGAGCGCGCGAAGCGCCGCGAGATCGAGCTCGTGCGCGCCCACGACGAGCTACGGGAGAACCGGGCGCTGCGGCGCACGTGCTACGCGAACCTCAACCGGGACGCCCGGCAGTTCACCACCGCACTCAACCAGCACCTGCACACCCTGCGGGAACGCACCGTCGACACGGCGGACCGGGCCGCGCTCGACGCCGCGAAGGACGCCTTCCGGGACCGCTACTCGGAGGCGCAGATGGTCGCCCCCGATCCGGTCCTCGCGCCGGCGACGCTGGTCCACCACGCCCTGACCGCGGTCTACGGGCAGGTCAAGCGCCTGGAGCGGGGCGCGCCGGCGCCGGGAGAATCGATGGAGACGGCGGCGCGGGCCCAGCAGGAGATCTGGGACCCGCTCCGGGTGATGCGAGAGGCCATGCGCGCCGACCTCGGCGTGGGCTGAGACCGGACCGGGACCCGCTCGGGGGGCCGCCGCTTCGTCAGCGCGTCAGCTGCGGGGCGGCGATGACCACCTTGCCCATGTCGCAGCCGGCGTCCACCTTGATGCGCAGCCGCAGGGCACCGTTCACCTCCACCCTCTTGGTGATCGGCTTGCCGAGGGCGACGAGTTCGGAGAAGGCGGCCGGCTGGCCGTCGAGCGAGATGCTGACGCGCCCCTTCTCGTTGGTGGAACCGTCGTCGATCCCGGCCGTGAAGTCCAGGAACTTCCACTCGCGGTTGAGGTCGAACTCCGCGATCGCATCGCCGTTGCAGCCCAGGTCGGCGATGAACGCCGCGCCGTACTGCTTGGTGTTGATCTTCGCCGCCCCGACCGCGAACTCGCCCAGGCCGTTCACGGGGTTCATGACGGTCAGATCGGCCGCGTTGACGCCGGGCGCGGTGCCGTTCGCGGGCTTCGACGCGGTCGCGGTGGGCTCCACCAGGGTGTCGGCCGAGGCCGACGGGCTTCCGGCGGTCGGCGTCGGCGTCGCGTCCGGGGAGGACGGCTGCCGGCTGGAGGCGGCGGCCACCGGTCCGTCCGCGCCCGAGGCCTGCCCCGTGTCCCGGTCCTTGTCGGCCAGCAGCTGCACGCCGGCCACCGCGAGGGCGGCCAGTACCAGCACCGTGGCCACCGAGCCCAGGACCAGGCCGGTCCGCCGCTTCTTCGGGCGCACGGGCTCCGGGGGCGGTGCCGGTGCCGGGTTCAGGTTGTACGTCGGCCCGTACCCGGCGGGCACGGCCGCCGGGACGGGCTCCGCCGCGGCCGTCGCCGCCGGATCCGGCACCGTCTCCGGGGCGGTCGCCCGGTCCGGTACCGGCACGGGTTCCCGGGGCGCCGCCGGAACCGCGTGCGCGATCGGGGTGTGGGCGGGCGGCGCCGCCGCCACCGGCGGCGGGCTCGCGGGCTGCGGCGGGACCACGGGCTGCGGCGGGGCGGCCGGGCGCGGCGGGGCCTCCTGGGCGGCCCGCTGCGAGGTGGCGGTGGTCGTGGACACCACCGCGTGGCGGATGTCCTTCATCCAGCCGGCCAGGTTCACCGGCCGCTTCCCCGGGTCGGCCGAGTAGATCGCGGTGATCCGCGCCCGCTGCTCGGCGTCCAGTACGGCGATCTGCGGCAGCGCGGTCAGCGCCTGCGCCAGCTGCTCCGGGGTGGCGGGCGGGGACTCCCCGCTCAGCAGGAAGTACGCGATCGCCCCGAAGGCGTACCGGTCCGTGCCCGGGGTCCGCTTGCCGTCGAAGACCTCGGGCGCCGCGTAGCCCGGGGTGAACCAGACCTCGGCCGTCTGGTGGTCGGCGGTCAGCTTGCTGAGGCCGAAGTCCACCAGGGTGGCCTGCCCATGCGCGTCGACCATCACATTGCCGGGGGAGAGGTCGCCGTGGACGACCTGGCGCCCGGACGGGGTGGCCTTGCCCGAGTGCAGCCAGTCCAGTACGTCCGCCAGCTGCTCCAGCGTGCGCATCACCTCACGCCGCTCGGCGGCGGTGGCCAGCGTCCGCTCGGCCCGCCAGTCCCGCAGGTCGAGCCCGTCGACGTGGTTCATGACGAGGACGAGCGCCCGCCCGGTCAGGGTCGAGGACTCCCCGGGCCGGTGGATCGGCGGCCCCTCGAAGTGCTCGCGCACGCCCACGACACCGGGCCGGTGGACGAACCGCAGCAGCTCGGCCTGCTCGTTCCACTTCTGGCTGATCCGGTCGAAGACGTCCGGCGTGATGGTCGTCTTGGAGTCGAGCACTTTGACGACCACGGGTTCGGCTCCGCCGGCGAGTTCGATCTCGGCGAGATAGAGCACGGCCTCCCCGCCGCGCCCGATCGAGCGGAGCAGGCGGTACCGGTCGGCCGCCGCGTCCGGACCGATGTGCAGGTTCTGACTGGTCAATGTCCCCCACCTCAAGGTGCTTTGAGAGGGCATCAGCTTCCAGGGGGGAGGCGCACGCGGTCAATGGGAATCGGGAATCCCCATCGGGGTTCACCCTTCCACCGGGCGCCCGGTGGAAGGGGCGGCTCCGGTCAGCCCGCCGCCTGCGCGGCCTCCGCAGTGGTGAGGAAGGCCAGCCGGGCCGGCTTGGCCGGGAGGTAGACCTCGGGCAGGTCGATCTCCGGGAGCACGACCTCCGGTCCGAGGACGAAGCCGGTGCGCTCCATGAGGGAGATGGCCTTGGTGTTGCGGGCGTCCGGTTCGACGACCACGCGCCGCGCGGCGTCGTCGGAGAACACGAACGCGATGAAGACGGTCATCAGGCAGCCGGTGAAGCCGTGCTCCGGCGCGCCCGTGGTCGGGCCGATCAGCAGGTGCACGCCGACGTCACCGGGCTGGACCTCGTAGCACTCGCTGACCCGGTCCTCGGCGCAGTCGTACGTCTGGAACAGTGCCACCTGCTCGCCGTCGCGGCTCACCATGAAGGCGTGGTGGGTGGTGCGGCGGTCGACGTCCTCGTAGATCTCCTGGACCAGTTCGCGGCTGGCCTCGCCCATGCCCCAGAAACGGGCCCGCTCCTGCGTGACCCAGCTGTGGATCAGCGCGGAGTCGGCCGCGGGGTCGACGGGGGTGATGGTGACGGTGCCGAAGCCCTCGACGACCTGGGTGAATACGGGCTGTCCGACGGAAATGGCGGAGGTCATGTCGATTCCTTGGTGAGCCGGGCCCAGTCGGTGACGACGGGGACGAGTTCGCCCTGTGCCCACAGGGGCAGCTGGTCGCGGTGGTGGGGCGAGCCGGTGACGCCGTCCGCGCCCAGCGGGACCGCCCACAGGCTGTCCTCGCGTCGGGCGAGGTCCCAGACGTAACGGGCCGCCGACGCGCGGGCGGTGAGGTCGGTGAAACCGGGGACGGTGGAGGTGGCGTTCACGCAGTCGTGGTCGCCGCCGAGACCGGGCCAGTCCGTGGCCTCCAGGTCGGGCACGGCCTGCCAGGGGGTCAGGCGGTGCACCTGCGACCAGGGGGTGTCGGGGGTGTCGGCCGCGGCCGTCTCCTCCAGGGCGGCCCGCACGTGCCCCGCACGGTCGAGGCCGGGAACGAGGGACGTGGTGAGCAGCCCTTCGAGGGCGTAGCCGATTCGCGGGACCAGGTACAGCCACGGGTGGAAGACCGCAGGCCCGGTGGGCGCCCCCCACAGGCCCTCGAAGACGGGGTCGGCGGCGAAGCGGCGTACGGTCGCGCTGCGGAAGGCCGAGAAGACGGTGGCGTCGGTGCTGTCGGCCGCCATGTGCCGGTCCCAGGCCAGCAGCCGGGTGCGCAGGGCCTGCGCCGCCGGGGTCAGGTCCTCGAAGCCGGGCAGCAGCGCGAGCAGGGGCGCGGCCGAGGCCAGGTGCGTGTCCCGGTGTACGTCGGCCATCGCCTTCGGGGACCAGTCCGCGGAGCCGCTGAGCAGCTCGCGGATGCGGTTGGCGCGGTGCGGGGGCGCGAACTCCACGCCGAGCGGGGAGGCGATGCCGCGCGCGTTCGCCATCACGGCGAAGCCCTGCACCGGCTCCGCGGGGGTCGGGGCCCAGCCCTGCCAGGCGTGCTGCGGGTCCCAGGCGGGCACCGGACGCAGCCGGTTGGTGCGGTGGCGCAGCGGCACGGCGCCCGCCACGCGGTGCAGCAGGCCGCCCGCGGAGTCGGCGGCGTGGACGACGTTGACCGGCTCGGCCCAGCCGTCGAAGGCGCGGTCGATGTCGGCGACGGTGCGGGCGCGCAGCAGCGCGGGGAGGGCGGCGAAGCCGAGGTCCAGGCGGACCCGCGGCGGGTAGCGCAGGGAGAGGGTCTGGGCGCTGCCGTCGGCGTGCCCCCCGGCGTCGGGGTCGGCGCCGGGGTCGCCGTCCGCGTGGATGATCACCGGGCCGCGGGGGGTCTCCAGGATCTCCACCTCGACGTCGTCGCCGCCGGCCACGGTGATGGTCTCGGTGTGCCGGGAGACGGGCTCCCAGGCGCCGTCCGCGCCGAGGGCCCAGGTGGCGCCGCCGTCACCGCGGCGCAACTGCTCGACGTACAGGTCCTGGTAGTCGGACATCGCGTTGGTGATCGCCCAGGCGGCGGTGCCGGTGTGCCCGAAGTGGCCGAGGCCGGGGACGCCGGGGACGGCGAGGCCCAGCACGTCGTAGTCGGGGCAGGAGAGACGTATCTGCTGGTAGACGCCCGGGTCCTCGATGAAGCGGTGCGGGTCACCCGCGATGATCGCCGAACCGGTGGTGGTGCGGTCGCCCGGCACCAGCCAGCCGTTGCTGCCGGCCGTGCCGGGGCCGTCGGTCGCGAAGAGGGTGACCGCCTCGTCGCCGAGGGCGCGCGCCACGCGCTCGCGCCACAGCTTGGTGGCGAAACCGGCGAACAGGATGTGCGTGGCGATCCAGATGGCCAGCGGCACCCACGGTTCCCAGGGGGTGGGGGTCAGACCCGTGCGCGCGAAGCGCTCGTCACGGGCGGCGCCGGCGGCGAGGCCGTCGTTGACGCCGTCCACGTACGCGCGCACCCAGGCGGCGGTGCCGGGGTCGCCGGCCTCCATGGCCTCGTAGCAGCGGCGGGCCGTGTCGGCCAGCCGGGCCTGGCGGGCGAAGCGGTCCCAGGTCACGGCGTCCGCGCCGAGGAAGGAGGCGCTGGAACCCTCGGAACGGTGCCGTTCGACCTCCAGCTGCCAGGCGCGGTCGAAGGCGGTGACGCGGCCCTGGGCGTGGACGAGGCCGAGTTCGTCGGATGCCCGCAGGTGGGGGATGCCCCACCGGTCGCGGAAGACACCGTAGGATTCCGGGGTCTCCACAGGGGTCTCCACAGGGCTGTCCACGGGGGGCTCGTCCCGGTCCGCCCCGTACGACCGGGCCTCGCCGCTCTCGCTGCTGGCACTGCTCACGCTGCTCACACTCTTCCCCGACGCGCGTTTAGGTTAGGCTGACCTAACTATAGGGGTGTCAGGGGAGGGGTTGGGCATGGCTGTCGGCAAGGGCTGGGAGGGCGTGGTCCTCAAGCTCATGCGGGGCAAGGACTTCACGTTCACGGTGACGGGAGCGGAAGACCTCACGGAGCACTACCGCCGCGTGAGCTTCACGGACGGCGGGCTGCTCGCGGCCGCGGGCGAATCGCTGCACCCGACGATGTGGGTACGCGTCTGGTTCCAGGGCGCGGGCAAGCCGCACCAGCGGGCCTACACACTGGTGGACCCGGATCCGCAAGCGGGCACGTTCAGCTTCGAGTTCGCCCTGCACGACGGGGTCGCCAGTGCCTGGGCACGGGACGCCAAGCCGGGCGACACGGTCGAGGCCACCGTCCAGGGCACCGGATTCACGGCACCGGCACCGGCCCCGGAGCGGCTGCTCGTCATCGGGGACTCCGCGTCCCTTCCGGCGGTCAACTCGCTGCTGGACACGTACCCCGAGACCCCGGCGACCATCTGGTTCGAGACGCAGCACGACTCGGACGAGTGGCTGCCGATGCGGGTGGAACCGGGCCGGCACGACATCCGCCGGGTGCGGCGCAGCGGTACGGACCTGGCCGACCGGGTACGCGCCGAGCTTCCCGCGCTGGCCGCGGACCCGGAGGCGGCGTACGTCTGGCTGGCCTGCGACACGGTGACGACGCGCGCCCTGACGGCGTACCTGCGCAAGGAACTGGCCCTGCCCAAGCACCGGGTGAACGCGCTGGGCTACTGGCGGCCGCAGGCCTGAGACGGCCAGCGGTGTCCGCGGCCCGCGGCCTCCGGGCCCGTCCGGCACCGGTGGTGCGGACGGGCCGCACAGGTGGCCGGGCCGACGACGGGGGCCGACGACGCGGGCCGGCCAGCCGGGCCGGCGACGCGGGCCGGCTACTGGGCGGAGGCCTTGCAGGCGCTCACCGCGGTCCCGTTGGTCACACCGCCCTTGGTCAGCCCGCTCACGCACTGCTCGTGCTGACCGGAGTACCCGGCGGAACACGCCGCGCGGACGGATTCCGGCGCCTCGCCGCCCTGCAGCTCCCGCTCGACCTGGTTGATGCAGGCCGAGACGTCCGCGTGGGCGGCGGGGGCCGCGAAGGCCGCGCCACCGAGCACGAGGGTCAGGCCGCTGAGGACACCTGCGATACGGGTCGACGTGCGCATGGGACGCACCTGCTCTCCGGGATCGTCGCGCGCCCCGGTACCCGGAAGTGCCGGATCCGCGCGGGAACAGCGCCGAGCGCCCGCGGCCGGGGTCCGGCCGCCAGGACCGGGTCCCCCGCCCGGACCGGCTCGGCAGGGATTCCCCTCCTGCGTCCGACGCTAGAGCAGCCCCCTGCCGCCCGCACCCGCAGGAGCCTTTCGGCCCGGTCAGGCGCCGGTGGCGCCGTCGATCCCCTCGCGGAGGAAGTCGGCGTGGCCGTTGTGGCGGGCGTACTCGTGGATGAGGTGAAGCATCACCAGACGCAGCGATGCCTCCTCCTCCCAGCTCGGCACGTACGCCGTCACGTCCAGGGACTCGGCCGCGGCCTCGATCCGGCGGGCGTGCGCGACTTCCTCCTGCCAGGCGGTGAACGCCTCGGCGCGGCTGGATCCGGAGGCGTCGTAGGCGGCCTGGAAGTCGTGGGTGTCCGACCACAGGTGCGGGAGGTCCTCGCCGTCGAGGACGCGGCGGAACCAGTGCCTTTCGACCTCGGCCATGTGCCGGACCAGCCCGAGCAGGGACAGCGTGGACGGGGGCATCGAGGCGCGCCGCAGCTGCTCGTCGGTGAGGTCCTCGCACTTCCAGGCGAGGGTGGCCCGGTGGTAGTCCAGGAAGGTCCGGAGGGTCTCGCGTTCGTCCCCGGTCAGGGGCGGGCTGATACGTTCCATGGCAGTGATCTTGCCCGCTGTCCGCGGGCCGGCATAGAGCCCGTCCCGCCCCGCTCTACGAGGCGCCGTCGGTCCACATGTAGGGCACCGTCACGCCCAGGACCCCGAAGCCCAGCCGCTCCAGGATCGGGCGGCTGTCGTCCGACGCGTCCACCTGCAGGTAGGCGATACCGAGCTCCGCCGCCAGCCGGGCGCGGTGGGCGACCAGCAGGCGGTAGAGGCCCCGGCCGCGCCACTCGGGGATCGTGCCGCCGCCCCACAGGCCCGCGAAGGCCAGGCCCGGCCGCATCTCCATGCGGGCCGCGCTCACGGGGGTGTCGCCCGCCATCGCGAGCACCGCGGCGATCGTCTCAGGCTCCTCACGCAGCTTGCCGAGCAACTGCTCCCGGAGCCGCGGCCGCTCCCTCCCGAAGGCGCCCGCGTGGACCTGCATCATCAGGTCGACGCCGGCCTCGTCCGTCACCACCCGCAGGGTGATCCCCTCCGGCGGCTCCACCGGCAGCTTCGCGAGCTCGGACGCCAGGCCCACCATCAGGGTCTCGGGCGGCTCCGGTACGAACCCCGCCGCCCGCAGCCGGTCCCCGAGGTCGGCGGGCCGGTCGTAGTCGTACAGCTTCCACTCGAACTCCGCACAGCCGCGCCCCGCGAAGAACGCCACCTGCGCCGCGATCTCCGCGTCCGCCGTCCCCTCGTCGAGGTCCGACCAGAGCACACCGTTCCACCCGAGCGCGGGCGCGACGTGCCGTACGACGGCGCCCGCCCGCTCCACGCTCGCCGGCGGGGCGTCCGCCTGCGCACCCTCGCGCACCTCGGCGTCGAAGCGGGCGCGCACCTTCATCAGTTCATCCAGATCGATCGTCATCGTCCCAGCTCACCAGTGTCGGGCGGCCGCCACAACTGCATTAGCCTCACCCCCGTGAACCACGACTCCACCATCTACACCGGTAAGGCCACCCCCGACGCCGCCGCCGACCGCGGCTGGCTCCTCGGCCACTTCAAGGACCCCTCCGATCCCCGTCACAGCGAGGACGTGGAGATCAAATGGGGTGTCCACCCGAAGGGCGACGAACGGGAGCGGTGGGCGACCGCCGAGAAGCGCACCGCACTGCTGGTGCTGATCAGCGGGCGCTTCCGGCTGGAGTTCCCGGGGCGCACCGTCGTCCTCGCCGAGCAGGGGGACTACGTGCTCTGGGGGCGCGGCGTCGACCACTCCTGGTACGCGGAGGAGGACGCCGTCGTCCTCACCGTCCGGTGGCCGTCGATCCCGGGCTACCGGGTGGACGAGCCCGAAACCCAGCTGCAGGCCGGGTCCTACACCCAGGGCGCCGTCCCGCGCTGTGACGATGCACACGAAACGGGCCAACGATCACGAAACGCTGAGATCGTGGAGGGTGTAGACCATCTGGGCCGAGCCTTCCCGGGGTGATCCCCCGGGCCCCTCGGCCGGGCCTTCACGCGTTCATGCGTTCTTTGCGACGGGCTGCCTCCCGGTAAAGATCCGAACCACCAGGGAGCACGTCCGTTGGCTGTAATCGCACGCTGGTGCATGCGCCACCGCCTCCTCACCGTCCTGATCTGGCTGCTCGCGCTCGGCGGGACCGCAGCGGCCGCGGTGACCGCCGGGTCGGCGTTCTCCAACAACTACGAGGTCCCCGGCACCGAGTCCGGCAAGGCGAACGCCCTCCTGCGCGAGGCCTTCCACGGCCAGGGCGGCGACACCGACACCATCGTGTGGCGGGCCCCGGACCGGCAGAACGTGCGTACCCCGGACATCGAGCAGCGCATGAGCCGGGCACTGGCGGACGTCGCCGGGCTCCCCGGCGTCGGATCGGTCGCCGGACCTTACGGTCCCGCCCCCGAGAGCGCCGCACGGATCAGCCCCGACGGGCGGACCGCCTACGCGGTGGTGACCTTCGACCAGCAGGCCGACTCCGTACCCAAGGCCCAGGCCCGAGCGGTCGTCGACGCGGCGAAGAACCCCACCACCGAGGCCGGCGGACTCCAGGTCGAACTGGGCGGCCGCGCCATCCAGCTCACCGAGGCCCCCACCGCGCACCTCGCCGAGGTCATCGGTGTCGCCGTCGCGGCCCTGGTCCTCTTCCTCGCCTTCGGCTCGCTCGCCGCGAGCCTGCTGCCCATCGCGACCGCCCTGGTCAGCGTGGGCACCGCCTATTTCGGCATCACCCTGCTCGGGCACGCGATGCCGGTCGCCGACTTCGCCCCGATGCTCGGCACCCTCATCGGCCTCGGCGTGGGCATCGACTACGCGCTGTTCATCGTCACCCGGCACCGCAAGGGCCTGGCGCGGGGCAGCACGGTCGAGGAGGCGGCCGCGAACGCCGTCGCCACCACCGGCCGGGCCGTCGTCTTCGCCGGTGCCACCGTCTGCATCGCCCTGCTCGGCATGCTGGTGCTGCGGCTGAACTTCCTGAACGGCGTCGCGATAGCGGCCTCCGTGACGGTGGTCCTGACGGTCGCCGCCTCGGTCACCCTGCTGCCCGCCCTCCTCTCGTACATAGGCATGCGTGCCCTCTCGCGCCGCGAGCGCCGCAAGCTCGCCGCCGAGGGACCGCGTCCCGAGCAGGCCTCCGGCTTCGCCGCCCGCTGGTCCGTCTTCGTCGAGCGGCACCCCAAGCTGCTGGGCCTGGTCGCCAGCGTGGTCATGCTGGTGCTGGCCCTGCCCACCCTCTCCCTCCATCTGGGCACGTCCGACCAGGGCAACAACCCCGCCACCTCCACCACCCGGCAGGCCTACGACCTGCTGGCGGAGGGCTTCGGCCCCGGTACCAACGGTCCGCTCACCGTCGTCGCCCGGCTGGACGGCGCCGGCGACCGGCTCGCCGTGGACCAGCTGGCGCGGGCCCTGCGCACGACCGAGGGCGTCGCCTCCACCGGCCCCGCCGTCCTCAACCGCAGCGGCGACACCGCCGTCCTGACCGTCGTACCGGACTCCGCCCCGCAGTCCCGGGCCACGAGCGACCTCGTCGACAGACTCCGCCAGGACGTCATCCCGGCCGCCGGGCACGGCAACTCCATGGAGGTCCACGTCGGCGGTGTGACGGCCGCCTACGACGACTTCGCCGAGGTCATCATCGGGAAGCTGCCGCTCTTCGTCGGTGTGGTCATCGCCCTCGGCTGCGTGCTCCTGCTGCTGGCCTTCCGGTCCATCGGCATCCCGCTCAAGGCGGCGGCCATGAACGTCGCCGCCGTCGCCTCTTCCTTCGGCGTCGTGGTCGCGATCTTCCAATGGGGCTGGGGCAGTGAGCTGCTGGGCCTGGGCCGCGCCGGCCCCATCGAACCGTTCCTGCCCGTGATCATGGTGTCCGTCCTCTTCGGACTGTCGATGGACTATCAGGTCTTCCTCGTCAGCCGGATGTACGAGGAGTGGCTGGAGACCGGCGACAACCGGCGGGCCGTGCGCGTGGGCCTCGCCGAGACCAGCCGGGTCATCAACTCGGCGGCCGTCATCATGATCTCCGTCTTCCTGGCCTTCGTACTCAGCGGCGACCGGATCATCGCGATGTTCGGCATCGCGCTCGCCGCGGCCGTGGCCCTCGACGCCTTCGTGCTGCGCACCCTCCTGGTCCCGGCCCTGATGCACATGCTCGGCGGGGCCAACTGGTGGCTGCCCGCCTGGCTCGACCGGTGTCTGCCCCGCATCAGCATCGAGCCCCCCGAACGCCACCCGCATGCGAGACTTCCGAGGCAGCGGCCCGCCGCGGACCTTGCCACGAGCGAGGACAGCGCCGAGCCCGCCACCACCTCCCGGTGATCCGGCCACCCGCCGCACGAGTCCCAAGGAAGACCGAGCATGTTCTCGATAGACCTCGCCGAAGATGCCCAGCTGTTCCCGCTCGAGGCCCGGCACGCCCAGGAGTTCTTCGCGCACATCGAGCGCGGACGCGAATTCATAGGCCAGTACGTCGGCTTCCCGGACCGGGCCACCGACCTCGACTCCGCCAGGGCCCTGCTCGCCAAGTACGCGGCGACGGCGGGGGAGGACGGCGCCCGGTTCTTCGGTATCCGGCTCGACGGCACCCTGGTGGGCGGGGTCCTCTTCCCGGTGTTCGAGGCGCACCACGGCAACTGCGAGATCGGCTGCTGGCTGGAGCCCGGCGCAGCCGGCCGCGGCCTGGTCACCAAGGCCTGCCAGGTCCTGATCGACTACGCCTTCGGCGAGCGCGGAATGCACCGCGTCGAGTGGCACGCGGCCTCCGGCAACAAGAAGAGCCTCGCCGTGGCCGCGCGCCTCGGTATGACCCGTGAGGGCGTCATGCGGGAGAACTACCTCCACCGCGGAGTCCGCCAGGACACCGAGGTATGGTCGATCCTCTCCCACGAGTGGGCCGCGACCCGGTCCGCCTGAGCCCCCTCCGGACCCCGCCCGGGGGCGCCCGGGCAGGGCCTCCGCCGACCGCGGAGCCCACCGTGGCCGGAACCCGAGGATTCTCAGAAAACTCTCAGACAGGGCGCCTACGGTGCCCCGCATGGACACCACGAAGACCCCCGCCCCGAACGCCGCCGAGGCGGACGCCACCCCGGCCGACCTCGAAAAGGCCGAGACCCCCCAGCCGGCCGAAGCCGACTCCGCGGTCACCGACGAGGTCACCGACGCGGACCTGGACGACGAGGCGTTCGCCGAGGACCTGGCCGAGGACAGGGAGCCGAGCCACGTCGGCTCCGCGGCCTTCGCGATCATCGCCGCGGGTCTCGGCGCCGTCGCCCTCAGCGGCAGCTGGATCGCGGGCATCGTGTCCGAGCGCGCCAGCATCGCCGCCCGGCTGGAGCTGACCCAGGCCGCCGACGCCAACGCGCAGATCGCCGCCCAGTTCGTCGACCCGTGGCACACCACCGCGATGGTGAACGGCATCTTCTCCGCCCTCGCCCTGATCATCGCCATCTTCGTGCTGGCCCTACCCGCCTTCAGCAGCCCCGAGCGCACCCTCCCCACCTGGGTACGGTCGGTCTCCTGGGCGGGCGTCGGACTGGGCGCCCTAGGCGTACTGCTCTTCGTCCTCATGTACTTCGACCTCCTCCTCGCCGTTCCCAAGGCGGCCGGAGCCGGCGTCTAGGCGGTGCCTTAGGTCCTCACGGACCGGCCCGGAGCTCCCCGGTCCCGGACTAAGGCCCCCTGCCCCCGGCAGATGCGGCATGCGACCGATGTGCCGGTACCCCCTGGGGCGCGAATCTTGGATCACACCGAATGAGGTGCCCGAGCAACGCGACCAGGGAGCAGAGATGTACGAGTACGAGATCGCCAACGCAGTCCGCAGCGCCGACCTCCTCCGTGAGGCGGCCGAGTACCGCACGGCCCGGGCGGCGGGGCAGGCGCACCGTGCCTCCTCGCCGGACCAGGAACACCGAAAGCGGGTGAAAACGTTCCGGAGCCGGTTCTCCCGCTCGGCCCGCTTGGCCCGCACGGCGTGCTCCGCGCCGCGCACCGCGTGAACTGACAGGTGATGAGAAGCGCACCGGCCGCGAGTGCCGCCGGGCAGGACGTCTGTGCGATGCTCGGCGGCGTGGAGACCAGATCTGTCAGCCCGGTGTTCGTCGGCCGAGCCGATGAACTGGCCGTACTCACCGACGCACTGACCCGGGCCGCCGGGCAGGAACCGCAGGCGATGCTCATCGGGGGAGAGGCTGGAGTCGGCAAGACCCGCCTCACCGAGGAGTTCCTCTGCGAGGCGGACCGCCGCGGCTCCGTCGTCGCCGTCGGAGGCTGTGTGGAGATCGGGGCGGAGGGCCTTCCCTTCGCCCCGTTCTCGACGGCCCTGCGCACCCTGCACCGGCTGCTGCCCGGGGAACTGGCCGCCGCTGCCGCCGGACAGGAGGACGAACTCGCCCGCATCCTCCCCGAACTCGGCGACACCCCGCGCGGCCCGCACGACGAGGAGAGCACCGCCCGGCTCTTCGAACTGACGGCCCGGATGCTGGAGCGCCTCGCCGCCGACCGCACCGTTGTCCTGGTCCTGGAGGACCTGCACTGGGCGGACACCTCCACCCGGCACCTGCTCTCCTACCTCTTCCGCACCCTCACCAGCGGCCGCCTCGTCATCGTCGCCACCTACCGCGCGGACGACGTGCACCGGCGTCACCCGCTGCGCCCGCTCCTCGCCGAACTCGACCGGCTCCGCACCGTCCAGCGCATCGAACTGTCCCGCTTCAACCGGGCCGAGGTACGCCGCCAGCTCGCCGGCATCCTCGCCGCGCAGCCCGACGAGGACTTCGTGGACTCCGTCTTCGACCGGTCGGACGGCAACGCCTTCTTCGTCGAGGAACTCGTCGCCTCCAAGGCGAGCGGCTGCCGCACCGGGCTCACCGAATCCCTGCGCGACCTGCTCCTCGTCCGTGTCGAGGTGCTCCCCGACGAGACCCAGCGGTTGGTCCGCATCGTCGCCGAAGGCGGCTCCACCGTGGAGTACCCGCTGCTGCACGCCGTCGCCGGGCTCACCGAGGACGAGCTGATCGAGGCACTGAGAGCCGCCGTCGGGGCCAACATCCTGCTCGCCACCCCCGACGGCGACGGCTACCGCTTCCGGCACTCCCTGGTCCGCGAGGCCGTCAGCGACGACCTGCTGCCCGGGGAGCGGGCCCGCGTCAACCGCCGCTACGCCGAGGCCATGGAGGCCGACGGGTCGCTGGTCCGGGCCGAGGAGCGGGTCATCCGGCTGGCCAGCTACTGGTACCACGCGAACGACCCCGCCAAGGCGCTGCCCGCCGTACTGGCCGCCTCCGTGGCGGCCCGCCGCCGGCACGCCTACTCGGAGCAACTGCGCCTGCTGGAACGGGCCATGGACCTGTGGGACAGCGCCCCGGAGGACGTCCGCGAGGCGCTCCGCCCGGCGGACTACACCGAGGTGTACCCTCCGTGCGGCTGCGACCCGGCCACCACCGCGCTCCAGCGGCTCGACCTGCTGGCCGAGGCCACCGTGGCGGCGCGCTACGGCGGCGAGCGCGACCGCGCCCTGAAGATCACGAAGACGGCGCTGCGCCTGCTGGAGGACGACAACGACCCGCTGCGGGCCGCCTGGTTCTGGACCGAGCGCTCCCGGCTGATCGCCGGCCTCGGGCGCGGCGACGGCTGGGAGGAGATCGCCAGGGCGCAGGACCTCGTCCGGGGGCTGCCCCCGTCCCAGGTGCATGCCGAGGTCCTGGTCCGGGCCGCGAGCTGGGGAATGCTCCACAAGCCGGGCCCCGGCAACCTCGCCGCCGCCGAACGCGCCGTCGAGTACGCGCGGATGGTCGGCGCCGAGGAGACCGAGCTCAACGCCCGGATCACGGTCGGAGCTCTGCTCACCGACTCCGGGGACGCTCCGGGCGGTCTCGCCGAGATGCACGCGGTCCGGGAACGGGCCACGAAACTCGGGCTCACCATGCTGGCAGGGCGTGCTCATATCAATCTCACCTCTCAGTTGGAAAGCCTGGGCCGGTCCCGCGAAGCCGTGGAACTGGCCGAACAAGGGGCCGAACTGGTCCGCAGATCCCGGCTCATGGACAGCGAGGCCTGGGTCTGCGGGAACAAGGCCGAGAGTCTTTACAGCCTCGGCCGCTGGGACGAGGCCGCCGAGGCGGCCCGGCGCACCCTGCTGGTCGGCCAGAGCGCGGCCCCGCGCGGATCCGCCTCCGCACGACTGGCCTACCTGGCCCTGGCCCGCGGCGAGTTGACCGAGGCCGCCCACCAGCTGGCCGCCGCCCACGCCCACTTCGGCAACCACGAGACCCAGCCCCAGCCCCAGCACCGGATCCCGCTCTACCGCCTGGCGATCGGCGTGGCCGCGGCCGAGGGCCGGCTCGCCGACGTGCGCGCCGAGACGTCCGCTGCCGCCGCCTGCGGATTCCCGCTCGGGCAGCACCGCTACGCCTGGCCGCTGCTGCTCGCCGCCGCCACCGCGGAGGCGGACGCCCGGGGACTCCCGGCCGCCGAGGCCGGCCGGGACGCGGCCCTGGACGTGCTGCGCACCGCCGCCCGCTCCCTCGCCACCCCGGTCCCGGTGTGGACCGCCTACGCCGAGTACGTCCGGGCCGAGCTGCGCCGGGCCGAGGCCCGGGACACCCTCGCCGACTGGACCGCCGTCGAGAAAGCCGTCCGCCCGCTGGAGCGCCCGTACCTGCTGGCCAGGGCCTGCCACCGGCTCGCGGAGGCCCTGCTGGCCGCCGGTGACCGGGAGCCCGCGGCCACCCTGCTCCGCGAGGCCTACGCCACCGCCGAGCGGATCGGCTCACGCACGCTGCGCGAGGACCTGGCCCTGCTGGCCCAGCGCGCCCGCCTCCCGCTGACCGGCGCCGACAGCGCCGCCGCCCCGCCGGTCCCGGAGACCGACCCGGCCGAGGCGCTCGGGCTGACCAGCCGCGAGCGGGACGTACTGCGCCTGGTGGCGGCCGGCAGCACCAACCGGAAGATCGCCGAGGAGCTCTTCATCTCGCCGAAGACGGCGAGCGTGCACGTCTCGAACATCCTGGCGAAGCTGGGCGTCGCCGGCCGCGGCGAGGCGGCCGCCCTCGCCCACCGGCTGCGTCTCTTCGCCGCGCCCGTCCCGGTCAGCCCCCGTCCGGAGGCTGCTCGTCCAGGCGTATGAGCACCTTGCCGGAGTCGAGGTCTATCGGACCCCGTCCCGGATCGTTGTCATTGACGTCGGTCCGGGACAGCTCCAGCCGCTTCTTCTCCTCGTCCGTGTGCTTGCGTCCCGGGTTGAACAGCTCCTCGATCATGTTGAACACCGTGCCCACCGCACCTTCCGTCCCCCACCAGGGACTTGCCGGTCATCGCACCGTCAGGGTCAGGATCCTGTCGTCGCCCGCTTCCGGGGACCCGCGTCCGTCCGTCTCGCTGGTGACCAGCAGCATGCGGTCCCCGCCGAGCGGCACCACCGTCCGCAGCCGCCCGTACTCGCCCTCCAGGAAAGGCTCGGGCTCCGCCACCAGCTGCGTCCCGGCCAGCGGGATCCGCCACAGCCGCTTGCCCTTCAGCCCGGCCATCCACACCGAACCCTCCGCCCACGCGATCCCGCTCGGCGAGGCCTCGTCCGTCTTCCATACCGCCACCGGATCCCGGAATCCGGGCTTTCCCGCCTTCCCCTCGGCCTCGGGCCACCCGTAGTTGGCGCCGGGCTCGATCAGATTCAGCTCGTCCCAGGTGTTCTGGCCGAACTCGGCCGCCCACAGCCGTTTGTCCTTGTCCCAGGCGAGGCCCTGCACGTTGCGGTGCCCATAGGAGTAGACGACGGAATCCGCCTCCGGATTGCCGTGGACCGGATCCCCGTCCGGGGTCATCCGCAGGATCTTGCCGCCCAGTGAGTTCTTGTCCTGCGCGAGCCCGGTGTCACCGGTCTCGCCCGTCCCGGCATAGAGCATCTTGTCCGGGCCGAAGGCGATCCGGCCGCCGTTGTGGATGAGGCCCTTGGGAATCCCCCGGAACACCGTGTCCGGAGCGCCCAGTTGCTGCCCGGCCGGTCTCTGTTCGTCGTACCGCAGCCGGGCGATGCGGTTGTCGGACTCGGTCGTGAAGTACACGTAGACCAGCCGGTCCGACGCGAAGGTGGGCGACAGCGCGAGGCCCATGAGCCCGCCCTCCCCGCCCGGAGCCACCCCCGGTACCTTGCCGATCTGGGTCACCGCGCCCGAACCCGTCGCGACCCTGCTGATCGTCCCCTTGTCCCGCGAGGCCACCAGCAGATCCCCGCCCGGCAGCGGGGCCACGCCCCACGGCGACTCCAGCCCCTTGGCCACCTCGCCGGTCACCGTCACGGTTCCCTTCGCCGGTGGGCCGGTGGCTTCCGGCGACACGGACGGTCTCCCCGACGGCCCCGGCGACCCGGAGCCCCCGGGGGCCGCGCTCGGTGGGGAGCCGTCCGACCCCGCGCCCGGTGCGCCCTCCGGCGAGCACCCCGCCGCCAGCAGAGCGCCGCAGCCGGCCAGTGCGAGCGCCGCCAGCACACCCCGGCGCCGCCCGCCCGCGCCGTCGGATCCCGCCTGCCCGGGAGAACTTCCGTATCGCATCGCCCTGCTCCCTTCCGGTCCTCCGATCCTGCCCTTCATCCCTCTCAACAGCTCCGGCAGTTCCCGAAGTTCCATCACTCGTACACTCGATCGAGTGGTTGTCGAGCCGCGCCCGGACCGCCCCGGATGGACCCCGCATCGACCCCGCCCCGTCCCGCGCCGGTGCCGGATCAGTCCCAGGCTCCCACCTCGACCGGAAGGGCCGCGATCTCGGCCAGGTCCCCGGCCGAGAGCCGGACCTCCGCCGCCCGCGCGTTCTCCGCCGCCCACGGCGCCCGGTCGGCCCCCGGCACCGGCACCACCTGCGGCCCCTGCGCCAGCACCCACGCCAGGGCCACCTGCGCGACCGTGACCTCGGGGCCGTGCCGCCGGGCCACCTGCCGCAGCCCCGCCAGCAGCACCTGGTTCGCCGCCATCGCCTCCGCCGTGAACCGCGGGTGCCGGGCCCGCACGTCCTGCGGCTCGAACCCCTCGCCCGGCGTGAGGGTCCCCGTGAGGAACCCGCTGCCCAGCGGCATCGCCGCCAGGAACCCCACTCCGCGCGCCGCGCACCACGGCAGCAGCTGCCACGCCGCCTGCGGCGACCACACCGACAGCTCCGCCTGCACCGCGCTCACCGGGAACACCTGCTGCAGCCGCTCCAGGTGCCGCAAGGTCGTCCGGTACGCCCGGTCCCCGCTCCGCCCGGCCCCGGGACCGGCCCCGGCGCCCAGCGCGCAGTACCCGAGCGCGCGCACCTTGCCCGCCCCCACCAGCTCGGCCATGGCTCCCCAGGTCTCCTCCACGGGCACGTCCGGATCCACCCGGTGCAGCTGGTAGAGGTCTATGACATCGGTCCGCAGCCGCCGCAGCGAGGCGTCGCAGGCCCGCCGCAGGTAGCCGGGCCGCCCGTCGGCGACCACGTGCTGGTCACCCGCCCGCAGTCCCACCTTGGCCGAGACGAACGCCTCGGACCGCCGCTCCCGCAGCACCCGTCCGAGCAGCAGCTCGTTGGTGAACGGCCCGTACACGTCGGCCGTGTCCAGCAGGTTCGACCCCAGGTCCAGCGCCGTGTGCACGGCGGCCAGCGACTCCTGCCCCCGCCGCCGCGAAGGCGCGTACGCCCAGCTCATCGGCATACAGCCGAGGCCGACGGCGCCCACCGTCAGCGCCCCCGCCCCGATCGACCTGCGCTCCACCCCTGCGTCCCCCTCCGGCTCCGGACCTCAAACTAACGGCTTGATCCGTATGCCTTGGCATAGCCTCGTGATCATGACTGCAATGACCCCGGATGTCTGGCTCCCGTTCCCTGCCGAGGAGATCGAGGGCCTCCCCGACTCCTTCCGGTACCGCCTCTGGGACGGCGAGGACGCGTTCCCGGCCGATCCGGCCGACTGCGTCTTCTACGTGACGCCCTACATGAAGTCCCCCGAGGTCACCGTGCGCCCGCTGGCGGCGATGTCCGCGGTCCAGGTCGTCCAGACCCTGACCGCCGGCATCGACGACGTGCTGGGCCGCCTCGGCGACCTGCGCCCCGGCGTACGGCTGTGCAACGCCGTCGGGGTCCACACGGCCAGCACCGCCGAACTCGCCCTCACGCTGACCCTCGCCTCCCTGCGCGGCATCCCCGGCATGGTCCGCGGCCAGGACCGCGAGGAGTGGCGTTCCGGGTTCTACGACGCCCTCGCCGACAAGTCGGTTCTGATCATCGGCTACGGATCGATCGGCTCCGCCGTCGAGGACCGCCTCGTGGCCTTCGAATGCGGCCCGGTGGCACGGGTGGCGCGTACGGCGCGGGCCTGCGCACGCGGGCCCGTGCACACCCTGGCCGACCTGCCCGGGCTGCTGCCCCGGGCGGACGTGGTGATCCTCGTGACACCGCTGACCGACGCCACCCGGGGGCTGGTCGGCGCCGACTTCCTCGGCCGGATGAAGGACGGCGCCCTGCTGGTGAACGTGGCGCGCGGTCCCGTCGTCGACACCAAGTCCCTGCTGGCGGAAGTGGAGTCGGGCCGGCTGCGCGCGGCACTCGACGTCACCGACCCGGAACCGCTGCCCGCGGGCCACCCGCTCTGGCATGCTCCGAATGTCCTGATCACCCCTCATGTGGGCGGCAGCAGCTCGGCGTTCGAGCCGAGGGCCAAGCGCCTGCTGGCCCGCCAGCTCACCCGGTTCGCCGCCGGTGAGCCGGTGGAGCACACGGTGTTGATCACCGAGTGACGCGTGACGGGTGATGCATACGCTCCGCAGTCACTCGAATGCTCTGAGTGTGCGCAACTCCCCGATCGGTAACGGAGAGTAGAGAGACTATGTCCCTGAGTGACGAAAGTGGTGTATCGTCCGGAAGAAGGGGCTGCGCCACGAACGTCTGGCGCTGGGGAGTGATCGGACACTTTGGGGGGCGACGGGCGATGCACGGCCAATGGACGAAGGATCCGACGCGGCACAGCCGCCGGAGGCGACGCTGCCGAGACTGGGCTGCACCGGAACCAGTCGGCGAGGGGGACCGGTGAGTCCCCCGGGGGCGGCGCTCCTGAACCGGCCGTCCGTCTCGGGCGGAGGCAAGGGCCTGGCGATGCAGCTGCTCCTCGCGGTGGTCAGCGGCGGGTACGCCGTCGGCGCCGCTCTCAACTGGGGCTCGGAGGAAGTCGCGGAGATCATGGGCGACTTCGGGCTCAGCGCGGCCGGCTTACTCGCCGCGGTCTCCTGCTACTCCTACGCGAGGGCGATCGACAGCCGCGAACGCCCCGCCTGGCTGCTCTTCGCCTTCTCCTCCCTGATGGGCGCAAGCGGCAACGCCGTGTGGGGCTGGTACGAGGTGATCCTGGGCGAGGAAGTGCCGAAACCCTCGCTCGCCGACTTCGCCTTCCTCTGCTTCGCCCCGCCCGCCATCGTGGGCCTGCTCGTCCTCGCCAAGCGCCCGGTCACCCGCGCCGGCTGGGTGTGCCTCGGGCTCGACTCCTGGCTCATCGGCGGCTCCCTGCTCACGCTCTCCTGGAGCCTGGCCCTGGCCCACGCGGCGCGGACCGCCCAGTCCGGCGCCCCCGGCAGCGTCCCGCGTGCGGCGCTCTCCCTCGCCTACCCGCTCCTGGACATCGCGCTCGTCTCGATGGTCCTGGTCCTGCACTTCCGGCGCAGCGAGACCAACCGCTCCGCCGTCAACACCGCCATCGCGGCGCTGGCCCTGACCGTGCTCAGCGACGCCCTGTTCACCTCGCCCCTGCTGAGCGCCGAGTACCAGTCCGGACAGCTGCTCGACGCCGGCTGGTTCGCGGGCTCGCTGCTCCTCGCGTACGCGCCCTGGGGCGCCCGGCGCCTCCACCCGGGCCCGGAGCCGGCTGTGCGCCCGCGCGCGGACCGGGCGCACAGCCGCCCGATCACCGGCTCGCTGCCCGCCCTCACCCCGTACCTCGCGGCCGCCGTGTGCACCCTCGGAATCCTGTACAACGTCGTGGACGGCCGGAAGGTGGACCGGATGGTCGTCTTCACCGGCTGCACGGTCGTGCTCGCCCTCGTCATCCGGCAGGGCATCATGCTCCTCGACAACATCGCGCTGACCCAGGAACTGGCCCAGAAAGAGAACCACTTCCGCTCCCTGGTCCAGGGATCCAGCGACGTCATCATGATCGCCGCGCCCACCGGAACCCTGCGCTACGTCAGCCCCGCGGCCGCCGGGGTCTACGGCCGTGAGGCGGAGGAGCTGGTCGGCACCGAGCTCGCCACCCTGATCCACCCCGACGACCTCGGCCGGGTGGTCCACGAGGTACGCCGCTTCCTCGCCGCACCGCCGACCGAGGAGCCCACCACCCGCATCGAGTGCCGCTTCAAATCGGGCGGTGGCGAGTGGCTCAACGTGGAGTCCACCGTCAACCGCCACCAGGGCGGGCTCATCCTCAACAGCCGGGACGTCACCGAGCGGGTCCGGCTCCAGGCCCAGCTCCAGCACAGCGCCGAACACGATCCGCTGACCGACCTGCCCAACCGGGCCCTGTTCACCCGGCGCGTGCGCCAGGCCCTGACCGGCCGGCGCGCGGGCGACCACAGCACCGCCGTGCTCTTCATCGACCTCGACGGCTTCAAGGCGGTCAACGACACCATCGGCCACCAGGCCGGCGACGAACTGCTCGTCGAAGCCGCGCGCAGGCTGCAGGACTCGGTCCGGGCCGGGGACACCGCGGCCCGCCTCGGCGGCGACGAGTTCGCCGCGCTGATCCTGGGCGACGGCAACCGCGACCCCGGCGCCCGCGAGTACCAGGTGCGCGAGATCGCCGACCGGCTGCGCACCACCCTCTCCCAGCCGTACCGGATCGGCGGCAGCGAGGTCCGGGTCGCCGCGAGCATCGGGGCGGCCTTCGCCGACCCCGGCATCACCCCTTCGGACCTGATGCGCAACGCGGATCTCGCGATGTACCGGGCCAAGGCCGGCGGCAAGGACCGCGTCGAGATGTACGCCCCCCAGATGCAGGCCGAAGTCGTACGCAAGGCCGAGCTGGCCGGCCGGCTGCGGACGGCACTGCACGAGGGCGAGTTCGCCCTGCTGCACCAGCCCGTGGTCTCGCTGGCCACCGGTGAGGTGTCGGCCGTCGCCGCGCACGCCCGCTGGCGCTCCGCCCAGGGGATCCTCTTCACCCCGGCGGAGTTCCTCCGGGTCGCCGAGTACAGCGAGGGCGGTGCCGGTGGGGCCGGCGGACCCGGCGGACCCGGCGGACCCGGACACGACGCCTCGCGCACCGCCGAGCTGGGCCGCTGGCTGCTGGAGGAGGCCGTGGAGCAGGCCGCCGACCGGCACCGGGCCGGGCACGACGTACCCGTGGCCGTGCGGATGACCGCCCAGCGGCTCCTGGACCGGTCCATGCCGCTCGGCTCCGTGGAGGCCCTGCTGACCCGGCACGGGCTGCCGTCCGGGGCCCTGGTGCTGGAGCTCGCCGTATCCGACCCCAGAGTGCCTTTCGACGACCTGGAGCGCCGTCTGACCGCCCTGCACCGACTCGGGGTGGGTATCTCCCTGGACGGCTTCGGCAGCGGCTACGCGGCCATCAGTGCCCTGCGCCGCCTCCCCGTGGACATGCTCAAGCTGGACCGCGGCCTGGTCGAGGGAGTGGTCGAGTCCGCCCGGCTGCACAAGATCACGGCCGGTCTCTTGCGGATCGCAAACGACCTGGGCATGCGGTCGGTGGCGGACGGGGTGGACCTGCCCGAGCAGGTCCTGGCGCTGCGCGCGATGGGGTGCACGCACGGCCAGGGAATGGCCTTTTCCGGCCCGCTCGACGAGTACAGGCTGCGCCGTGCGCTGGTGCGCGGTACGTTCCCAGTACCGGGCGGAGCGGCCCAGCCAGCACTGGCCGGCGGTTCCCCCGGGGGATCGATGGCCATCCGTAGAGGCTCACATAATGAGACGCCCGTCCCACCTACTTGACATCACCCTCCCGCCAGAGGGAGGGTCAATGCCATGCGCACCCGAATTCTCGTACTTGGAAAGCGCGTCGGCTGAAGCTGGGACCTGCATGTCCCCGCTCAACACCCCCGACGCGCTCCCCTCGCTTGCCTTCTGGCACGAGGGGTTTTTTGTTGCACTGGCACAGAGTCGAATCCGCGTAAAACCCTCAGCTTCGAGAAGAGAATGCCGATGACCGAGCAGGCCACCGGGGCCCACCATCCGCAGCCGCGGCCCCGTTCCGGCGGACAGCAGTCCGCCGCAGTTGAGCACGTCACGGGTGCGCAGTCCCTCATCCGCTCTCTCGAAGAGGTGGGGTGCGACACCGTCTTCGGTATTCCGGGCGGCGCCATCCTCCCCGCGTACGACCCGATGATGGACTCGAAGAAGGTCCGTCACATCCTGGTCCGCCACGAGCAGGGGGCCGGCCACGCCGCCACCGGCTACGCGCAGGCCACCGGCAAGGTCGGCGTCTGTATGGCCACGTCCGGCCCGGGCGCCACCAACCTCGTCACCCCGATCGCCGACGCGCACATGGACTCCGTCCCGCTCGTCGCGATCACCGGTCAGGTCTCCTCCAAGGCCATCGGCACCGACGCCTTCCAGGAGGCGGACATCGTCGGCATCACGATGCCGATCACCAAGCACAACTTCCTGGTCACCAAGGCCGAGGACATCCCGCGGACGATCGCCGAGGCGTTCCACATCGCGGCCACCGGCCGTCCGGGCCCGGTCCTGGTCGACATCGCCAAGGACGCCCTGCAGGCGAAGACCACCTTCTCGTGGCCGCCCACCCAGGACCTCCCTGGTTACCGGCCGGTCACCAAGCCGCACGCCAAGCAGATCCGCGAGGCCGCCAAGCTCATCTGCCAGGCCAAGCGCCCGGTCCTGTACGTCGGCGGCGGTGTCATGAAGTCCGGCGCGACCGCCGAGCTGAAGGTCCTCGCCGAGCTGACCGGCGTCCCCGTCTGCACCACCCTGATGGCGCTGGGCTCCTTCCCCGACAGCCACCCGCTGCACGTCGGCATGCCGGGCATGCACGGCTCCGTCACCGGCGTCACCGCGCTGCAGAAGTCGGACCTGCTGATCGCCCTCGGCACCCGCTTCGACGACCGCGTCACCGGCAAGCTGGACAGCTTCGCCCCCTTCGCCAAGATCATCCACGCGGACATCGACCCCGCCGAGATCGGCAAGAACCGTGCGGTCGACGTCCCGATCGTCGGAGACGCCCGCGAGGTCATCGCCGACCTGATCCAGGCCGTCCAGGCCGAGCACACCGAGGGCAACGCGGGCGACTACACCGCCTGGTGGAACGACCTCAGCCGCTGGCGCGACACCTACCCGCTGGGCTACGACCTGCCGGCCGACGGCAGCCTCTCCCCGCAGCAGGTCATCGAGCGGATCGGCGCGCTCGCGCCGAAGAGCACGATCTTCGCGGCCGGCGTCGGCCAGCACCAGATGTGGGCCTCGCACTTCGTCAAGTACGAGGAGCCCCGCACCTGGCTGAACTCCGGCGGCGCCGGAACCATGGGCTACGCGGTCCCGGCCGCGATGGGCGCCAAGGTCGGCATGCCCGAGCGCACGGTCTGGGCGATCGACGGCGACGGCTGCTTCCAGATGACCAATCAGGAACTGGTCACCTGCGCCCTGAACAACATCCCGATCAAGGTCGCGATCATCAACAACGGCGCGCTGGGCATGGTCCGCCAGTGGCAGACCCTGTTCTACAACCAGCGGTACTCCAACACCGTTCTGCACGCCGACGAGACCGGTCACGACACGGTCGGCTCCCAGCTCGGCGAGTCCATCGCGCCCCGCAAGGGCACGCGCGTCCCGGACTTCGTCAAGCTGTCGGAGGCCATGGGCTGCGTGGCGCTGCGCTGCGAGGACCCGGCCGACCTGGACAAGGTCATCGCCGAGGCCAACGCGATCAACGACCGTACCGTCGTGATCGACTTCATCGTCCACGAGGACGCCATGGTGTGGCCGATGGTCGCCGCCGGCACCTCCAACGACGAGGTCATGGCAGCCCGGGGCGTCCGTCCCGACTTCGGCGACAACGAAGACGACTGAGCCGAGAGAGCCGAGAGAGAGAACGCCCCACATGTCCAAGCACACGCTCTCCGTCCTGGTCGAGAACACGCCCGGCATCCTCGCCCGGATCGCCGCCCTGTTCTCCCGACGCGGGTTCAACATCGACTCCCTCGCGGTCGGTGTCACCGAACACCCCGACATCTCCCGCATCACCATCGTCGTCAACGTCGAGGACCTCCCGCTGGAGCAGGTGACCAAGCAGCTGAACAAGCTGGTCAACGTGCTCAAGATCGTCGAGCTGGAGTCCCACAACGCCATCGAGCGCGAGCTCGTCCTGGTGAAGGTCCGCGCCGACAACGAGACCCGTTCGCAGATCGTCGAGATCGTCCAGCTGTTCCGCGCCAAGACGGTCGACGTCTCCCCGGAGGCCGTCACCATCGAGGCCACCGGCGGCTCCGACAAGCTCGGCGCGATGCTCAAGATGCTGGAGCCCTTCGGCATCAAGGAGCTCGTCCAGTCCGGCACGATCGCCATAGGGCGTGGCGGCCGGTCCATCACGGACCGCAGTCTGCGCGCGCTCGACCGCAGCGCCTGACCCGCCCGGCCCGGCGGACACGTGAGCCGGGCGGGACACGCTCAGCTCGCATAGCGAGACCGAGAAACTCAGATTCCGTTCCCCGCCGTACGGTGGGAGCAACACCAGCGCACCAAGGAGATATCCCAGTGGCCGAGCTGTTCTACGAGAACGACGCCGACCTGTCCATCATCCAGGGCCGCAAGGTCGCGGTCATCGGTTACGGCAGCCAGGGCCACGCCCACGCGCTGTCGCTCCGTGACTCCGGCGTCGACGTCGTCGTCGGTCTGAAGGAGGGCTCGAAGTCCAAGGCCAAGGCCGAGGAGCAGGGTCTGAAGGTCGTCCCCGTGGCCGAGGCCGCCGCCTGGGCGAACGTCATCATGATCCTCACCCCGGACCCGCTGCAGGCCGAGATCTACGAGGAGTCCATCAAGGAGCACCTCCAGGAGGGCGACGCGCTCTTCTTCGGCCACGGCTTCAACGTCCGCTACGGCTTCATCAAGCCCCCGGCCAACGTGGACGTCGCCCTCGTCGCCCCCAAGGGCCCGGGCCACCTGGTCCGCCGTCAGTACGAGGAGGGCCGCGGCGTTCCGTGCATCGCCGCCGTCGAGCAGGACTTCACCGGTTCCGCTTTCGCGCTCGCGCTCTCGTACGCGGCCGGCATCGGCGGCACCCGCGCCGGCGTCATCAAGACCACCTTCACCGAGGAGACCGAGACCGACCTGTTCGGTGAGCAGGCCGTCCTCTGCGGTGGCGCCTCCGCCCTGGTCAAGGCCGGTTTCGAGACCCTGACCGAGGCCGGCTACCAGCCGGAGATCGCGTACTTCGAGTGCCTGCACGAGCTGAAGCTCATCGTGGACCTGATGTACGAGGGCGGCCTGGAGAAGATGCGCTGGTCGGTCTCCGAGACCGCCGAGTGGGGCGACTACATCACCGGCCCCCGCATCATCACCGACGCCACCAAGGCCGAGATGAAGAAGGTCCTCGCGGAGATCCAGAGCGGCGAGTTCGCCAACACCTGGATGGCCGAGTACAAGGCCGGTCTGCCGAAGTACAACGAGTACAAGAAGGCCGACGAGGCGCACCTGCTGGAGACCACCGGCAAGAAGCTGCGCAAGCTGATGAGCTGGGTCGACAGCGACGAGAGCTGATCTCGTGACGGCGGGGCCGGGACACGTGAAGTCCCGGCCCCGCCGTGCACCGGCGCAGGACCCCGGCCGTTCGGACGGACGGGGTGCAGGGGATCCGGGGTGCCGGGAAACCGGCCCTCACGGGCGCGGCTTGTCCACCCCGGCCAACCACGGATGGGTGATCCTTCCGTACAGGCGGAAATCTGGCCCGTCAGCGCCACTACACTGCTCAACACATACGCGTCAGGCCCACAGTGTCGTGCGTCTTCCACGCGGCTACCCCCTCCACCGCCTGCGGCCGTCGGGACGGCCGTCCGCACTGGACTTGTGAGGACCCACGTGAGCTCGAAACCTGTCGTACTCATCGCCGAAGAGCTGTCGCCCGCCACCGTCGAGGCGCTGGGCCCGGACTTCGAGATCCGGCACTGCAACGGCGCGGACCGCGCCGAGCTGCTGCCCGCGATCGTCGACGTCGACGCGATCCTCGTCCGCTCCGCCACCAAGGTCGACGCCGAGGCCATCGCCTTGGCCAAGAAGCTGCGGGTCGTCGCGCGTGCCGGTGTCGGTCTGGACAACGTGGACGTCTCCGCCGCCACCAAGGCCGGCGTGATGGTCGTCAACGCGCCGACCTCGAACATCGTGACCGCGGCCGAGCTCGCCTGCGGCCTGCTCGTCGCCACCGCCCGCAACATTCCGCAGGCCAACACCGCCCTGAAGAACGGCGAGTGGAAGCGGAACAAGTACACCGGTGTCGAGCTCAGCGAGAAGACCCTCGGTGTCGTCGGCCTCGGCCGCATCGGCGTGCTGGTCGCCCAGCGCATGTCGGCCTTCGGCATGAAGATCGTCGCGTACGACCCCTACGTACAGCCCGCGCGCGCCGCCCAGATGGGCGTCAAGATGCTGGCTCTGGACGAGCTCCTCGAGGTCGCCGACTTCATCACCGTGCACCTGCCCAAGACCCCCGAGACCCTCGGTCTCATCGGGGACGAGGCCCTGCACAAGGTGAAGCCGTCGGTCCGCATCGTCAACGCCGCCCGCGGCGGGATCGTCGACGAGGCCGCGCTCTACACGGCCATCAAGGAGGGCCGCGTCGCCGGCGCCGGCCTCGACGTGTACGCGAAGGAGCCCTGCACGGACTCCCCGCTGTTCGAGCTCGACCAGGTCGTCTGCACCCCGCACCTCGGCGCGTCCACGGACGAGGCCCAGGAGAAGGCCGGTGTCTCGGTCGCCAAGTCGGTGCGCCTCGCGCTCGCCGGTGAGCTCGTGCCGGACGCGGTCAACGTCCAGGGCGGTGTCATCGCCGAGGACGTCCGTCCCGGTCTGCCGCTCGCCGAGAAGCTCGGCCGCATTTTCACCGCCCTCGCGGGCGAGGTCGCGGTCCGCCTCGACGTGGAGGTCTGCGGCGAGATCACTCAGCACGACGTCAAGGTGCTGGAACTGTCCGCCCTCAAGGGTGTCTTCGAGGACGTCGTAGACGAGACGGTTTCCTACGTCAACGCCCCGCTGTTCGCGCAGGAGCGCGGCGTCGAGGTCCGGCTGACCACCAGCTCGGAGTCCCCGGACCACCGCAACGTGGTGACCGTACGAGGCACCCTGTCGGACGGCCAGGAGGTCTCGGTCTCCGGCACGCTCGCGGGCCCGAAGCACCTTCAGAAGATCGTCGGCATCGGCGAGTACGACGTGGACCTGGCGCTCGCCGACCACATGGTCGTGCTGCGCTACACCGACCGCCCCGGCGTGGTCGGCGCCGTCGGCCGCGTCCTCGGCGAGGGCGGTCTGAACATCGCGGGCATGCAGGTCGCCCGGGCCGAGGAGCACGGTGAGGCGCTCGCCGTCCTCACCGTCGACGCGCCGGTTCCGGGAGACGTCCTCGCGGACATCGCCACCGAGATCGGCGCCGTCTCGGCGCGCACGGTCAGCCTCGCCTGAGCCCGCCAGGGTGACGACGTGAAGGAAGGGCCCGGGGGACACCCCCGGGCCCTTCCGCGTTCCTCCGGCCGCCTGCCGCGGCGGCCGGTTCAGTGGTACGTCGCCTCGTGGGCGCGGTCTTCGGTACCCGTCGCGGGCTCCGCCGCGGGCGGGGCGGGTGCTTCGATCCCGCGCATCACAGCCGCGGCGAGCACGGCCGCCCCGAGCAGCAGCGCCGTACCGCCCCAGGCCGCGTACTGCATTCCGTGGACGAAGGCCTCCCGGGCCAGGGCCAGCACCCGCTCCCCGGCCGGCCCGCCGATGTGGTGGGCGGTGGCGGCGGCGCCGCCCAGGGTCTCCCGTACCGCGGGCCCGGAGTCCGCCAGGTCGCTGCGGTAGACCGCGGTGCCCAGGCTGCCGAGGACCGCCATGCCCAGGGCGCCGCCGAACTCCTGGCCGGTCTCCAGCAGGGAGGCGGCGGAACCTGCCTTCTCGGCGGGGGCCGAGGCCAGCGCCATGTCGGACACCAGGGACATCACGGTGACGATGCCCGAGGCCAGTACCCCGGCGCCGATCAGCAGCAGCCACAGGGAATCGGTCCCGACCAGGCCGATCAGGGCGAACCCGGCGGCGGCGAGGACGAACCCGCCGGCGATCACGTAGGCCCGGTCCAGCTTCTGGGCCAGGGCCGCGCCGACCGGGGCCGAAGCGCCGATGACGAGCGAAGGGGCGAGGCTCCACAGGGCGGCTTCCAGGGGGCCCATAGCGAGCACGGACTGCAGGTACTGGGTGGTGAAGTAGGCCGAGCCCATCATGGCGAAGGCGGCGATGGTGTTGAGGCCGATGCCCGCGCCGAATCCGCGGCCCTGGAACAGCGCCCGGCTCACCATGGCGTCGTCACGGGTGCGCTGGCGGCGGACGAAGACGTATCCGAAGACCAGGCCGGCGGCGAGGCAGCCCAGGTAGAGGGGTTCGAAGCCCTCGGCGGCGATCTCCTTGAGGCCGTAGACGACCGGCAGCACGGCGGCCATGGACAGCGGGACGCCCAGCAGGTCGAAGCGGCCGGGGGCCGGGTCCTTGAACTCCGGGACCAGGACCGGGACCAGGATCAGCAGGAGCAGCATCGCGGGCACGTTGATGAGGAAGACCGAACCCCAGAAGAAGTGGTTCAGCATCACTCCGCTGAGCACCGAGCCGAGGGCGATTCCGCCGGTCATGGCACCGGACCAGATGGCGATGGCCTTGCCGCGCTGCCTGTCGTCCTGGAAGAGGTTGCGGACGAGGGCCAGCGTGGAGGGCATCAGGGTGGCGCCGCCGATGCCGAGCAGCACGCGGGCCGCGATCAGCATCTCGGCGCTGGTGGCGTAGCCGGCGCCGATCGAGGCGAGGCCGAATGCGGTCGCGCCGATCAGCAGCAGCTTGCGACGGCCGATCCGGTCGCCGAGCGAGCCCATCGTGACGAGCAGGCCGGAGAGGGCGAAGGCGTAGCTGTCGAAGATCCAGAGCTGCTGGGTGGCGCTCGGGTCGAGCTGGTCGGTGATCGCCGGGATGGCGAAGTAGAGGACGGAGACGTCCATCGAGACCAGGAGCAGCGGCAGCAGGAGGACGGTGAAGGCGGTCCATTCGCGGCGGCCGGCGAGTCGCGCTGTGGCGGCGGGGTTCGTCATGAGCAGGAACATACACGCGTCTTACACATCCGTCTATGACAGCTGTCTAGAACTGTTGTCTGGGACGCTTGTCTTGCTACGGTGTGGCCATGGGACATCGCGAAGATCTGCTCGAGGGCGCCAAGAAGTGCCTGGTCGAAAAGGGGTTCGTGCGCACGACCGCGCGCGACATCGTCAGTGCCTCCGGGACCAACCTGGCCTCCATCGGCTACCACTACGGCTCCAAGGACGCCCTCCTCACCCAGGCCTTCATCGGCCTGATGGAGGAGTGGGGAGCGGTATTCCAGGACGGACTCGACGGCGAGGGCGGCTCGCTGGAGCGCTTCCGCGCCCTGTGGGAAGGGGTGTTGGCGCAGCACGAGAAGTCGGGGCCGATCTGGGCGGCCAGCCTGGAGGTGGCGCTCGGCCGGGACCAGCGGCCGGAGTTGAGGTCCATGCTCGCGGCCTCGCAGGCCGAGGGGCGCCGGGGGCTGATCTCGATGCTCACCGGGACCCCGGAGGACCAGCTCGACGAGCGGGACGTACGCACGCTGGGCGGCTTCTACCAGGCGCTGCTGAACGGCCTGATGATCCAGTGGCTCTTCGACCCGGAGTCGGCCTCAAGCGCCGAGGAGTTCACCGAGGGCATGCGCCGGGCCGCGGAGGCGATGACCCGCCCGCAGGAGGGCTGACCGCAACCGTGGACGTCGAGGAGGGCGTCGGCGCGGTGGTGCCGGATCGTCACCGACGCGACGACGGGCCGACCCTTACCGCCCCCTAGTGCTGTGACCGGGAAGGTTCGCCGGGCGTCGTGACCCGGTGAACCTTCCCGGTCACAGCACTAGGTCAGGCGGGAGGCCTTGAGGACCATGTGGAGCAGCAGGCGGTCCTCGCCCTCGTCCAGGTCGAGGCCGGTCAGCTGCTCCACCCGGGCCAGGCGGTAGTAGAGGGTCTGCCGGTGGATGCCCAGGGCGGCCGCCGCGCGGCCCGCCTGGCCCGCGCAGTCCAGGAAGACCTCGGCGGTGCGGGCGAGTTCGCGGTTGGCCGGGGTCAGCAGGGTGCGGGCCGCGGGGTCGTCCACCGGATCGGCGGCGAGCGTCGCCAGCAGCCGGTACGGGCCGATCCCCGACCACTGGGCGACCGGGCCGAAGCGGGGCTGGGCGGCGGCCGCCCGGGCGGCGGCGACGGCCTGCTCCCAGGCGGCGGGCAGGTCCGCGAGGCCTCGTACGGGGTCGGCGACGCCGGCGGTCACCCGGTGTGCGGTGGTCGCGGAGCCCCCGCCCGCGCCGCCCTTCCCGCCCGTTCCCGTCGCCTCCGCCGCGCGCGGCAGCAGCCGGGCCACCGCCGCCAGGGCCGGAGCCAGCGCGTCCGCCGAGCGCAGCCGGAGCAGTACCGCCAGAGCCGGTTCACCCGCGGGCTCCGGCCCCGCCCCCGCCCCCGCGGCCGCACCGGGCCCGGCGCCGCCGCCCGGCTCGCCCCCGCCCCGCCGCGGTACGACGCACACCGCCGCCGCGCCCGGTACCGACGCCGGAGCCTCCCCGGGCCACGGCGCCACGCAGACCGCCGCGTGCAGCCCGTCCCCGCCCGGGCCGAGGGCGACCCGCAGTGCGGCCACCGCCATGTCCTGCTGCCAGCCCCGGCCGGCCGTGAGCACCGCCAGGAACTCCCGCGACAGGTCGGCCCCGGCCTTCGCCTCCTCGGCGAGCAGCACCCCGATGCGCTGGGCCACCTCCATGGCCGCGTCCAGCGCCGCCGGTTCGGGCCCGGGCTTGCCGGCCTCCTGGTCCAGCAGCCATACGTAGCCCTGCACGATGCCCCGGTACCGCACGGGCAGGCAGATCCGCCCCCGGAACACCCCGGCGTCGGGCGCCGCCGGGATCCGGACCGGGCCGGTGGCTCGGGCGATGCCGAAGCCCTCGAACCAGGACCGGACGGCCGCCGTCGACTGGCGCGTCAGGATCGAGCGGGTCCGTACCGGGTCCATGGCGAGATCGTCGTCGCTGTCGTGGGCGCCGAAGGCGATCAGGCGGAAGTCCCGGTTCTCCAGGGTCGCCGGGGCGCCGAGCAGCGCGGAGATCTCGTCCACCAGGTCCTGGTAATCGCCCTTCACGCGGACATTCTCCCACTCCGGAGCGGACCCTTCAGACAGATGTATGAGATCCGGGACACGGATGCGTGACAGCTGTCGATGGCAGAGGATCGAAGCGATCCTTAGGTTTCACGGTGGTTTCACTTGCGCTTTTCTTCTGCCACCCGCTGGAGGTGCCCCGTGCTGGGTCCCGTGATCCTCGCCGCTTCGCGCAGCGACAAGATGCGTCGTATCGTCTCCGCCGCCCCGGTGACCAAGCCCGTGGTGAATCGGTTCATCCCCGGCGAGACCGTCGATCAGGTCATCCCGATCGTCGAGGAGCTCACGCGCGCCGGCCTCGAGGTCACCCTCGACGTCGTCGGCGAGGACATCACCGCGGTCGAGCAGTCCTACGCCGCCCGGGACGCCTACCTTCAGCTCATCGAGCGCCTCGCGGAGCTCGGTCTCGGTGAGAAGGCCGAGATGTCCGTCAAGCTGTCGATGTTCGGCCAGGCCCTGGAGGGCGGCCACGAGCTGGCGCTCGCCAACGTCCGCCCGGTCGTCGAGGCCGCGGCCGCCATCGGTACCACCGTGACGCTCGACGCCGAGGACCACACCACCCTCGACTCGATGTTCGCCATCCACGAGGAGCTGCGCCGGGACTTCCCGCAGACCGGCTGCGTGATCCAGGCGTACCTCTTCCGCACGGAGGCCGACGCCCGCCGCCTCGCCGCCGCCGGCAGCCGCGTCCGCATCGTGAAGGGCGCCTACAAGGAGCCCGCCGAGGTCGCGTACCTGGACAAGGCGGAGATCGACAAGGCGTACGTCCGGATCCTGAAGATCCTCATGGACGGCGAGGGCTACCCGATGATCGGGTCCCACGACCCGCGCCTCATCGCCATCGGCCAGGAGCTCGCGCGCAAGGCCGGGCGCAAGCTGGACGAGTACGAGTTCCAGATGCTGTACGGCATCCGCAGCGAGGAGCACCTGCGGCTCGCCGCCGAGGGTCACCGGATGCGCGTCTACACCGCGTACGGGACGGACTGGTACGGCTACTTCATGCGCCGCCTCGCGGAGAAGCCGGCCAACCTGCTCTTCTTCGTCCGCTCGATGATCACCAAGAACTAGGCACCCCACTAGCTCAAGGAGTTACCAGCCCCATGGATGCTGTGACCCAGGTCCCCGCGCCGGTCAACGAGCCGGTCCACTCGTACGCCCCGGGCACCCCGGAGCGCACGCGGCTCGAAGCGCAGCTCAAGCAGCTGTCCGAGAACCCGATCGAACTTCCGATGACGATCAACGGCGTCAAGCGGATGGGCGGCGGCGAGCGCTTCGACGTGGTCCAGCCGCACGACCACAAGTCGGTGCTCGGCACCTACGCCAACGCCACCGAGGCCGACGCGCAGGAGGCCATCGACGCCGCCCTCGCCGCCGCCCCGGCCTGGCGCTCGATGTCCTTCGACGACCGCGCCGCGATCATCCTGCGCGCCGCCGAGCTGCTGTCCGGCCCGTGGCGCGAGAAGCTCGCCGCCTCCACCATGCTGGGCCAGTCGAAGACCGCGCAGCAGGCCGAGATCGACACCCCCTGCGAGCTCGTCGACTTCTGGCGCTTCAACGTCCACTTCGCCCGCCAGATCCTGGCCGAGCAGCCGGTCGCGAACTCCGCCGGCGTGTGGAACCGCAGCGACCACCGCCCGCTCGAAGGCTTCGTCTACGCGATCACGCCGTTCAACTTCACGGCCATCGCGGGCAACCTGCCGACCGCCCCCGCCCTCATGGGCAACGTGGTCCTGTGGAAGCCGTCCCCCACGCAGACCCACTCCGCGATCCTCCTCATGGAGCTCCTGGAGGAGGCCGGCCTGCCCAAGGGCGTCATCAACCTGGTCACCGGCGACGGCATCGCGGTGTCGGAGGTGGCCCTGAACCACCCCGAGCTGGCCGGCATCCACTTCACCGGCTCGACCAAGACCTTCCAGTACCTGTGGAAGACGGTCGGCAACAACATCGAGAAGTACAAGTCCTACCCGCGCCTGGTCGGCGAGACCGGTGGCAAGGACTTCGTCGTCGCGCACCCGTCCGCGGACCGCGCCGTCCTGAAGACCGCCCTGACCCGCGGCTCCTTCGAGTTCCAGGGTCAGAAGTGCTCGGCGTCCTCGCGCGCCTACGTCCCGGCCTCGATCTGGAACGACGGCTTCAAGGAGGCCTTCGCGGCCGAGGTCGACGGCATCACCATGGGTGACGTCCGCGATCTGACCAACTTCATCGGCGCCGTCATCGACGAGCGCTCGTTCGCGAAGAACAAGGCCGCGATCGACCGCGCGATCGCCGACCCGACCTGCGAGATCATCGCCGGTGGCACCTACGACGACTCGGAGGGCTACTTCGTCCGCCCGACCGTCATCGCGTGCACCGACCCGGAGAACGAGGTCTTCACGACCGAGTACTTCGGCCCGATCCTGGCGGTCCACGTCTACGAGGACGCCGACTTCGACGCGATGCTGGCGCAGATGGAGTCCGTCTCGGCGTACGCCCTGACCGGCTCGATCATCGCGGCGGACCGGTACGCGGCCGCGGACGCGATGGAGAAGCTCCGCTTCGCGGCGGGCAACTTCTACATCAACGACAAGTCCACCGGCGCCGTCGTCGGCCAGCAGCCCTTCGGCGGCGGCCGCGCCTCGGGTACGAACGACAAGGCGGGCGCCGCGTCGAACCTGATGCGCTGGACCTCCACCCGCTCCATCAAGGAGACGCTGGTCGCGCCGACCGACTACGCGTACCCCCACATGGGCTGATCCCGGCCCCCAGTGACCCCGCCCCCGCTCCGGCACCCCCAAGTCCGGAGCGGGGGCGGTATCCATTTCCCCTCCGACAAGTCCTGGTAATCTAAGCGCAGTTGTCGTGTACGGCGACACGCTCCAGAACCCGGGCCCGGCTTCCCGGGGGAGCGCAGGGCTCTGACGAGTTCCCGTACGGGGCGGGGCCACACCACTGGGAGATACGCACACCTCTACGCTGCCGAGCCGGGGCGCAGCCGGGGAGACGTATGTCCAAGCGCACCGACAACCGCCACCGCGTCGCCACGATCTGCCGCGAAGCGACGGGACTCCCGCACCACACCTGCATGCAGTGGGCCGCCGACGGCCTGATCAGCCGTACCCTGCCGGTGCCCGACGCCGAAGGGGCGGACCAGCGGGCCCTCGAGGCCGAGCTGCTGGTGAACCTCGCCAACGGGCTGCGCCACGAGCAGCTCGGCGGGGCCGTCCTCGGACTGGTACGCGCCGTACCGCGCCCCGAGGGTGCGGAATTCTGGGTGCATCCGGCGATGGGCAGCAGAGTGCTGTCCGTGCTGCTGCCCCGCATCGACTCGTACCGGATGGGACACGGGCTGCCGGGGCTTCGGCCGGTACGGGAGGGCCGCCGGGTGCGGCTGCGCAGTCTGCGCCGCAACGCCTCGGTCGTGCTCGTCCACCCCGATCCGGACTGGGCCGACTACCTCGACGCGCCGGCCTGCCAGGAGCACATCTGGTGGCACCACCGCGACCGCATGCATCCGGACGAGGCCACCTGGCACGCGGGGCCGAGGGAGCCGGACCCCGACCGGGACCTGCTGCTCAGCCGGCTGATCCGGCGGACCGCGCTGGTCAACGCGACGGGCACGGCACACGGCTGGGCGAACGCCTACAGCCGCGGCGACCGGGAGGTGTTCATCGAGTGGTGCTGCTCCGTCGAGGTGGAGGACCTGGCCCGGAGGCTGCGCCGCAGTGGGCTCACCGCCGGCCAGGACGGCCGGGCCCAGAGCGGCAGCCGACGCCTGACCTTCGGCGACGCGGCGGTCATCGTGCGGAAGGGACCCTGCGGGCTGGTGCCGTCGGCGCTCAGCGCGAGGGCAGGCGCATGCTGACCGCGGCGATCGTGACGGCGGCCGTGCTCGGGGTCGCCAAGGTGGTGCGGGACTGGCTGATCCTGCGGCAGGTGCGGGCTGCCATGGACGCCGGTACGTCCGAGGACCGGGTGCGGATCGGGATGCGGCTCGCGGAAGCGCTGGGCGGCGGGCAGTCCGGGCCCGCCCCGGAGCCGCCCGCCGGGGAGGCCGTCACACCTCCACGATGACCTGGTCCAGGGACTTGCGCAGGAGATCCGGGACCTCGCAGTCGTCCGCCGGGTAGCCCACCGGGATGACGGCGAAGGCCTTCTCGTTCTCCGGGCGGTCCAGGACGTGGCCGAGGAAGCGCATGGGGCTGGGGGTGTGGATCAGCGCCGCCAGGCCGGACAGGTGGAGGGCGGACAGGAGCATGCCGACCGCGATGCCGACCGACTCGTCGACGTAGTAGTGCTTGCGCTTGGTGCCGTCCGGGCCGAGCCAGTAGCGCTGCTGGAAGACCACGATCAGCGCCGGGGCGTCCGTGAGGTGGGTCTTCACGGCGTCCGTGCCGATGGGACGCAGGGCGGCGAGCCATTCGTCGCCCAGCCGGCCGTCGTAGGACAGCTGCTCCTCCTGCTCTGCGGCCGCGCGGATCTGCTGCCGGACGGCCGGGTCCTTGACCAGGACGAAGGTCCACGGCTGCTGGTGCGCCCCGGAGGGGGCGGTCGCGGCGCAGGCGATGGCGTCCCGGACCACCTGCTCGGGCACCGGGTCGGGGGAGAAGTGGCGTACGGTCCGCCGCTCGTCCATCCGGGCCCGCAACTCGGCGGCACGCGCGAGGGATTCCGGCTGCGGCATCCGTGCGGGGCGGTAGACGACCGGGCGGTACGGATCACCGTGGGTGGGGGTCCACTGCCTGGTCTCAGGAGCGGTCCCGGAGGCGGTCTCAGGTGTGGTCTCAGGCGACATGGAGCAGATCTTCACGCCGCCGCGCGGCCCGCCGCCAGGGCCATACGTGACCCCGGTGACCGGTATGCGAGGACTCAGGTGATTTCGGAGCCGGTGATCACCGGTCGATTCCTCCTGCGGAACGCCCTCCTCCACCGAGGTGACCTGGGGCCCGGTGGACCCGGCGGCGACGGCGCGCAGCGCCCGCGCCCCTGCCCCGGCGGCCGTCCGCGAACGCCGGGCGCGGGTGGACCACCCCGCCCCCGCCCGCCGTGCGTACCTTCGGCGGACTGGGCGGCGCCGGCGCGGCCGAGGTGGACCACCGGGTCCCGCCCGGGCCCGCAGGCCGGGTGCGCGCCCGACCGGGCACGGCCATGGACGCCACCGGCGGCGCGGGCCCGGCAGCACTCCGGGATTCGAACCCCTCGACTGTTTCCGGCCTTTCGCGGCCGCCCCGGGCCGCCGGTGCGCGTTGATACGGTCGCCCGATGGAGAACCTCGTACGGCACACGGCGGAGCTGACCGGTACGGAGCTCCGCGAGATCCGGGCCCTGCTCGACGGGGCCTTCGACGGCGACTTCGCCGACGAGGACTTCGAGCACGCCCTCGGCGGGATGCACGCGCTGGTCCGGGACGCGCGCGGGGACCTCGTCGCGCACGGCAGCGTGGTCATGCGGCGGGTCGTGCACCGGGGGCGGGCCCTGCGCACCGGGTACGTCGAGGCCGTGGCCGTACGGGCCGACGCGCGGCGCCGCGGCCTCGGCGGGCAGGTCATGGCCCGGCTTGAGGAGGTCGTGGCGGGGGCCTACGTGCTGGGCGCGCTGTCGGCGTCGGAGGAAGGGGCCGGGCTCTACCTCGGCCGCGGCTGGGCGGTGTGGCCGGGCGAGGTGGGAGCTCTCTCGCCGTACGGTCCGGTCAGGCTCCCCGAGGAGGAGGGGTCCACGTACGTGTGGGCGCCGCCCGGCGGGATCCGGCTGGACCCGGCCGGGCGGCTCGACTTCGACTGGCGGGACGGGGACGTGCTCTAGCGGGTGTGTCGTCCCGGGCGCGGCGGCCCGGTACGCGCGTGCCCGGGACGCTACGAGCCCGAGATGCTGGGCGCGCCCGTTTCGATGTGGCCCGTGTAGCGGCGCGACCAGGTGCCGTCGGAGTCCGCCAGGATCGTGAAGTCGTACCAGCCCTTGCTGTAGGCGACGGCGTTGAAGAAGTCCTCGCGCGAGGAGTTCCCCGGGACCGTGTAGGTCCACGGGCCGTCCGTGCGGTAGGCGTTCGCGCGGATCGTGAAGGTGACGGGGGAGCCGGAGGAGTTCTTCATCTTGAAGTAGACCGCCTGCTTGCCGGTGCCCGGCTCGATCGCGAAGCGGGCCGCCACCTCGATGTCCTTGCCCGGCTTCGACGCGTCGCCGATGAAGCGGCGCAGGAAGCGGTTCGGCCCGTGCATCGAGATGTCGTACTTGCCCGAGCCGTGGCCGAGGCCGATGTGGAAGTAGTCGCTGCCGGTGGCGCCCGGGTCGACGGTGTACTGCCAGGCCGTCGTGTCCCGGTACTGGTGCGGGTGGATCGAGAAGTGCGCCGCCCGCTTCGCCTCGGCGCCCTGGTTGGCCATCGAGAACCAGGCCGTGATCTGGCCGGCCGGCCCGAACTCGAAGCGGTCCAGGTTGCCGTTCGCCTGGTACGGGAGGGCCCGTGCCGGGCGGGTGCCGGGCTCCTGCGCCGGGAGGGCGTTGTTCTGCGGCGCGGGGTTGGGGAGCGGGGCGCAGGTCGCCTGGCCGATCACCTTGGCGGTGGACGGGAGACCCGCGGGGACCCCGTAGACCGGGTGCGCGAAGTCGAAGACGCCGGTCAGGTCGCCGACCACCTTCCGGCGCCAGGCGCTGATGTTCGGGCAGGTGGCGGGGGTGCCGAGGGCGGCCGTCCACTTCTCCATGAACCGCAGCACCGAGGTGTGGTCGAAGACCTCCGAGCTCACCCAGCCACCGCGGGTCCAGGGGGACATCACGATCATCGGGACGCGGAAGCCGAGGCCGATCGGGAGGCCGTCGAGGTACTCGCCGGGGGTGCCGGGCGGGGCGACCGGCGGCGGGACGTGGTCGAAGAATCCGTCGTTCTCGTCGTAGTTGAGGAACAGGACGGTGGAGTCGAAGACCTCGGGGTTCGCGGCGAGGGCGCGGTGGACCAGGTCCACGAAGTGGGCGCCGTCGCCGGGCGGGGCGTACGGGTGCTCCGAGAAGGCCTCGTTGGCCACGACCCAGGACACCTGGGGGAGGGTGCCCGCGACGACGTCGGCGCGGATCGCGGCCGCGATGTCGTCCGGGGTGGAGCCGGTGACCTTGGGGACCGATCCCATGCCCCGGTCCCACAGCGGGCTTCCGGGGGCCGCGTCGGTGAAGTTCTTGAAGTAGGCGAGACCGTTGTCACCGTAGTTGTCCTGGGCGTTCTGGTAGACCTTCCAGGTCATCCCGGCCCGCTGCAGGGCCTCCGCGTACGTCTCCCAGGTCAGCCCGGACTCGTCGCCGCCGTCCTTGCTGGTGGCGTCGATCTTGCCGCTCCACAGGAAGGTGCGGTTCGGGCCGGTCGCGCTGAGGGCGGAGCAGAAGTACGCGTCGCAGATCGTGTAGCTGTCGGCGAGGCCGTAGTGGAAGGGGATGTCCCCGCGGTCCAGGTGGCCGAGGGTTCGGACATTGCCGACGCCGGTGACCCAGTTGTCCATCCGGCCCTTGTTCCAGGCGGCGTGCTGCGAGGTCCAGCTGTGCGGGAGGTCGCCGGTGCACTGGGCCAGGGTCTCGCCGTCCGCGCCGCCCGCCGGCGGAGTGGCGGACAGCTTCCACGGGTACTGGCGGCCGCCCCAGTCGGGCTGGTTGAACATGCCCCAGCCGCCCGGGATGTTGCCGGCGGCACGGTCGCCGAACCCGCGGACGCCCTTCAGCCCGCCGAAGTAGTGGTCGAAGCTGCGGTTCTCCTGCATCAGGATCACCACGTGCTTCACATCGGTGATGGTGCCGGTCGCGGCGGCCGCGGCCGCCGTCGTCGGTGTGACGGCGGGCAGGGTGGCGCCCGCCACGAGCCCGGCGCCGATTCCCACGAAACCTCTGCGGCTGATCGGTGTCACTGGCTTCTCGCCTCCAACTCAAGTGCCCCGGCGGCACATCGACGGCAAGAGTGGCGGCGCCCGGATCAAAGGTCTACATCCGTGCGGTAAGAAATCGGTGAACATAGAGGTGGCTGGAATCAGCCGTCGATCCGGACCAGCATCTTGCCCAGGTTGTCCCCGCGGAGCATGCCCAGGAAGGCCTCCACCGTCCGGTCAAAGCCCTGGACAACGGTGGTGTCGGTACCGATCCGGCCGCTGCGCAGATGAGGGACGAGGAAGTCCTCCAACTCATCCTGCAGATTGGTGTGATTGCGAACCAATACCCCTTCCAGGCGAAGGGACTTGTGTACGACCTCGAAGAGGTTGCGGGGCGCGGCCGGCGAGCGGTCCCCGTTGTACATCGAGATCGCGCCCACCCAGGCGACCCGCCCGTACTCGCGCAGCGCGTCGATCGCCCCCTCCAGGTGGTCCCCGCCGACGTTGTCCACGTAGACGTCGATACCGTCCGGGGCGGCCTGCGCCAGCTGCTCGCCGACCGGCCCGTCGTGGTAGTCGAAGGCCGCGTCGAAGCCGAGCACGCCGGTGAGGTGGCGGACCTTGGCCGCCGAGCCCGCGCTGCCGATGATCCGCCGGGCGCCCAGCAGCCGGGCGATGTGGCCGGTGGCCGTGCCGACCCCGCCCGCGGCGGCGGAGACGAAGAGGTCCTCACCGCTGCGCAGGGCCGCCGTCCGGGTGAGGGCCGCGTACGCGGTCAGGCCGGTGCCGCCCAGGACGAGAACTGCGGTTCCTGCACCCGCTCCTGGTGGCGGGCCCAGGACTGGATCCCGCGAGCCACGGTCAAGGCGGAGGACGACGCGATGGTGCTGACCATGGTCGGCCGCGGGCTCGGCATGGCGATCATGCCCGAGCTGTCCCTGAGGGAGGCGACCGCGGCGGTGGACATCACCGATCTGGGCCCCGGGGGGCCGGTGAGACAGGTGGGATACGTCACTACGGCGGAAGCGGCCTCAACTCTGGCCGTACGGGCTCTGATCAGGGAACTTCGTTCCGAGAAGGGCTGAAACGGACCCTCCGGACGGGGCTTTCCGGGGGACCGCGCGTCTCAGATAGTAGGAAGCCCGAGTAATTGCCGAGACATACAACCGGACCTGGCCTAGCTTTGTAGAAGCCGAACGTCTCGCCGATCAGGCGAATGGCGGTCGAGAGCGCGCGCCCCTGGCAGGCAACCCCTGCGGCGCACCGCTCCCCGCCTCTTCCGGCGCCTTGAAGGAACCCCTCATCCGTGGCCCCGCCACGCCGTGATCTCAAGGAGTCGATCACCATGACCGCTTCCACCGCCACCCGCCGCGTCCGCCACACCTCCGCCTCGGCCGACGACCGCAAGAACGCCGCCGCCGCTCTGCAGCGCGCCCTCGACCGCCGTGACAACGGCGGGTCGACCGGCCACTGACCTACGCCGCCCGAGACATTCTGCGTTCATATACGTCCACATGGTGGACGCGGAATGTCTGAGGGCTGGGACACGGAGTACGGTTCCGTCATGTCGACCAGCATCAATCTCGCAGTGATCCCCGGTGATGGCATCGGCCAGGAAGTCGTGGCTCAGGGACTCAAGGTCCTTACCGCGGTCCTGCCCCAGGATGTGAAGCTGGAGACCAAGCAATACGATCTCGGCGCCCAGCGCTGGCACCGCACCGGTGAGACCCTCCCGGAAGCGGAGCTCGAAGCCCTCAAGCACCACGACGCGATCCTGCTCGGCGCCATCGGCGACCCTTCCGTCCCGTCCGGCGTGCTGGAGCGCGGTCTGCTGCTGAAGCTCCGCTTCGCCTTCGACCACTTCATCAACCTGCGCCCGTCGAAGCTGTTCCCGAACACGGCCACCCCGCTCGCCGGCCGCCCGGAGATCGACTTCGTCGTGGTCCGCGAGGGCACCGAGGGTCCGTACACCGGCAACGGCGGCAGCCTGCGCACCGGCACCCCCGCCGAGGTGGCCACCGAGGTCAGCATCAACACCGCGTACGGCGTCGAGCGCGTCGTCCGCGACGCGTACGAGCGGGCGAACGCCCGCCCCCGCAAGAAGCTGACGCTGGTCCACAAGAACAACGTCCTCGTGTACGCGGGCCACATGTGGAAGAACATCTTCGACAAGGTCGGCCAGGAGTACCCCGAGGTCACCACCGACTACCTGCACGTCGACGCCGCGACGATCTTCTTCGTCACCCAGCCCGAGCGCTTCGACGTCATCGTCACGGACAACCTCTTCGGTGACATCCTCACCGACCTGGCCGCCGCCGTGACCGGCGGGATCGGCCTCGCCGCCTCCGGGAACATCAACCCGACCGGCGCCTTCCCGTCCATGTTCGAGCCCGTCCACGGCTCGGCCCCGGACATCGCCGGCACCGGCAAGGCCGACCCGACCGCGACGATCCTCTCCGTCGCCCTCCTGCTGCGTCACCTGGGCTACGAGACCCAGGCCGTCCGCATCGAGGACGCGGTCTCCGCCGACCTGGCGGAGCGCGACGGGACCTTCCGCTCCACCGACGCGATCGGCGACGCCCTCGCCGCCCGCGTAGCCGGCTGACCCGGCAGCTCCACCTCAGGAAGCCGCCGGGGCACAATGGGACCCGGCGGCTTCTCCTGCGCGGCCCCGGGTGCCACCATCTCCCCTGGGCCGCTCCCCGCTTCTCCGAAGCCTGCCCGCGCGCGATAATCGAACGCGAGGCCGCGGAATGCGGGGAAGCTCGGACGTCCTAGTACGCCGTGAGCGCGGTCCGCCATACACAACCGGTGAAGGACAAGCACTCATGACGACGCCCACGATCGAGCTCAAGCCCTCCTCGAACCCGCTGTCCGATGCGGAGCGCGAGGCGATCCTGGCCAGCCCCGGCTTCGGCCGCCACTTCACCGACCACATGGTGACGATCAAGTGGACCGAGGGTCGCGGCTGGCACGATGCCGAGCTGGTCCCCTACGCGCCGCTCGCGATCGACCCGGCGAACATGACGCTGCACTACGCGCAGACGATCTTCGAGGGCCTCAAGGCCTACCGCCAGCCCGACGGCACCGTGGCCACCTTCCGGCCCGAGGCCAACGCGGCGCGCTTCCAGTCCTCCGCGCGCCGCATGGCGATGCCGGAGCTGCCGACCGAGCTCTTCATCGAGGCCTGTGACGCGCTGATCAAGCAGGACCGCGCCTGGGTGCCGGACTCCGGCGAGGCCTCCCTCTACCTGCGGCCCTTCATGTTCGCCTCCGAGGTCGGCCTCGGCGTCCGCCCGGCGAACGAGTTCCTCTTCATCGTCATCGCCTCGCCGGCCGGCGCGTACTTCCCCGGTGGCGTCAAGCCCGTCTCCGTCTGGCTCTCCGAGGACTACGTCCGCGCGGTCAAGGGCGGCACCGGCGCAGCGAAGACCGGCGGCAACTACGCGGCCTCGCTGGTCGCGCAGGCCCAGGCCGCCTCGCACGGCTGCGACCAGGTGGTCTGGCTCGACGCCGTCGAGCACCGCTGGATCGAGGAGATGGGCGGGATGAACCTGTACTTCGTGTACGGCGACCGCATCGTCACCCCGGAGCTCACCGGCTCGCTCCTTCCCGGCATCACCCGCGACTCCCTCCTCACCATCGCCCGCGACCTCGGCTACACCGCCGAGGAGGGACGCCTGACCACCGAGGACTGGCAGCGCGACAACGAGAACGGCACCCTCACCGAGGTGTTCGCCTGCGGCACCGCCGCCGTCATCACCCCGGTCGGCTCGGTCAAGTCCGAGCGCGCCAACTGGACCCAGGGCGACGGCGAGCCGGGCCAGGTCACCATGCGCCTGCGCAAGGCGCTGCTGGAACTCCAGACCGGCCACAGCGCCGACACCCACGGCTGGATGCACCCGCTGGGCTAGTCCTGGGCCAGTCCCGGCCGGCCCCCGGGCGGTGAGAAAACCGGAAAGCGCCTCCGACCGGCGAGAGCGAGGACCGTCGAGGTCCTCGTTCCCGCCCCGTCGGAGGCGCTTTCACATGAAGCGGCGCACAGGGCCGGTCACACACTCGCGGGCGACGTCGCCCCCGCTCAGATCCCGACCGCGTTGGAGGCGGGCAGCCAGATCTGCAGCTGGTAGACGAAATCGCTCCACAGCCCGGTGACGAGAAGCACTCCCACCGCGATGAGGAATCCTCCGCCGATCCTGAGCACCAGTGCGTAGTGCTGCTTGACCCATCCGAATGCCTTCATCGACCGGCGGAAGGCGACGGCGGCGAGGATGAAGGGCACGCCCAGGCCCAGGCAGAAGAAGGACACGAGGAGTGCGCCCCGGCCCGGGCTCTCCTGCCCCATGGACAGGCTCATCACGGCTCCGAGGGTCGGGCCCATGCAAGGCGACCAGCCGAGTCCGAACGTGAAGCCGAGAACCGGTGCGCCGAGCAGTCCGGCTCCGGGCTTCCGGTGGATCCGGAAGTCGCGCTGGGTGAAACCGGGGAGGAATCCCATGAAGGCGAGCCCGAACAGGATCGTCAGGCTTCCCAGAATGATGTCGAGCGTGTCCTTGTATGCGGAAAGAGTGCTGCCGAAGTAACCGAAGAAAGCGCCCTGGGTGACAAATGGAGCCGAAAATCCGAGCACGAAGAGGAGCGCGCCCAGAAGCATCCGGCCACGCTTTTCCTCGCGCGCCTCGGGGCTCAGCGTGGAGGCGGAAAGGCCCGTGACGTAGCCGAGGTATCCCGGGACGAGCGGCAGCACGCAGGGGGAGAAGAACGAGATGACGCCGGCCAGGAGGGCCACCGGCACGGCGGCGACCAGGGTGCCGCTCGTCACCACCGACGTTGTCGATGCCAGGACCACCAGGGCCTCCTTGTTCGCGGCCCGGTCGAGGCACGTGCGCAGACGGTAGGTGTCCCCAGTGTGGCACGCAGCATCTGTGCGGCTGCGGTCAGGGTGAGGGTGCGCGGCCGAGTGGCCGGCCTTTGGTCAAAAGGGCCTGCCGCGCTATAGGAAAAGGAATTGAAGATCGGCAGGAATGAGCTGGCAGGGATATGTCCTGGCGCGACATGGCCGCCGGGAAATACCTGACGTACGCAGGCCCTCGTCCCGGAATCTCCGGGGCGCGGGCCTGCGCTCGCGGGCGGACCTCAGGCGTTCGCCGGCTCCTCGGCGGCGGCGACCGCCGGGACCGGGGCGGGGGAGCGGCGGGCGGTGAGGGCGGTGTACACGAGGCCGCCCGTCAGGCCGGACAGGACGAAGGAGCAGTCCACGCCGCCGGTGAGGGCGAGCAGCGGGCCCTCGTAGAAGGGGGTGGTCACGGCAAGCAGGCCGATGCCCGCGCCGATCGCCCAGGAGGCCGTGGCGGCGACGTTCCAGCCGGAGCGGTACCAGTAGATCCCGCCCACCGAGCGGCGGTTGAAGACCTGGAGCGCGTCGGCGTCGTAACGGCCGCGGCAGCGTACGTACCCGATGAGGGTGATCACGGCCCAAGGGGTGCCGACCGCGGTCAGCACCAGTACGAACGAGGTCATCGCGGACTGCACGTCCCACTCGAAGGAGCCGATGAAGACGAAGGCGGTGGAGACCGCCGCGGCGACCAGGGTGGCCGTGGTCCGGGTGGCCCTGGGCACGATGGCGTCGAGGTCGAGGCCCATCGAGTAGAGCATCAGCCCGGCGTTGCCGACCGAGCCGGCCGCGGCGGCGGCGAGCAGCGGGATCAGGTACCAGACGGGCGAGGCCGCCACCAGCGGGCCGGCGTACTCGGCCCCGGCCCGGGCGGCGAGCGCCGTGAAGGTGCCGAACAGCTGCGGGATCAGGAGGCCGAAGAGCAGTCCGAACCCGGTGGCCCAGAGCACCTTGCGGGAGCTGTGCCGGTGCGGGGAGATGTAGCGGGTGTAGTCGCCGAGCAGGGTGATGAAGGCGACCGGGCCGCTGAGCCCGGCGGCGACGGCGGCCAGGATCCAGGTCGGCCAGAACGAGCCGAGCAGGTACGCGGTGTCCGGCGGGGCGGCGGTGGTGAAGTCCCCGGAGTAGGCGAAGACGCCGACGGCCAGCAGCACCACCATGCCGATGGCGAGGATCTTGCTCATGCGCAGCAGCAGCCGGTAGCCGAAGACGGCCGCCACGACGGTACACGCGGCGAGCGCGCCGTACATCAGGCCGCGCGTGGCACCGGTGTCCGGCAGCCCGGTGAGCCGCGAGAGGACGCCGACCATCACGTCGCCGCCGATCCACAGGGTGAGCGCGGTGTAGCCGAGCGAGAGCAGCAGACCCACCACCGAACCCACGAGCCGGCCGCGGACGCCGAACTGTGCGCCGCTGGACGTCGAGAGGTTGGTCGCGGTGCGCAAGGAGACGAGCGCCAGCGGCGCGGTGAAGGCGATACCGACGAGCGTGCCGGTCACGATGGCGGTGACCGAGGGCCACAGGCCCAGTCCGAAGGACGGGGGCAGCCAGCCGAAGACGATCACACCGAGGCAGAGGTTGGAGCCGAGAAGGATCGAGATCAGGTCACGGGGACCGCTCGTCCGCTCGTCCTCGGGGATGGTGTCGACGCCGCGCTGTTCGATGGGCATGGGGGACTCCCTTGGCAGGGCGGGGGGTGGTTGCGCTTTGTTTGAGCGACACTCAATGTGACTCAAGGCTTGCCCTCAGGTCAATGATTCCCTCCTTCGAAATGAAGAGTTAGAGTGATGCTCTAACCCATCGACTCAAGAGGTGGTGGATCGGCGTGCGGCTGACCCCTACGGAGCGCGACCGGCTGCTGCTCCGCAGCGCTGCGGAGCTGGCCAGGGCCCGGCGGGCCCGTGGCCTGAAACTGAACGTCCCGGAGGCCACCGCTCTGATCGCGGACACGGTCTGCGAGGCGGCGCGCGACGGCAAGCGGCTCGCGGAGGCCATCGAGGAGGCCCGCAGCGTGCTGGGCCCGGCCGATGTCCTGCCGGGCGTCGCCGACGTGGTCGCCGAGGTGCACGTGGAGGCCGTCTTCGACGACGGATCCCGCCTCGCGGTGGTCTCGTCCCCCATCCAGGGCGCGATCCCGCTCGGCGACGACGCCCCGGGCGCGGTCGTTCCCGGACCCGGCGCCCCCCAGCCGGAGCCGGTCCTGCACCTGCACGTGCGCAACACCGCCGCCGTGCCGGTGAGCGTGACCTCGCACTTCCACTTCTTCGAGGCGAACCCGCGGCTCGACTTCGACCGTGCCGCGGCCTACGGGATGCGGCTGTGCGTGCCGGCGGGCTCGTCCGTACGGTTCGACCCCCACGGCGAGGGCGAGGTCGGCCTCGTCCCCATCGGCGGGGACCGGATCGCGATCGGTTTCGCGGGCCTGGTCGACGGGCCGCTGGACGCTCCCGGGGCCAAGGACGAGGCCCTGCGCCGCGCGGCGGCCTGCGGCTACCTCGGCGTCAGTGCCGAACACGAGGACGGAGACCGGGCGTGAGCAAGAAGACCCCGCACAGCGACCACTGTGCGCCGGGCAGCCGGCACATCGATCCGCACGAGTACGCGTCGGTCTTCGGCCCCCGAGCCGGGGACCGGGTGAGGCTCGGTGACTCCGGGCTGACCGTCCGGGTGGAGTACGACGCGCAGAAGCCGGGCGACGAGTTCCTGGCGGGTTTCGGCAAGACGGCCCGTGACGGCCTGCACCTGAAGGCCGCCGCCGTCCGGGAGACCTGCGACGTGGTGATCAGCAACGTGCTGGTCATCGATGCCGTTCTCGGTATCCGCAAGGTGTCGATCGGTATCCGCGAAGGCCGGATCCACGCGATCGGCCGGGCCGGCAACCCCGACACCCTCGACGGCGTCGACGTGGTCGTCGGCACCGGCACCTCGATCGTGTCGGGCGAAGGCCTGATCGCCACCGCCGGGGCCGTCGACACCCATGTCCACCTGCTCTCCCCGCGGATCATGGAGGCCTCGCTCGCCGCGGGTGTCACCACGATCATCGGCCAGGAGTTCGGCCCCGTGTGGGGCGTCGGCGTCAACTCCCCATGGGCGCTGAAGCACGCCTTCAACGCCTTCGACGCCTGGCCCGTCAACATCGGCTTCCTCGCCCGCGGCTCCTCCTCGGACGCCGCCCCGCTGGTCGAGGCGCTCGCCGAGGGCGGCGCGTCCGGCTTCAAGGTGCACGAGGACATGGGCGCCCATACCCGGGCCCTGGACACGGCGCTGCGGGTGGCCGAGGAGCATGACGTGCAGGTCGCCCTGCACAGCGACGGCCTCAACGAGTGCCTTTCCGTCGAGGACACCCTGCGGGTCCTGGACGGCCGGACCATCCATGCCTTCCACATCGAGGGCTGCGGCGGCGGACACGTCCCCAACGTCCTGAAGATGGCCGGCGTGCCGAACGTCATCGGCTCCTCGACCAATCCCACGCTGCCCTTCGGCCGGGACGCGGTCGCCGAGCACTACGGCATGATCGTCTCCGTCCACGACCTCAAGCCCGACCTGCCCGGCGACGCCGCCATGGCCCGCGACCGCATCCGGGCCGGGACGATGGGTGCCGAGGACGTCCTCCACGACCTCGGCGCGATCGGCATCACCTCCTCCGACGCCCAGGGCATGGGCCGTGCGGGCGAGACCATCCGCCGGACCTTCGCCATGGCCGCCAAGATGAAGGGCGAGCTCGGCCCGATGGACGGCGACGGCGAGGGCGACGACAACGCCCGCGTCCTGCGCTACATCGCCAAACTCACCATCAACCCGGCCATCGCCCATGGACTCGCCCACGAGATCGGCTCCATCGAGGTCGGCAAGCTCGCCGACATCGTGCTCTGGCGCCCTGAGTTCTTCGGCGCCAAGCCCCAGCTCGTACTGAAGTCCGGCTTCCCCGCCTACGGCGTCACCGGCGATCCGAACGCCGCCACCGACACCTGCGAACCGCTCGTCCTCGGCCCGCAGTTCGGCTCGTACGGGGCCACGGCCGCCGACATCTCCGTCGCCTTCGTATCCGCCGCGGCCGCGGCCCTCGGCAGCGACGAGATGCCGACCCGCAGGCGCCGCGTCGCGGTCCGCGGCACCCGGGGTATCGGCCCCAAGGACCTCCTGCTCAACTCCCGGGTGGGCGCGGTCGATGTGGACGCGCGCAGCGGACTGGTCTCCCTCGACGGGGCACCGCTGCGCTCCGAAGCCGCCGAATCGGTCTCCCTCAACCGCCTGTACTTCCTGTAAGTCAGCACAGCCCGTAAGGACCTGCCTGCCATGACCGCCCATCACACCGCCAAGCCGGTCGACGCCGGGTTCCGGATGCCCGCCGAGTGGACGCCCCACGAGCGCACCTGGATGGCCTGGCCCAGCCCCAACTCGACCTTCACCAACGAGCAGGAGCTCGCCGAGGCCCGCGCCGCCTGGGGCACCGTCGCCCGCGCGGTCCGCGCGTACGAGCCGGTGACCCTCGTGGTCTCGCCCGGCGACGCCGACAGCGCCCGGGCGATCGTCGGCGACGACGTACAGCTGGTCGAGCAAGAGCTCGACGACGCCTGGATGCGTGACATCGGCCCGACCTTCGTCACCAACGACGCCGGCGAGCTCGCCGCCGTCGACTGGACGTTCAACGGCTGGGGCGCCCAGGAGTGGGCCCGCTGGGACCACGACTCGAAGATCGCCCGGCACGTCTCGGACGTGGCCGGCACCCGCACGTACAGCACCGAGCTCGTCAACGAGGGCGGCGCCATCCACGTCGACGGCGAGGGCACCGTACTCCTCACCGACACGGTCCAGCTGGGGGAGGGCCGCAACCCCGGCTGGACCCGCCAGCAGGTGGAGGCCGAGATCCACGCCCACCTCGGCACCAGCAAGGCGATCTGGCTGCCGTACGGCCTGGCCGGCGACTACGGCACCTACGGCACCCAGGGCCACGTCGACATCGTCGCCGCCTTCGCCCGCCCCGGCGTCGTCATGGTCCACACCCAGCCCGACCCGGCCCACCCGGACCACGAGCGCTGCAAGACCATCGCGGCCATCCTGCGCGCGTCCACCGACGCCCGCGGCCGGCGGCTGGAGGTCGTGGAGGTCCCGGCGCCGACGGTGCTGGAGGAGGACGGGGAGTGGGTGGACTACTCGTACATCAACCACTACCTGTGCAACGGCGGTGTCGTGCTGTGCGCGTTCGACGACCCGCGCGACGAGGAGGCCGCCGAGATCTTCCGCGGACTGTTCCCCGAGCGGACCGTGACCCTCGTTGACGCACGTACGATTTTCGCCGGGGGTGGCGGTATCCACTGCATCACCCAGCAGCAGCCGAAGGTCTGACCTTCGGGACACGGACGAGGAGTGGGCCCATGGTGGCGGGTGGAGTACCGGTACGGGCGGCGCGCAAGAACGCGCCCCCGCGCGAGGACGTACTCGTCGCCGCCATGGCCACGATCGCCGAGCGCGGCCTGGAAGGCCTGACCATGGCCGGACTGGGCCGCGAGGTCGGCATGAGCAGCGGCCACCTCCTCTACTACTTCCGCAGCAAGGACGAGCTCCTGCTGCAGACCCTGGAGTGGAGCGAGGCGGAGCTGGGCGGCGAGCGGCGGGCTCTGCTCGCCCGCCGCGGTCCGGTGAGCGAGCGCCTGCAGGCCTACGTGGACCTGTACGTCCCCACCCGTGCCCGGGACCCGCACTGGACGCTGTGGCTGGAGGTCTGGAACCGCTCCCAGAACGCCGGCCCCCAGGAGCGCGACCGGCAGGCGGCCATCGAGGGCGCCTGGCACCGCGACCTGGTCGCGCTGCTCGCCGAGGGCATCTCGCGCGGGGAGTTCCGCCCGGTGGACGCCGAGCGCGTGGCGACCCGCGTCCGGGCCCTGCTCGACGGATTCAGCATCCAGCTGGCGGTGGGCCTGCCGACGCTGGACCGCACGGCGATCCTCACCCACGTGAGGGAATTCCTGACGGAGACCCTCTCCCCACGCTCCTAGGTGTATTGAGCACGAGCGTTGTTGACGGGGCTGGGTCTTGCGGGGTCGGCCGTCCGGAGCAGCGGGACCACACGGCCGGTCACTTCCGACGGGCCGGGCGCGATCCGAGCCCCGGGCATTTCGGCCGGGGGCTGCCCGCGCGCGGGCCTGCCCGCATGCTGAGATGCCTGTCCATCCACCGCGGGCGTTGTGGCAGACTGCCGGCGTGCCTGCTCAGCTCATGATTATCGCCAGCAGCGCGCCGGTCCCCAGTGGCCGCTGAACCGTGGAAGAACTTCGCGGAAGCGGCCACCGTGCCTCGGACCCGCGCGCAGACCTCTCGCTACCCGCGAGAGGTTTTTTCGTTTCCCGGACCATCCCTGCCGGGACCGGACCGCGCGCGATGATGGGGGCAGTGGATGCCGGGCATATCCGGAACCACTCATCCGACAGGAGTCAGATCAGCATGACGACGACACCAGAGGCGGCAACTGTGCTGTCAGAGGGCCTGGACGACAGCTTCCACGTCTTCGACACCACCCTGCGCGACGGCGCCCAGCGCGAGGGCATCAACCTCACCGTCGCCGACAAGCTGACGATCGCCCGGCATCTGGACGACTTCGGAGTGGGCTTCATCGAGGGCGGCTGGCCCGGCGCCAACCCCCGTGACACCGAGTTCTTCTCCCGCGCCCGCGCGGAGATCGCCTTCAAGAACGCTCAGCTGGTCGCCTTCGGCGCGACCCGGCGCGCGGGCGGCTCGGCCGCCCAGGACCCGCAGGTGCGGGCCCTGCTGGAATCCGGCGCCCCGGTCATCACGCTCGTCGCCAAGTCCCACGACCGCCACGTCGAGCTCGCCCTGCGCACCACCCTGGAAGAGAACCTGGAGATGGTCCGCGACACCGTCTCCCACCTGGTCGCCCAGGGCCGCCGCGTCTTCGTCGACTGCGAGCACTTCTTCGACGGCTACCGGGCCAACCCGGAGTACGCCAAGTCCGTCGTACGCGCCGCCCACGAGGCCGGCGCCGACGTGGTCATCCTCTGCGACACCAACGGCGGCATGCTCCCCGCCCAGGTGACCGCCACCGTCGCCACCGTCCTCGCCGACACCGGCGCCCGCCTGGGCATCCACGCCCAGGACGACACCGGCTGCGCCGTCGCCAACACCCTGGCCGCGGTGGACGCGGGCGCCACCCACGTCCAGTGCACGGCGAACGGGTACGGCGAGCGCGTCGGCAACGCCAACCTCTTCCCCGTCGTCGCCGCCCTGGAGATCAAGTACGGGCGCAAGGTGCTGCCCGACGGGGCGCTCGCCGAGATGACCCGGATCTCGCACGCCATCGCCGAGGTCGTGAACCTCACCCCCTCCACGCACCAGCCCTACGTCGGCGTCTCCGCCTTCGCGCACAAGGCGGGCCTGCACGCCTCGGCCATCAAGGTCGACCCGGACCTCTACCAGCACATCGACCCCGAGCGGGTCGGCAACACCATGCGGATGCTGGTCTCCGACATGGCCGGCCGCGCCTCCATCGAGCTCAAGGGCAAGGAGCTCGGCGTCGACCTCGGCGGGGACCGCGCGCTCATCTCCCGGGTCGTGGAGCGGGTCAAGGCGCGGGAGCTCCAGGGCTACACGTACGAGGCGGCCGACGCCTCCTTCGAGCTGCTGCTGCGCGCCGAGGCCGAGGGCCGCGCCCGCAAGTACTTCCGTATCGAGTCGTGGCGGGCCATCGTCGAGGACCGCCCGGACGGCACCCACGCCAACGAGGCCACGGTCAAGCTGTGGGCCAAGGGCGAGCGGATCGTCGCCACGGCGGAGGGCAACGGTCCGGTCAACGCGCTGGACCGGGCGCTGCGGGTGGCGCTGGAGCGGTTCTACCCGCAGCTCGCCAAGTTCGAGCTCGTCGACTACAAGGTCCGCATCCTGGAGGGCACGCACGGCACGCAGTCCACGACCCGCGTGCTGGTCGCCACGACGGACGGCGAGCGCGAGTGGTCCACGGTCGGCGTGGCCCCGAACGTGATCGCGGCGTCCTGGCAGGCCCTGGAGGACGCGTTCACCTACGGCCTGCTGCACGCGGGCGTCGAACCCGCCGAGTAGCCCCCTCCGGGTCCGCGTCGCCGGCCCGTGTCCGGCGGACCTCACCTCGCCGGGCTTCGGCCCGGCGAGGGTCTTATGTCCAGCTCACACGGGAAAGTACTGGTTCCGGTAGCGTCTTGGATATGAAGACCAGGCTGATGTCCATACGCTTCGGATCGCTGCTGGCCGGTCTGCTGCTGGGGCTGTCGGCGACGGCCCTCGTCGCCGCGCCGCAGGCGTCGGCGGCCACCGGGGTCGCGGCCGTGGGGGAGGCCCTCAAGGAGGGCCCGGTCTACGTCGCCCCCGGGGCCGAGGCGCAGCTGTCCACGGCCCAGGCGGACGCGCTCGCGAAGAAGATCAAGGACGCGGGTAAGCCGGTGTTCGTGGCCGTGCTGCCGGCCACCGCCGAGTTCCCGCCGGACAAGGTGCTCGGCGCGGTCCGTGCCGAGACCGGGATCACCGGGCTCTACGCGATCCGGCTAGGCGACGGCTTCGATGCCGGCGCCGACCGGGTGGTCATGCCGAACAATGCCGTACGCAACCTCACCGAGGCCGTGAAGACCGGCGCACCGGTCAGCGCGGACACGCAGCTCAACAACTTCGTGGACCAGGCCCTGACCCAGGTCAAGGGCAGCGCCCCGGCCTCCTGGGGCACGACCGGAGCCGACCAGGGCGCCCCGGTCGGCGCACTGATCGCCCTCGGCGCGGTGGCCGTGGTGGGCGGTGGCGGTGCGTACGCGCTGGTCCGCCGCAACCGGAAGAAGCAGGAAGAGACCCGGCGCGAGGCGATCGCCCGGCTGGCCGTGGTCGTCGACGAGGACATCACGGCCTTCGGCGAGGAGCTCGAACGGCTCGACTTCCACCCCGGCGAGCCCGGCGCCGACGACGCCATGCGGGGGGACTACGAGCAGGGGCTCGACTCGTACGAGAAGGCCAAGCAGATCATGGCTTCGGTCCAGCGCCCCGACGAGGTCAAGGGCGCCACCCAGGCACTGGAGGACGGCCGCTTCGCGCTGGCCACCCTCGACGCGCGCCGGCAGGGCAGGCCGCTTCCCGAGCGCCGTTCGCCCTGCTTCTTCGACCCGCGTCACGGGCCCAGCACCGAGGACGCGACCTGGGCTCCGGCCGGCGGGGCGGCCCGCAGCGTGCCGGTCTGCACGGCGGACGCCGTACGGCTGCGCGACGGCCTGGACCCGGCGGTCCGCACGGTCGAGACCGAGCACGGTCCGCGGCCGTACTACGACGCCGGCCCGGCGTACGGCCCCTGGGCCGGCGGGTACTTCGGCGGCGGCATCCTGCCCGGCCTGCTGGTGGGCACGGTGCTCGGTTCGATGATGTCCAGCCCCGCCTACGCCGCGGACTTCGGCGGCGGCATGGGCAGCGGCTTCGAGGGCGGGGATGTCTCCGGGGCCGACTTCAACCCGTCCGACTTCGGCGGCGGGGACTTCGGCGGCGGAGGGTTCGACGGGGGCGGCGGCTTCGACGGCGGGGGCGGCTTCTAGCCGCCCCCGGTTCCGGGCGTCCGGGAGCGCGCCCGTCAGGCCTGCTTGATGGCGGAGATGTCGAAGGTCAGCTTCACCTTGTCGCTGACCATCACACCGCCGGCCTCCAGGGCGGCGTTCCACGTCAGGCCCCAGTCGGAGCGCAGGATCTCGGTGGAGCCCTCGAAACCGACGCGCTCGTTGCCGTAGGGGTCGGTGGCCGAGCCGTTGAACTCCAGGTCGATGGAGAGCGGGCGCGTGACGTCCTTGATGGTCAGCTCGCCGGTGATGCGGTACGTGTCCCCGCCGAGCTGACGCGCCTCGGTGGAGCGGAAGGTCATCAGCGGGAAGGTCTCGGCGTCGAAGAAGTCGCCGCTGCGCAGGTGAGCGTCGCGGTCGGCGATGCCGGTGTCGACGGAGGCGATCTTCACGTCGATGGAGGCGGTGGAGCGGGCCGGGTCGGCGCCGTCCAGGTGCAGGGTTCCCTCGTGCTCGGTGAAGGCCCCGCGGACGTTGGTGACCATGGCGTGGCGGACGGTGAAGCCGATGCTGCTGTGCGCGGGGTCGATGACGTAGTCACCGGTGAGCGCGGCGAGCGCCGGGTCCACTTCCACGGTGGAGACGGCGGCGCCGTCCTGGACGTTCACGTTCTGGCTGCGGCGGGTGAAGAGACCCATGACTTGCTCCTCGGTAGTGTCCTGCTCGGTCTGAAGAATCTGTTGAATCTTCAACGACTTCAACGGGAGCGACGCTAGACCTATTCCGTTCAAATTTCAACATCTAGGCGGCGTGTCAGGCCATTTTGTGAAGGTCCCACAACGAGTGAGCGCCCCGTCTGGCGGAGTCCGTACATCCACTAGGCGTACTGTGCGGGCCGGACAGCGGAAGTCTTCCGAGACTGTGAGGAATGAACGGAGGTTTTTCATCGCGATCTTCGTAAGGTCGGTACATGACCGTTGTGGACCAGACCCCGAGCGAGCCGACGGACGCCCGAGGGCGCGTGGCCGAGCTGCACTCCCTGCGTGAGCAGGCGAGGCGCGGCCCCAGCGACCGTGCGACCGAGACCCAGCACGCGAAGGGCAAGCTGACCGCGCGTGAGCGCATCGCGCTGCTGCTCGACGAGGGTTCCTTC